>JBFIHC010000144.1:0-1864 GCA_041601995.1 Woeseiaceae bacterium | reverse complement strand
CTCTCCGTCTCGAAGCTGACGGCGAGTCACTGAGTTGGCTCGGACACGACGCGTTGCCGAACTGGCTCGCGCGTCTGCTCGGTCTGGGCCCGGCGCACGTACCGTTCCCGGCATTGCGCGCGATGGTCTCGTGGCCGTGGGGTGGTTCGTCGTCTTGAACGCCGGGACAGGACGGCGCCTCATGCAGGACGATTGGCAAGCGAGGAGATGATGGTGGAGATTTTCGCAATACTGGTTTTGGTTACTTGCGCCGTGACGCTCGTGGTGTATAGCAAGGCGCAAGCTCGGAAACCGAAGCGGGTTCGGGTACGTCCGGGTGCCAGTTCGACCGACCGCCAGACCCGGGTTCCCGAGGACCGCTGCTAGCATCGCAGCACATCCACAGCAAGTTCACGCATCCAGGGGGTAAACCGGCAAGCGGCTG
Organism: Woeseiaceae bacterium; assembly: GCA_041601995.1. Classification (GTDB taxonomy): domain Bacteria; phylum Pseudomonadota; class Gammaproteobacteria; order Steroidobacterales; family Woeseiaceae; genus UBA1847. Next base: position 1,440 of record JBFIHC010000144.1, on the reverse strand, counting down.
CTGCGGGGTATCCCTGAGATCATCTTCAATGCCCGACGCGCGGGCGGTCCCGCCCAGGAGCGGCGAACCGCCGCTCGAAAGCCCGATCCCGGGGTCCGGGTCGGCCGCCGCGCTTGTGCGCATCCGGGGCGATGATCGCTGGCTGTCGGGAACGGAGAAAGCCGTTTACGGCATCATCCGGCACTGGCGACAACCCAAGGCGATTCGAATCACCGGGCCTGGCGGTGACCATCAACCGGTCACCGTGGCGTCCGGCAGCCGATTCACGCACAATGCGCGCCTAATCGAATCCTGAATCGTCCGGTTCATGGCGGAACCACTGCACTCACAACTCGCCGCGAAGCTGTCCCGGCTGGCTGCTCGCACCCGATCGATGTATCGGCGGGCGCCGCGCCGCTGCATTGCGGCCGTGATCCTTGCCGCGTTTGCCTGCTATGTGCTGTTCCTTTCCGTTCATGTAATTAGCGCATTCGAAGGGCGCCGGTGGGATCTGCCGGCGCACGTTTACGCCGCGCCGCTCGAGCTGTACGCCGGGGCGCCCGTCACCCGGGAGGCGCTCATGGCCTCGCTACGGCAGACGGGCTACGAGCAGGTTTCGAAACTCGCGACGCCCGGAGAATTCGCGGTCGATGCCCACGGGGTTGCGCTCTGGACACGGCCCTTCAGGCACTGGGACGGCCTCGAGCCATCACGGGCGTTGGTCGTCGGGTTCGACGGCGATCACGTCGCCGCCGTGCGCGATACGAGTAACGCGGTGCTGCCGCTGGTCCGGCTCGAACCGGTTCGCCTCGGCAGCCTGTTCGCGTCGCATCATGAAGACCGGCTGCTGGTCGAGCCGGGCGCGATCCCGCCATTGCTCGTCGAGGCGCTGAAAGCAATCGAGGACCGGCGCTTCGACGGTCACCACGGCCTGGACTTTGCGGCGATCGTGCGTGCGGCGCTGGTGAACCTGCGGCACGCTGAAATACGCCAGGGCGGCAGCACGCTGACGCAGCAACTCGTGAAGAGTTACTTTCTCGACGGACGCAGGACATTCCGCAGGAAGTTCCAGGAAGCCATCATGGCGGTGGCCCTGGAGCTGCGTTACTCCAAGGACGAGTTGCTGCACGCCTACATCAATGAGATCTACCTCGGCCAGCAGGGCGAACGGGCAATACATGGCTTCGGGCTGGCTGGCGAGTTCTATTTCTCCAGGCCTCTTGCGAACCTGGAGCTGCAGGAGATCGCGCTGCTCGTTGCCCTGGTCAACGGCCCGTCCTATTACGACCCGAGGCGTCATCCCGAGCGGGCCCGCGAACGCCGCGACTGGGTGCTGAAAACGCTTGCCGAGCAGGATGTGATCGACGATGTCGATGCCGCGGCGGCGGCCGAAAAGGATCTCGGCGTCCGCGCCGGCAGCCGCTTGATGTCGCGCTACCAGCCCGCGTACATGGACCTGGT
>JBFIHC010000143.1:0-2342 GCA_041601995.1 Woeseiaceae bacterium | reverse complement strand
TGATCTGCACGTAGGATTTCTGTTTGCGCGTCAGCGACGTCAGGCGCAGCAGGTCGGTCATGCCGAGAACCGCGTTCAGCGGCGTCCGTACTTCGTGGCTCATGGTTGCAACGAACTGGGCCCTCGCCGCATGCGCCGTGGCAGCATCTTCCCGGGCTCGCTGCAGTCGCAGCGCGAGCCGCTCCTGCTTGTTGAGATTGTGAAGTACCTCGACGGCGCCGGTGATGGCGCCGTTTTCGTCGTACAGCGGCGTCGCCCGCAACTCGACCAGCTGCTCGATGCCGTCGGCATCGACCCGTGTCTGGATGTGCTTGCACGACTCACCGGTCGAGAGCACGCAGGGATGCTCTGCGGGGTCGCAGGGTGTATCGCGCCCGTGCAGAGCGTGGTAGCAAAGCACCGGCTCACCACCATCGTCCCGCTCACCCATACCCTGTCGGGCGGCCCGGTTGATCGCGATTGCCTGGAAATCCTTATCGATGATGATCGCGGGGTCCGGCACACCGTCCAGCACGGACTGGTTGAAGGACTGCGAATCCGCCAGCGCTTTTTGCAAGCCGTCGAGCTTTTCCTCGAGTTCGCGTTTGGATTGGCTGAGTTCCCGCACCGTGCCGCGATCGGCCCGCGCATGAAGCAGCATCGAGAGAAACAACGCCGCGAGCAGTGAACCGGCAACAATGCGTGCGGCGGAGCCGATCGGCACAGGCAGCATCAGTACCACGAGCAACACTGCAGCAACGCCGCCAGCGAGGTACAGGATCCACCGGCTTTTCGTCATTCAAGCAACCTCTCACTGCAAATACGCAGGCGCCGGCACGAGGCCGGCGAAGTCCCAGTCTACATTGCGCGGCCCCTCAAGGACCGCCGCCCGACATCCTTGCCGTTTCCTCAAGTTCGTTCGCCCGGGCCATGCGCGATCGCAGCTCCTCGGTGATCTTCTCCATTTCGCGGGGATCCTCGATGACCCGCGGGCTGACGGTGATAATCAGTTCCGTGCGGAACGTATCGGTGGAATTGGTGCTGAACAGGGCGCCCAGCCCGGGAATATTCATCAGGATCGGCACGCCCGATTTGCCACTGGTCGTCGTCTCCAGTATCAGCCCCCCCAGGACGACGGTCTGCCCGCTCTGTACGATCACGCTGCTGTTGATCGTGCGCTGGGCGATCGCCACGTTGCCGCCGCCGCCGACCGCGGGCTCGGCGCCCGGGATGCTGACCTCCTGGCTGATCTCCAGCGTGATCTGCCCGCCCGCATTGATGCGCGGCGTAACCGTGAGCAAGGTACCGGTATCGCGGAACTGGACCTCGGTCACGATCGGCGCATCGGGATTCGTCGTGCTTTGCGAGCTGCGGGTCGTGACGGGTATCTGGTCACCGACCCGGATGTTCGCTGTCTGGTTGTCGAGCACCATCACCTGCGGTGTCGACAGGAACTTCACGTCCGACTGCGTGGCAAGCACGTCGAAGAACGCCTTCAGGTCGCTTGATGCGTCAAAGAAAGCAAACGCGAGCCCCTGGCCGGAAGCGTTCACGGGCACCGGCGCATTGATGCCGAGCTCCCAATCCGTGTTTTCGAGGAACCACCGTACGCCGTATGAAAGCCCGTTGGACAGCGTCACCTCGGCAATGGTCGCCTCGATGAGGACTTGCCGCGGCGAGATGTCCAGGCGTCGGATGGTCGCCTCTATCGCGTGATAATCCTGCGGCGTTGCCATGACGAGGACGGCGTTGTTGTCCTGGTCGGCGATGATCGTTATCTCGGCCTCGCTCTCGGCCGAGATGCCTTCGCCGGATTCCCCGGATTCACCCTCGCCGCCCGGCGCTGTACGCGACGCGCTGGCCGCCGGACGCACGACACGGTTCGCGGTGGCCTGGCCCGGAAGCGGTGGCGGCCTGGATATGGCTTCAGCCCGCCGGAATACGCTGCTCGCGGCGCCCGGCACGGCGAGTTCGCCGCTGCCGGAGTCTTCGAGCGGCTTCTGGCCGAAGATCTGCTGCAGCACGCTGGCGATGTTCTCCGCTTTGCCGTTCTGCAGCTCGTAGACGAACAGGCGACGGCCCGAGGCGCCTTCCAGCCCCCAGTCGAACTCCTTGATCAGCGCCTGCATGGCGTCGATGTGTTCCGGCCGATGCGTAATCACGAGCACGCCGTTGACCCGCTCGATCGGCAACACACGAACGATTCCGGCGAGCGGCGTATCGCCGCCGGTGTCGATGATCGTCTCGATTTCCTGGACCACGGACACCGCATCCGCGTACTCCAGCCTGAACATTGCGAACGACATGCCGGCCAGCCAGTCCACGTCGAACATGCGCACGGTCGCAAGCAGATCGTCGAGCCG
>JBFIHC010000142.1:0-2550 GCA_041601995.1 Woeseiaceae bacterium | reverse complement strand
TGGCTTCCCGGCTTTCCCACCAGCCGCGCCGGCACCCTGAAAGACTCCAGCGAACGCTGCAGGCGCGCAGCTGCTTTCGAGTCGCTGTGGCTGTACGTGATAAACGCTTTGTAGCTCTTCACGGTCATTGCGCCTGGCCCCGGATTTCCTCGACCGGCATGTTGCTAACTCCCCATCCGCCAGACTTCACTCTGGTCGATCGCGCGTTCCCGATGCATGAGAAGCCAGTCGGCGTGCTCGTCCAGAGCGGCATCACCGAGCGCCTTGAGAATCCTTCGCTGCTCATCGGGATCGCGGGTCATATCGATCCGTCGTCGTGCGCTCTGGAACAGCCGCAACATGAACTCGTACTGCTTGATCAGGTCTTTTTCCGCAGTCGCATAGCCGTATCCCTGCCGGATACCGTACAGCAGCAGCGTCGCGCCCATCGCTACCATCAATGGACTCGACCACTCGCCGGGAAGCCGGGTACCCACGACCACGAAGACAGCGACGACGGCAACGCTGGTGAGCAGACTCAGCCGCCCGAGTGCGTCGGTCAGGCGGTTACGGTTTATCTTGTCCTCCAGCTTGGCGGCGAAGTACCCCAGCTGGCCCCGCCCATTGGCATCGCCGATCCACTCCCGAAGAACGAAAGCCAGGCCTGCATCGCTGGTGCTTCTCGCTGCATCGCTCTTCGTCCCGGCGATGCGCATGATGTTCCGGATCCAGCCCAGTTCCGGCTCCTGAGTCTGCAGGAAACTGTCGTGCGTGAATTTCGACACGTTGTCGTTCCCGATGCCGGCGACAGCCCAGTAAAACTGCACGCGCAGCCCCTCGGCCAGGGCCCTGTAATCGAGATACTTGCGGTGCCATCCGCGCCGGGCTGCGCGGTTCTGAATGATCGCCGCCACGAGAAAGAACGCCAGGAAGGCGAACAGGTAATACGAGACGCCGCGAAGATCCGTGTACAGGATGAACATCAGGCCCATGGAGAACGCGAGCACGTGGGTGGCGCGCAGGGTCAACAGCACCTTTCGCTGAAAGCGGATGGCAAGCCAGTCGGCAATGCAGAACAGCCGGTCGATGGCCTCCACCCCTGGCGGCACGTCGGATGCTTGCTCCGGCGCATACAGCGGGCTCTTGCCGGCCTCGATTTCCCCGGCGTGGCGCCGGGCATCGCGGCTGAACTCGGCGCCGTGTTCGAAGATCAGCCGGTGCTGGTCCGGCATTTCAGGGTTTCGCGGTTGGTCCCGGTCCTTCGTGAACCAGCTGCAGTCGAGCGGCACGAGGTCATCGGCTGGCGCACCGCCCGGCCGGTCGCGCGAACAGACGACGTGATACACCAGATCGCTTTCGTCATCGACGAGCATCTGTCGGTTCGCGCCGACAGTCCGCGTGTAACCGGGCATGATGTCGTCGTGATGAAACTGCACAACCTGCGCCGTACCGCCAAGCTCATCCGATGACTTGCCGTCCCAAAGTGCGAGGAGCAAATGACAGTGCGCGCAGAGAAAAACACCGAGCTGTGCATACTGGCGGGCGCGTTGCTCGCCCTGTGCCGCGATACCCGCGAGGGTAGTGCCCGTTGCCAGCGGCAACTCGATACATTCGGTCGCCCTTGCGTGCAGTTCGGCCAGGCGTGCCCGAGCCCCGGCCGTCTCGAAGTCATGTTGATACTCGGACATCGGCATGGGCAGCACCGCGACGAGCGGGAGCTTTTCGTTCAACGCGATCTCGGCGACCAGCTGGTCGGCACCTTCGGCGAGCCCCGAAATGACCTGCACGCGTCGATCGGGATAGTCGTCTTGCAACTGACGAAACAGCTGCCGGACGCGCTCGCGGATACCCGGGACCTCGCTCGCGACGAGATCGCGATGCCCCGTTACGGCCACCACCAGGGGCACGGCAAAGGTGTCGTCAATCGGGTTGGCCTGCTTGTTGGCGGACAGCGCGCTCATGTCGCCCGGAAGTATACGCAAGTTGCCTTGTCGACGATTGCCGCAGCTCTGCAGGATGGCGGCCGGCCACGTTTCCGCGCAAGGCGATTCGCGTCCGGGCGTTAACGTTCTGAAGACGTCCCTGTCGGTGGTTCGCTTCGACCCGTCCGCGAACACTCGCTGAATCACGAGCGGCCGGAGGCAAGCGCTAGCCGCCGATAGCCGCCAGCAGGTTGTCGGCGGCCCGGCGTGCGGCATCGTCGGTGCCCGCGAGGCTCGACGCCTTGCGGGCGTGCGCCTCCGCCTGCCGCCTGTCGCCCGCCGCGTAGTGGACCCTCGCGAGCTCCAGCCAGAGCCACGGGTTGCCGGGTTCGATGCGGATCGCGCGTTCGAGGGAAGCGGCTGCCTCCGGGTACTCACCCAGGACCAAGTGCGCGCGGGATTGCTGCATCAGTACTGCAGAGGGAGGTGGCGCTGCCGCGGCGCCGCGCTCCTCCGCCGGAGTCGCGCTCGTCGCGCCGCGCTCGGCCGAGGCGTCCCGACTGACGGGGATGGGCGCACAGGCCGAGGTCGTCAAGGCAATCAGCAACAGTGCCGTGTAGCGGATCATCGGTCGTCGTCTCCTCCGAAC
>JBFIHC010000141.1:0-2826 GCA_041601995.1 Woeseiaceae bacterium | reverse complement strand
GACATGCCAACGTGGATGCTGCAGGCCCTTCTCGCCATTTTCGCCGCCGGTTTCTCGCTCGTCATCTCCAATGTCGGCGCCACGGTGCTGCTGGTGCCGTTTGCGATCAACCTCGCGGTCGCGATCGGCGCCGACCCGGCGATGTTCGCACTGACCGTCGCCGTATCGACCTCCAACGCGTTCCTGATTCCGACGCACCAGGTCAACGCACTGATCATGGGGCCCGGCGACTATCGTGTCGCCGACTTCATGCGCGTCGGCGGCATCATGACGGTGTTGTTTCTCGTCGTCTCGCTGCTGGTGCTGAACGTCATGTTCTGAGCGCCGCCTGTTTGCGCGTCGTCCTCGATGCGATGATCTCATCACGTGCACATGGGCCAGCCCCTAAACCCCCTCCTACCGGTGCAGCGAAAACCGCACCGCGTTATTGCCAGCGACGAGCGCCATGTGAAGAAAGTGGTTGGCGATCGAGCCGTCGCCGGCATCCTCGAGGTACGCGAAGCCCTCGAAACTGCCCGGGCCCCAGCACGTGTACGAGTCGTCCGTGCGTTGCAGGATGTCGAGCGCCACGGCGTACAGGTTAAAGCGTTCGTCCTGCAGCACCATCGACCCGGCGTAGCTGCAGCCATAGATGTCGAGGCCGGTGATCGCGCCCTCGGCGGTTACGTCCAGTGCTATCCACAGAAAGCTCCAGTCGTCGTAGTCGATCCAGCGCCCGTCGATAAGGTCGAGCGACGAGGGACGCTCGTAGAGGTCCGCGTCATAGGCGAACTCGAAGCAACCGGCGTCGCCCGATGCGAGCACGAAGTCGCCGCTCAGCCGGTCGCGCTCGGCGATCGTGCCGGCCACGGTTAAAGCGCTGACCTGGCTGCCGTCGTGCCATTTGGTGCCGCCTGTTTTCGCGAAACCTTCCCCGGTGTAGCCGTTGCCGTCGACGTCCAGCGTGCCGGCCATCTGCGTGTAGCCGCTAGACCGCAGGTGAAAGCGGCCATCGGCCGACACGATCGCGGCCCAGGGCTCCGTCGTTTTCGTGAGTTCGTTGGTCAACGATCCCTGCCAGATGCCATCTGTAACAGCGTCGGTGTCTGCCGGGCTGCTGGCGACGGTGCTTTCGCACGCCCGGTAGGTCCAGGGTGAAGGCGGGGCCGGCGGTGGACTGGGGCTGACGGCAACCGCCCGTTCCGGTGGTGTGTCGTTACCACTGTTGCACGCGGTCAGGGCGGCGGCAACGAGGAGAAAGATGAGGGACGGATTTGTGTTCATGGCGATTGCTCCGATGCAGGTTCCGGTCCGCCTTAAATGGCGGAATGGCTTCAGGATGCGCGGCCACGTCCGGGCACTCCATGCAGCGGGTCTGGAGAATTTCTGCAGCTTTTGTGAAGCGGTGTACCGGCCCGGGTTCAGGTCGCTCGGTCAAGCCGCCGGTCATTGCTAGACTACGCCGATGTTCTTCATCCTCATCGGCGCCCTGGTTGGCGCACTGTTCGGCGGCTGGACCGGCGCGCTCATTGGCGCCGCTGTCGTTTATTTCCTCGGGTTCGCGCTGCAGCGCTCCTTCATCGGCGGGCTGCGCGTTGCGCAGACACAGCTGCTTGAAGCGACGTTCTCCGTCATGGGTGCGCTGTGCAAGGCCGACAAGGTCGTCACGCGCGACGAGATCAAAGCCGTCGAGCAGATATTCGGCATGCTGAACCTGCACGGCGAACAGCGTGAACAGGCGAAGGACGCCTTCAACCGCGGCAAGCAGCCGGACTTTAACCTCGACGCGGCCGTCGACCAGTTCGCCGGCCTGAGCCGCGGCCGCCGGCCGTTGCTGCAGCTGTTCCTGCAGCTGCAGGTGATGGCGATCGCCGCCGACGGGCATATCCACCCGGCCGAGCACGCGATGCTGGTGCGTGTTGCGCGGCGCCTGGGCCTGAGCGAGGCGGATGTCTCGCAACTCGAAGCGTTGCTGCGTGCCGCGACGGGCGGCCCGTCGGCGACCGGCACGGCCCCGCCGCAGGACCGGCTTGCCGATGCGTATGCCGCGCTCGGCATTTCCTCTTCCGCCGGTCCTGCGGAGATCAAACGCGCCTATCGCAAGCTCATCAGCCAGAACCACCCGGACAAGCTTGCCGCACGCGGCCTCCCCGAAAGCATGCGCGCGGTCGCCGAGGAGCGCTCCCGCGAGCTCAATGCCGCCTACGACCTGATCAAGTCAGCGCGCAGCGACCTGAAATAACGGGCTAGTCTTCCTCCGCGTCCAGCACTTCGTCGACGCAGTCGACAAGTTCTCCGCAGCTCAGGTTCCTGCACTGCGGCGCGACGCCGTTGCTGATCATGACCTGGTACATGCGGATCTCGTCGGCCTCGTAATCGTCACCGCAATCCGCGGATCCCGAAGCACCAGTGGCCCCCAGGTTCACGCCCAGGCTCTTCATCATCTGGTCCTGTTCCTTCAGCATCTGCTGGCCGGCTTTCATCTGCTCGGCTGCATAGCGCTCCGATTCGCGTGCGCTCGCGGCGGCCACTTTTTCCTGTTCGGCCTGTGCCTTGGCGCGCTCGGTTGCGAGTCGCTCGCTCTCGAGGCGATCGCGCTGTTCCTGTTCCCGACGCGCATCCTCGCGCACCGTGTATTCGGCGGCGTAGCGGTCCCAGGCGTCGATCTTGGACATGCGACTCGCGTCGGTGCCCCAGGCCGCGAGCATGGCGCGGCGGCGGCGCAGTTCGCTGCCGCAGGAATCGCGAAACGACGACGACCCGTAGCTCTCGTCCGCGAAGGTCTGCTCGCAGCCCTCGTAGGGATCGCCATCGGCGCGAACGTTAGTGGCGGCGAACACCGCCAGG
>JBFIHC010000140.1:0-3248 GCA_041601995.1 Woeseiaceae bacterium | reverse complement strand
GGGCAGGGGCTCGATGGGGCTCGGGCTCGCCATCGCCAAGCGCATTCTCGAGCTGCATTCGAGCGAGATTACTGTCGTCAGCCGGGAACAAGAAGGCACCCGGTTCCGCATCGATTTGCTGGTCGACGCTCGCGCGGCGTGAACCCCGACGTGAAAGCGGGACAAGCCCGCGCTTGCAAATTGTGCACAGCAACGGGATAAAGTAACGGTGTCGAACTTGCCGCGGAGCCGACGATGCTACGCAAGATGCCTGTACTCCCCGTTCTTCTCGTGCTGTTGTGCCCCGCGATTGTGCATGGCGAACCGTCCGGTCCTTCCAGTTACGACGAGTGCATCGTCGACACGATGCGGGGCGTTTCGAGCGACGTCGCGGCGCGCGCGATCATCGAGAGTTGCCGCAACCTGTTCCCGGAACCCCCTGCCGATGCTGCGGCGCAAGCCGCGCCAGCTTCGCCACCGCCGCCCGCCCCGGCACCACAGCCCGCGGCCGCCGAGGCCCCGGCCGCGGACGTGGCGCTCGACACGACGGACGCGCGCAGCCTGACGGCCGACGAACTCGCCCGGCTGCGCGCCAGGGCCAGGGTCTTCGGCGCGAGGTATCGCGTCATCGTCAACAACGACAATCCGGACCTGACCGTGACCGAGGTGACCATCGCGGTCTGGGACGACAACGACCCGGTGGCGAGCCGCAAGGAATACACCGGGGCGACGCAGATCGCACCGCAGTCCTCGGCCACGGTGCAATACACCGTGCATTATCGCGGAGACGAGACCGGCTGGAAATGGGGCGTCGTCGCCGCTCGCGGCGTGGAGTGAGCTAAGTCGATTCGACGCGCGTGAGCAGCGCGTCCCAGTCGCCTTTTTCCTGCGATTTCTCGACCGTCGTCCGCATCACGTCAATGCGTTCGGCCATGCGCTGCAGTAACGCCGCGTAGCGGGGATAGCGGCGCAGCGATTCGGTCAGGGGGTCCTTGTCGAGGTCCCAGGGGTCGAAGGCCATCAGGCTGACAAAGCCCGCGTCGACGGCGTCCTGCAGTCGATCGAGCGCCGCTTCCGGTCGGCCCTCGAGCGCGAGTATCTGCACATCGCGAATGCCGTGGCCGGAACGGCCGAGCCGGGGCATGTCACGAACGACGACTTCGGCGTCGTCGAGGATGCGCTGCGCGACCTGCGGTCGGTCACGTTTCTGTTCGATGTAGGCATACAGCAGCGCCGGGGCGAGATTGAGGCGGTCGACGCCGCTGCTGACATCGGCCGTCAATGTCGGGAAACCGCGGACGATGTGCTCGCGCGCCCGGTCGTAGTCGCCGAGATGAATGGCGGCGACGGTCATCAGCCGGTAGATGATGTCCTTGGGCATATCGTCATTGCTCTCGAGCTCAGCGAGCGAATCGAGCGCGACCGCGTAGTCTCCCTGCATGAATTGCTGAAAGCCACGCGCCAACGCGCGCATCGGATGGTCGTCGGGAAACCGGTCGATCCACTCCAGAATGCGCTCGTCCTGGCCGAACGTGTGGTAGATACCGACGAGGAAGCGCCCCGAGAGCGGATCCACGGTCATCGCCTGCGCACGCAGTTGCCACGCGATCGCCTCGTCGAGGCGGCCCAGGCGCTCGAGATGCTCGGCGAGGTACTGGATTGGCATCGGCCAGTCCGGGAATATCGCCATCGCCTTGAGCCAGATCGTCACGGCGCCCTCGGCATTACCCTGCGCCTCGAGCATGCCGGGCAGGTTGACGTACGGGATGCGGCCGAGCGGGTCGATCTCGAGCGCCCGCGTCAGGAGCTCGACGGCGCCATCGAAATCCTGCCGTGTTTCGCGCAGCGACGAATACCAGACATAGGCGTTCGCAAGGCTCGGGTTCAGCAGGATCGCGCGCTCGAACGCGGCCTCCGCCAGCCGGTCGCCGCCCCCGGTGCGGGTGGTGAGCCAGCGCCGCAATTCGATCAGGCCGCTGACGGCATGCGCCTCAGCGAGGTCGGGGTCGTACGTGAGCGCTTTGCCGACTGCACCCGATGCGAGGTCGATGGCGTCCGAGCGAGGCAGCGCGTTGTGGTTGATCATCAGTACCATGATCGTCTCGGCCAGACCTGCCCACGCCTGTGCATACTGCGGGTCCAGCGCGATGGCCTGCTCGAACTGCGTGCGCGCCTGCTGCAGCGAATCGAAACGCCGCAGGTGGAGGTTGCGGCGGGCCTGGACGTATTGCGCGTAGGCATCGACGACCATCGTCGGGACCCTGGCGACGCGAGACTCGGTGCCCGGCCCGAGCCGCGCGTTGAGCGCCGCCGCGACCTGCAGCGAGACTTCGCTCTGGATGCTGAACACGTTGGCGACGGTCAGCTCGCGATCGAAGTTGTCGGTCCAGACGGGCGTGTCGCTGCGCGTGTCGATCAGCTGCACCATGATACGGGCCTGGTCGCCCGAGCGTTGCACGGCTCCCTCGACGATGTAGTTCACACCGAGTTCTTCGCCGATCTGGCGTGCGTTCTTGTTGCTCCCCGCGTAGGCGGCGACCGAGGTGCCCGAGGTCACGCGGAACGACCCGGTTTCCGAGAGCCGTGTCAGCAGGTCGGCATGAATGCCGTCCGCGAAAAATCGATCCTGCGGGTCGATGCTGAGGCTGCCGAACGGCAGCACGGCCAGCGTTTCGTTGCGCGACTCGACGGGCGGCGCGCCCTCGCCGTTGCGCAGCCCGGTCAGGTTGAACGTCAGCGACACGCCGAGCGCGACGACGAGCAGCACGATGAGCGCCGTATTCAGCGAGCCGCGCTTCGGGGCGTCGTAAGACGAGCGGTCGATGTCGCTTTCGAGCCGGACGCCGTCCGGTGTGATTTCGAAGATCCAGGCGAAGATCATCGCGACGACGAAACCGGCGATCACGATGATGACGTAGACCCGGAAGAACCATTCGGGTGCGCCGAAGGTCGGCAGCAGCACCGAGCCGGCCTCGATCATGATCCAGGACACGAGGGCGTAGGCCGCGGCGACGCGCAGCACATTGCGGCGTTTCAGTTCGGAGAAGAAACTCATGATGGCCCGATTATGGCGGCTTTGGGTTGCACGCGCAGCACCGCGAGCGTACTCAGCAGCCGAGAATCGCGGCCACGGGCTGCAGATGCCGCTCGAATCGTTTCCAGTGTCCGACCGAGCGCTGGTGCGGCGCCTCGCGAACCTGTGCCGCGCTGGCCGTCGTTACGATCGAGTCGTTCTCGAAGTACGAAAGACAGGCGTCGCTCCAGGACAG
>JBFIHC010000139.1:0-3410 GCA_041601995.1 Woeseiaceae bacterium | reverse complement strand
CATCCTGCAGCCCGAATTCCGTCGTTACGCTGCGCACGACGAGCCAGACACGCGCCGAAATAACGCGCGCACCCGGGATGTAGCCCACGGCGGCCGGGTTGTAGATGTCGCTGCCCGGGTTGACGTAGCGATCGACGGTATTGTCTTCGTCGATGTCAACGCCGAGTTGCAGCTGGATGTTCTCGACGCCGGGGGCGACCTCCTGGTCGACAATCGTGGGTGCGCCGCCGGCGACCGTCAGGGTTTTTCGCCGCAATGTCGGCACGCCCGGTATCAGGTTCGAGGTGGGCGACACGTAATAGCTGTTGACCATCAGGTTGTGCGTCGCAGACGACGGCTGCCCGGTAACCGGGTGATTAGTGATCGGCAGAAACTGCGGAGGCACGGCGCCGCTCTCGAACAGTTCGCCCTGGATGCGCGTCGACTGGATCTGCAGGCGACCGGCCTCGAGCGGCACCGGCTGCACCGTGACGCGGCGCAGCGTAATGACGTCCGAAGCGGCTTGTGACCCGCCGCTGGCGGCGCAGGCCAGCGTATAGCCATTGTCGCTGCCGTCGATCGGCAGCGCCAGGTCGAAGGCCCAGTTCGCGCCGCAGGATCCGCCTACGCCGGTCGGCTCGGTCAGGCCGCTCGGGTTTGCATCGCCGACGAGCGAACGGCCTTCTACCGCAAGGCCACGGCTGTTGCGGCCCCAGTTGCTGGCCATGCGCAGGTCGGCCTCGATCGTGTCCATGGCGAACTGCGCCGTCTCCTGTACGCGCGCGATGGACTCGTTGACGACGAACGCCTGGCGGCTCTGGTTGTAGATTTGCACGGCGCCGATCACGAGGAACGAACCGATGGCCAGCGCGACCATCAGCTCGACCAGTGACAGGCCGGCCTGGTGCCGCATGCGTTGTGCTTTGTTCTGCATCATCTCCGCTCGCTCCTAGAACTGGTTGACCGGAATCGTGATCGAGTACTGGGGCGAGACGTTGTCCGGCGTCGGCTCATCCCAGCGAATCGTGATCTGGTAGGTCGGCGGGGCGCCCGCAGCGAAGACCACCTGAACCTGTTGGCTGCCGTCGCCCATCGGCGGCAGGAACTCGAGCGCCTGCGCCTGCCACAGGAAGATGTCATGTGCGGCCATCTGCGCGACATTGCAGTTGGCGCCTTGCGCAACACAGTTGTTGTCCACGCCGGCGGCAGCGGCATAAGCCGCCCCGGCGGTCGGGTTTGCACGAATACGGTCGGCGATGTCACCGGCCAGCGTCACCGCGTGGTGACGAAGCATCGAAGTACGCCCCGCCTGCATGCTCTGCACATAGAGCCCGGCGATGCCGAGCATGCCGACCGACATGATGATCAGCGCGATCAGCACCTCGACGAGCGAAAAGCCTTTGGATGTCTTGTTCGTGGTCATTTTCATTCCTTTACGGACACGTTTTGCCCATACCCGCTAGCGCGCCGTCCACGAGCGGGACGTCGCGGAAGATCGTCGCGCGTCCCAGCGGCGTTGCGACGAACAGCCGCGCCGCCGAGCGGCCGCCGGCTGCGGTCTGATTGCCGCGCTCGTCGCAAATCACGACTTGCGACACGGCCGTATTGCCGCCGACGTTGGGCCGGCCGAGGCCTGCCGCCGAATAGCTGAAGTAAGTCGCGTCGTTGGCGACCGCGAGCGACACGCCTTCGGCGATCGCCGGGTGGGCGCGTAGCACCGTCTCGGCGGCGCCGCTGCGATCGATGTCGCCGTTCTCGTCGACGAAGACGATGAATCCCTGGTCCCACGTACCGCCGCAATTGGCCGCCGCCGTCATCGAGTTGTTGCTCGCGCAGACCGTGATGTTGGTCTTGGCGCGCGACGACTCGCTGCGGGCCAGGTGGAATGCCGCGTGGATGTCGTTGGCCGTGCCCGTGATTCGGCTGTTCCGCGTGAACGCCTGCATATTGGGGACGCCGATTGCGAGGATGATCCCGACGATCAGCACCGTGATCAGCAGCTCGTACAGCGTGAAGCCGTGTTGGGTTCTCTTGTCCATGCGCGCACTATAAAGCCTCGAAAACGGCCGGTTTCGAGTACCCGACAAACGGCACACAGGCGCCGACAAGCGGTCGATTTCGGGCGGCCCGGCTTGACTTAATCCGCACAGGCGTAGGGCTTCCCGTCCGGGCGCTCGAATGCGACGCGCGGCCGGCCCGTGTAGCTGACGACGAGCCCTTTCGGGCGAATTCGCCCGGGGCGGTCGCAGACGACGAACGTGCCGTTCGTCGCGCGTTTCACGGTCGCCCGCAGCGTGAAGCCGCGCCGGTTGGCCGTCACGCGGATCGCGTCGGCGACGGCGTGTGCGAGGATAATCGTGTCACCGGCGTCGACCTCGGGCGGCGAGTCCGCGTCCGCGTTACGGAACACGATCCAGCCGGCCGACCAGTCGTTGCTGCCGAGGCAGTTCTGCCCGTCGGTGCTCGGGCACAGCGAAACGACCTGCCGGTGCACGATGCTTTCCTTGCGGGCGAGGTGAATGGCATGGAAAAGTGCGTTAATTTCAACGGCTTGACGGCTTCTTGCGAGCATGGAGGAAAAGGCCGGCAGGCCGAGCGAGACCAGCAGCGCGGCGAGCGCCAGCGTGACGAGCAGCTCGTAGAGCGTGAATCCGCGTGGGGCGGCGGGCATGGGCGACCTCCTTGTCGTGCCCACAGTGTGGCGTGCGGCGACGGGTCCGCGCAGGCCGCGAATCCGGGCGGAGCGCCCGGAAATAGCCCGAATGGGCTAATAATTCCCCGACTTTTGTCCTGTTGCGCTAAGATCGATGTGTAGACCGGTTACAAAGGATTTCCCATGGAGCGCGTCGAGATCTTGGTCGAATTCGAACGTTGCGGCATTCTGCCGACGGCACAACGGATTGAAATTGCAGAGATTTTGCTCGAAAAACCGCAGCACCTGTCGGCCGAGCAGATCATCGGGCGGCTGCGGGGCATCGGTAGCGCCGTGTCGAAGGCCACGGTCTACAACACGCTCAACCTGTTCACCGAGCGCGGTCTCGTGCGCGAGTGCGTCGTCGATCCTGAGCGCCTGTTCTACGATTCGACGACCGAGCCGCACCATCATTTCTACGTTGTAGACACGGGTGAGCTGATCGATATCCCGGCCGATAGTATCGGCTTTTCCGAGTTTCCCGAGTTTCCGGAGGGCAACCGCCTCGAGACGGTCGAGGTCACGATTCGCGTGACCCGGGAACCGCCCGAAAATCCGGCCTGACCCCTTTAAAGCCGCCGCGCGCGCAGCTATACTGCGCGCCGCTTCCCGCGTGCCGATATAGCTCAGTTGGTAGAGCAACGCATTCGTAATGCGTGGGTCGGGTGTTCGAGTCACCCTATCGGCACCATTTTCCTTCAGTCGACCATTGCGGGCCCCCGCAGCGCCTCGAGCCGCT
>JBFIHC010000138.1:0-3547 GCA_041601995.1 Woeseiaceae bacterium | reverse complement strand
CCGCTTGCCGAACGCGTCCCAGACTTCGACCTCGCCGTAGCCGAGCGATCGGACCTTGTCCTCGATCTGTGCGAGATCGCCGACCACGATCCAGGTCAGCTTGCCCGGATCGATCATCTCGCGAGCGCGCTGGTTGACGGCATCGGTCGTGACGGCCTCGATGCGCTCGGCGACCGTCTCGGCGTAGTCGAACGGCAGGCCGTAGCTGTCCGATGTCATGATGCTCGCGAGGAAACCGCGATTCGTCGAGAACGTGCCCGGCAGCGAGCGAGTGCGGTTGATCTTCACGCGCGAAACCTCGGTGTCGGTCGCCGGCCGCGTCGTCACGAATTCTTCGAACTCCTTCATGATCTCCTGCATGCTTTCCATCGTCTTGTCGGTCTGCACGCTGCCGCTCACGGCGAGGTACTGGTCGCCACTGGTGTTCTGCTGGATGCCGGAACGCATGCCGTAGGACCAGTGCTTGTCCTCGCGCAGGTTCATGTTGATGCGCGCCTCGAAACCGCCGCCGAACACGCCGTTCATAATGTAGAGCTCCGTGGACGTCTCGGGATCGTAGGGCGGCAACGCGTGGCCGGCGTAGATCGTGCTTTGCGGCGCCTCGGGATGATTCACCAGGATAACGCGCGGCTTCGCAGGCTGCGCATTGCCGATGGGCTTGCGTGCCGACTCCGCATCGTGACGCCATTTGCCGAAAGAACGTTCGACGACGCGGGTCGCCTCTTCGATGCCGATGTCGCCGATCATGAACACCGTCATGTTGTCCGGCGTGATCTCGCGGCGATGAAATTCGATCAGCATGTCGCGGTCCACCTGTGCAACGAGCTCCGGTGTCCAGACCGATCCCATCGGGCTGCCGCTACCGTAAACAGCGCGCTCGAACAGGCTGCCCGCGGCGCTCGACGGCGATTTCTCGAGTGTCGCGAGCCATGCGCCTATTTTCTGCTTGAGCTTGTTCAGCTCGTCGTCCGGGTACGTCGGATGGCGCAGAACCTCGGCCGCAATCGCCATCGACTCCCCGAACTTGCTGTGCAGGATGCGATAGCCGAAAGAACTCTCTTCGGTGCCCGCCTGCGGCTGGCCGTCCATCGCGATCGCGTCCTTCGCCGCGGCGAGCTCGTGCGCGTCGTATTTCCGGGTGCCCTTGTCCATCAGGGACATCGCGAAACTGGCCAGCCCCGGCGCCTCGGGCGGACTTGCCGTGCTCCCGGCGCCGATTCGGATCGAAACGTCCACGATCGGCAGGGCGTCCCGCGACGCGACCACGACACGCATCCCGTTGTCGAGCGTTGCGGTCTCGATGTCGGGGAAGGAAATCGTCGAGTCGGCGGACACTTCGGGGATTTGCGAACGGTCGGCCCTGGGCTCGGCCGCCTGGTATTCGGGGAACGGCAGCACGGTAAGCTCGTAGTAGCCGCGGGTCAGCCAGCGATTCGCCGTGTCCCTGAGTTCGGCCGGCGTAGCCGCATTCAACCTCTCCAGCTCCGTGTTGATGTACAGCGGATCGTCGGAGTACAGGTAGCCTTCGGCCAGCACGCGGCCGATCGCTGACGTCCGCTCCAGCGCGCTGATCATGTACATGTTCACGCCGAGCTTGGCGTTTTCCACGATCTGCTTGTCGGGGCCGCTGTCGAGATAGTCCGCGATGATGCGGTCGACGATCGGCATCACGACCTCGTAGGTCACGCCGGGCTTCAGGTCGATCGTGAGTGTGTACTCGCCGCTGAGCACGCGGCCGTAGGCACTGCCGCGCACGCTCGTCGCCAGCTGAAGGTCGTCGACGAGTGTCTTCTGCAAAGGCGAGTTCTTGTTGCCGACGAGCGACTCGTTGACGAGGTACATCAGCGTCGTGTCGCGGTCGTTCAGCCCGGGCAGCGCCCAGACCCGGGTGATGCGCGTCTGGCCAACGCGGTCGTACATCGACTCCTTGCGATTCTCGGTGAGGTTCGGAACCCACTTCTTCGGATACACCAGCGGCACGCCGGCCGGCACCTCGCCGAAGTAGTGCGAGACCTTCTCTTTTGCGGTTTCGACGGTGACATCACCGGCGAGCACCAGCACCACGTTCGATGCCCCGTAATAGGTGTTGAACCACCCGTGCACGTCGTCAAGCGACGCGTTGTCGAGGTCCTCCATGGAACCGATGATCGAATGGCGGTACGGGTGATCGACGGGGTAAAGGCCTGCCCGGATGCGGTCGGCCATCTGCGCGTACGGCCGGTTCTCGCGCTGGCGCTTCTCGTTCTTCACCACGCCGCGCTGCTCGTCGAGCGCCTCCTGCGTGACGGCGCCGAGCAGGTAGCTCATGCGGTCGCTCTCCATCCACAGCGCCATGTCGAGTGCACCCGTCGGCACGGTCGCATAGTAGTTCGTGCGGTCTTCCGAGGTCGTGCCGTTCATGCCGGTGGCACCGGCATCCATGAACGGCGAGAAATACTCGCCCTCGCGGTTCTCGGTGCCCTGGAACATCAGGTGCTCGAACAGGTGCGCGAATCCGGTCTTGCCGTCCGGCTCGTCTTTCGAGCCGACGCCGTACCACATGCCAACGAACACGGTCGGCGTCGAATGGTCGGTATGCACGATCACCGTCAGGCCGTTCTCCAGCCGCAACATCTCGTAAGGAATGTTCACCTGGGTTGCGACCTCGTCGTCCGCCGCGTGCGCAGCGGCGCACAGCGCCAGCGAGATCAGCCAGAAGGTCAGGAATTTTCGTGTCAGCTCCACCCGGGGCTCCTGTTATTCAGCGCAATCGCAGCGATTTGCGCCAATTTCGGCGCAATTAACAACAATTTGATAGATTTCCTACACAATTACAGCGCGGCGCGGGCCATGGCGAATTGCGGCCAGCCAGTGGTCAGACACTATACAGGGCGCCGGGTTTCATCATGAAGCGGATTTCGATCACTTTCTTGTGCGCACTCGCGGCCAGCGCCGCTGCCTTGGCCGGCGAACGCCCGCCCGCGGCGCTGGACCTCGACGAGGCGCTCGCGCGCCAGTCGGCCATGGACCTGGTCGACGGTGTCGCGGCCGCGTACGACTGCCACATGGTGGTCCGTTCGTTTCGCCGGCTGGGGAACAGTAAGACCCCCGTGTACATGATCGACGTGCAAATGGACGGCCCCGAATGCGGTGACGCGTTGCTGCTGCTGGCACGTCACGGCTCGAGTCGGGATTTTGTATTCCGCCGCTGGGAACCCGCGCCGGACATCCACGAGATCGATCCGCGGGAACGGGGCGACTAGTGTCCTGTCCGGTTAGTTCGCATGCTTTCAGAACCGATGAAATGGGCCAGGACAAGGCGCATTCCGCCGCCAATGTCGAGACCTTGGCAAGGGATGCAACGCGGTCATGGCCCATTTCATCGGTTCCCGACGGGCGCGTTGTAGCAGGCGTGTGGCCACGTTGCGTCCCTTGGCAAGGACCGGGCCATTGCCGGCGGAACGCGCCTCGCCACACGCCTCGTACAGCGCGCTGAAATTATGCGAGCTAACCGGACAGGACACTGAAATCCCGCCATGAAGTTCGTCGATGAAGCAACCATTCGCGT
>JBFIHC010000137.1:0-4029 GCA_041601995.1 Woeseiaceae bacterium | reverse complement strand
GAAGTACCTAAACTGGAGTTAGTCTAAGGCAATTTATTGTGGGGCGCTTTGGGTCAATAGCAGTCGTAAGGATACGGACTGCGGCATCGGCTGATCGGGAGCGGAAAGCAGACATTCACCACGTTCAGGATTCGCACCGTTCAGTGCGAGAAGAAACTGCCGGGTGTCCGTGAGGCTCCGACGCAGCGCCCATTTGCACAAGGCTATGTCCGGGTTTGTAGCAACCCGGTCGGGGCGACGCTCGTCGAGTCCATACAACAGACGTCGCGTCCGCCCTCGACAGCATCGAGGGCCGGAAGCTGCCGCAGGGCCCAATGGGCAGGGTAGGCTTCGAGATCGGCCGGTAACCGATCGTCGCCGCCTACTCGGGCGTCGTTTCTCCGTGCTCGAAGTGATGCAGGTCCGGTTCCACGTGCGGAAGGTGGTGTTCGAATTCTTCCGTCAGGTGTTCCGCGTTCCTGATCCAGCTGCAGGTTTCGCAGGTGCAGGTCGTTTCGTCGTGCCGCAGTTCGCGGTGCAATGCTTCAACGACCTTGATGCCTTCGCGCAACGAATCGGCCAGTTCTTCCGTCGATTTCTCGTCACGATGCACGAAGTCTTCCAGGCATTTGTCCCAGCCGCAGTCGCCGGAACCGTTACAGGTATGGCAGCGCTCACCGGTGGCCTCGTAGAAACTCTTGTACGGATAGCTTCCACCTTCGATGAGTTGCCTTACCAGGATGCCGGGGTAAGTAAGCGCTTCTATTAGTTGTCGTCGCATGACCCTCTCCTATCAGCCCGGTTCCCATACTAGGCGCATCATAAGGCCCGCTCAAGCGCGCTTGGCGGCCAGATCGTAGGTAATTGCCGCAGTTGAAATTTTCCGCCCGGGGCGAGCCGGGCTAGTAGCGGTATGTGAACTCCAGCCCGAGCTGCCGGGGCGCGCTGGGCCACGCGATGTCCGCCGGCAGGCCGATGAATCGCGCCGCGAAGAACCACTCGATGTATGCCTCGTCCAGCAGGTTGTTCACGAACAGTCGTGCGGCCCATTTTTCCCTTTCCAGGGAGAAACTGAGGTTGACGAGGTCGTAGGCCTCCTGCGTATCCAGGTTGTCGAGCGTCCAGTAGGTCTTGTCGCGATGTTCGTAGTCGAGCCGGCTGACGAGGTCGAGCGAGTCCGAGAGGGCCGCGGTGTGCTGCAGGCCGAGATTGAGCGTCCAGACCGGCGCCCCCGGCACTTTGCTGCCGAGGATCGCTTGCGGCGGCACCAGCACGCCCTGCACGTCCTCGTATTCCCTGATTTCGCTGTCCGTGTAGCCGAACGCGAAATCGACCCGCAGGGAATCCGTCGGCAGCGCGGACATCTCGATTTCGCCGCCCCAGAGTTCGCTCTTCGGAACGTTGATGTTGGCCTGCGTGCCGGTCTGGTCGAACAGGAAAAACTGCTGGTCGGTGTAGTCCATGAAGAACAGCGACATGGCGCTGCGCAGCCTGCCGTCGGACGCCGACCACTTGAGACCCGCCTCGTAGCTGACCAGCGACTCCTGGTCGAAGCCCGGCGCGAAATTACTGCCTGCGGACAGGTTGTTGAAACCCCCGGCGCGAAAACCCTTGCCCACCGTGACGTAGCCGAGCAGACCCTCACGGAAATTGTAGGCAAGGCTGGCCTTGGGCTGCAGCTCCGTGAAGGTCTCGCTGCGACCCTGTGTCAGGTCTTCCGGTGTTTCCTCGTCATAACGGAATGCCAGCGTCAGTTCCAGATCGCCGGTCAGGTCGTAGCTCATGTTGCCGAACGCCGCGTAGTTCCGTAGCTTCAGGTCCTGCGCCGCCGGCGGCACCGGAAACCCGAGAAACGTCGTGGCGAGCGAGCGGAAGCGGTCCTGGTCGAAGATGTACACGCCGGCCACCCAGCGAAGCGACTGGCCGGCCCGGGAGGTCAGGCGCAACTCCTGCGCAAACGTTTCCGACTTGTCGACCACGATGATGTTGATTGCATCGACGAGCGTCTGGTCGAGGTCCTGGTCGTTGCCCGAGTCGACGTCGGTGAAAGACGTAACCGACGTGAGTGTGCCCCAGCCGAATTCGTAGTCGATCTTCGCCGAAGCTTCCGAGAATTTCACGAACGACTCGCCGATTCGGTTCGACTGGATCTCGTAGGTGGGGTTGCCGAAGACGATGGGCTCGGCGGGCGGCGGCAGGGGCAGCACCCCTTCGCTGCCGGGCATGAAGTAGCCCGAGCCGCCATCCTGATCCGAGTACTGGGCACGGAGATCGATCGAGAGCGCGCCGGTGGGTCTGTATAGCAGACGGCCGCGGAACGACTGCGACTCCTTGAAATCCACCTTCCGGTTGTCGAGATAGGCATTTTCCAGCTGGCCGTCACGGTCCTGCATGCGCACAGCGGCGCGATACAGCAGCTTGTCGCTCCCCAGCGGGCCGGATGCGTTTGCCGCGACGACGTAATCGTTGCCTTCCGCCGCCGATACGCGGAACCCGTACGCAGGCTCGCTCGTTGGCTGCCGCGTCGAGATGAGAACCGCACCACCGATCGCATTGCGTCCGTACAGCGCGCCTTGCGGGCCGCGCAGGACATCGACGGTTTCGACGTCGAACAATTCCTGGGTGGTAAGCAGGTTGTTCGTCGCGCTCACCCCATCGATGCGAAACGACACCGGCGGCTGGCCAGTGCCGCGATTCTGCCGAACACCGCGAATCACCAGCGTGCTGATGCCGACTTCCTGGTCATCGGAAAAGCGCAGGTTGGGCGTCAGCGCGGCAACGCCGTTGATGCGCTCGATGCGGTGCCGCTCGATATCCGCCTGCGTAAACGCCGTGATCGAGTCCGGTATCGCCGAAAGTTTCTCGGCGCGGTAGCGCGACGTCACGATGATCTCTTCGATCCGTGCATCGGCCTCGCCGGCGGGTTGTGCGAGCAAGGGTTGCGGGCCAGCGCCCAGCATGACGGGCAGCAAACACAAAAGTATGCGTGGCACCCGGTGATCAGTGTCCTGCAATGGTCGATACCTTAGTTCTTGGCGCGTGGCGAGCGCGCCGGCGCGTCGCCCGGACATTCGACTACGCAGGCCGTGTTGTCAATAGTCGGGCGCCTTTACTGGCGACTCGAGCATAGCGCGCGACCGGCGAAAGTCAGCGCCAGCAGCAGCATGACGAACACGGGCGCCAGGCGGCCGCCACCACCACCGCCGGTACCCTCGTTGACGCCGACGACGACCGTGCGGGTGACGCTGGCACGGTTGCCGGCGCGATCGGACACGCTGTAGGTGATGCTGTGCGCACCGACGACGCTGGAATTGACGCTGCCCGAAACCCCGATCTTGTCCGTGATGTCGCCGTCGATATCGTCGACAGCCGTTGCCCCGGGATCGAGGTACTGCTGGCCTGCCGGTATGTTCACGCGGGCCTCGCCGAGCAGCACGATGTCCGGCTCGATGCGGTCGCCGAGTCCGAGCCGACCGATGCCGTTGTTCGCATGAATCTCGAGCACGCCGGCGGCGCTGCCGACGAGGATCAGGTCGATCGACTCGTCAGCGTTGAAATCGGTGAGCGCGGCACGCTGCATTCCGGCACTGACGATCTGCTCGGGTGCAAGCGCGTAGCTTCCCTGCGCGGACCAGAGATACAGCTGGTGCACGCCCGACTCGTTGACCGCGACGATGTCCGGCCAGCCGTCGGCGTTGACGTCGCCCGGCACCAGCGCGGTAACGGGCGAGGCGCCGAATGACTGGCCCACCGTGAATTCGCCGTTGCCCTGCTGAAACAGCACCCTGTTCCGCGGCGGATTCATGTCGTTGCCATCGATCGCGAGCAGCAGGTCGGGCGCGCCGTCGCCGTTCATGTCACCCGCGCTGACGTTGGCGACGCTGCCGAGATCGAGCGAAGCACTCCTGTCAATGCTGCCGTCGCCGGCATTGTAGAACAGCTCGACGCGGCGGTCCGCAGCCAGCACGACGAGGAAATCCTGGTCGCCGTCCTGGTCGAAGTCGGCGATCGCGAGGTCGCGACCCGCCGCCGTCGCCAGTGACACCACGT
>JBFIHC010000136.1:0-4301 GCA_041601995.1 Woeseiaceae bacterium | reverse complement strand
TGCACGCCCGGAATCGAGCGCGCCGACCCCTTGAGCAACTCGTCGTTTTCCCGCGCGAACGCGATCACGGGACGGTGGCAGCGCTCCCGGACGCGCGCTGCGATCAGGCCGACGATGCCTTGGTGCCACTCCGCGTCGTAGACGCAGACGCACTCGGGCCAGCGCTTGGAGCCCAGCTTGTCGACGTAGGCGAACGCCTGGTCGCGCATCGTCGCCTCGATGTCGCGTCGCTCGCTGTTCATGCGGTCGAGGAGTAGCGCGGCATCGGCCGCTTCGCCCGCGTCGTCGGTCAACAGGCACTCGATGCCGACCGAGATGTCCTCGAGCCGGCCCGCGGCGTTGATGCGCGGCCCGACTGCGAAACCGAGGTCGGTACTGACGCAGCGGGCCGCCTGCCGGCCCGACTGCCGCAGAATCGCCTCGATACCCGCCACCGATTGCCCGGCGCAGATGCGCTGCAACCCCTGGTGCACGAGGATGCGGTTGTTGAGATCGAGCGGCACGACGTCGGCGACCGTGCCGAGCGCGACGAGATCGAGGTATTTCGCGGGCACACGCGCCGCGCCTTCGACGCCCTGCTCCTGCAACATGCGCCCGACGCGCGCCATCAGGTAGAACGCGACGCCGACCCCCGCGAGCGCCTTGCTCGGGAAGCGGCTGCCCGGCAGGTTCGGGTTGACGATGACGGCGGCCTGCGGCAATTCGTCGCCGGGCAGGTGATGGTCCGTGACGAGCACGGGGATGCCCAGCGCGTTCGCCTCGGCAACGCCAGTGATACTCGAGATGCCGTTGTCCACCGTGATCAGCAGGTCGGGAGAGCGTTCCGCCGCGACCCGCACAATCTCGGGCGTCAGGCCGTAACCGTAGTCGAAGCGGTTCGGGACCAGGTATTGCACATCGGCGAAGCCGAACGTGCGCAGGCAGCGCAGCAGCAGCGCCGTGCTGGTTGCGCCGTCGACGTCGAAGTCGCCGACGACGATGATCCTGCGATCCCGGTTCGCGATGACGAGTCCCGCCGCTTCGTCGATGTTCTCGAGCGCGCTGACCGGCGCCAGGTTGGCGAGACCGTAGTCGAGTTCGCGCGCCTGCCTGAGACCGCGCATCGCGTACAGCCGCGCGTGCAACGGATCGATGTCGCCGAGCGCCGCGACCGCATCGGGCGGCGGCATCGGCCGGGTAATGACGGGTCTCGCGCTGCGCACGACTAGTCCAGCAGCTCCGCGTCGCGCACCCAGAACTTCAATGTACGGGCCGACCGGACCTCGGCGCGCACACCGTCCCGGAACAGCAGGATCAGGCGGCTGACCCGTTTGGCACGCAACAGCTCGCGCAATTCCTCGAGATATCGATGCAGCGTCTCGCGGCGCCGGTCGTTCAGCGGCGTGACCGCGACGAAGCCGCGCAGCGACGCCTCCGCGCACGCCGCGAACGTCCCGGGCCAGTAGTCGCTGACGGCCGTTGCACTTTCCCAGTAGCCGGTCAGCAACGGGTCGTCGGCGAACAACGGCGGCTGTGGCCGCGTAGTTTTCTCCGGCGCCGTGCCGCCGCCCCAGAGCCACAGCGAGTTGACCGGCTGCAGGCCTTCCTCGACGCGGCGCTGGTTGACCTCGTGCTCGTGCAGCGCCATCTCGATCTCGCTGAGGATGTTCCTGTGCATTTGCGTGTAGTCGCCCGTGGGCAGGAACTGGCCGGGCTCGCGCTGGTCGACGACATAGGCCGGGACCGACGACGTCGAGATCGGCTGCCCCGCCCGCAGGTAGCCGTTCGAACCGAGGCGGATGAAGCCGAACTTCTGGTCGCCCGCGAGCGTCGTCTGCAGATGATCGAACAACAGCCTCAGGTCCCCTGCCGGAATCCCGGTGAGCTGCAGCGCATGCAGCCACAGGTGATCGAGCCGGGGCTCGAGGTAAACCGGGTCGGCGGCCGCGATCCACGCGGTCGGCCGATCGCCGGTCTGGCCCCACATGCGCAGCGCGGCAAGACCCTCGTCGGAATACGGCAACCCCAGTTCGTCCGTGATGCGGTGCAGCGTCTCCCGCGGTTCCGGCTCCGCGGTGAGCTCTGACTGCGCCAGCCACGCGCGCAGCGACTTGTCGTCGAGCCTGCCGCCGCGCACCGGCGGCAGCACGACGATTGCCGCATTTTTGTCATATGATGCATCCACGTGTGGGCGTCGATGTTAAGGGAAGCGCTGTTGAAATTCACAAGAGAATTATCAGCCCGGCTCGTGATTCGTCGCGTTTCCGCGACATCCATCCTCATCAACGAAGACCTGCACGAAGAATCCATCGCGTTGACGCACGAGGCCGTCATCGGCGCCTGGCCCGGAACGCCCGTTGCGGATCTCACGATCGCGCATTTCGACGGGGTGCTCGGTGAGGCACCCGAGATCGTGTTGCTCGGAACGGGCGCGGCGAACGTCTTCCCCCCGCGCGAACTCACGTTCGCGTTCGCACGCAAAGGCGTCGGCCTCGAGGTCATGGACACCGCGGCGGCCGCGCGCACGTTCAATGTGCTCGCGAACGAAGGACGCCGCGTCGCAGCCGTGCTTTATCTCTAGTCGAGGACGGAGTCGCCCGAGATGCCGTGGCTCTCGAGCATCTCCCTGAGGTTCCTGAGCGCGTCGAGCTGGATCTGGCGCACGCGCTCGCGCGTCACTCCGATTTCGTCCCCGATCTGCTCGAGCGTGGCGCGCCGGTAGCCGTGCAAACCGAAGCGCCGTTCGACGACGGCCCGTTGCTTGTCGCTAAGCTCGCAGACCCAGTAGTCCACGATCTCGTTGACGACGTCCGCCTGGGCACAGCGCGACGGGTCGGCCGAGCGCCGTGCGCGCAGCCGGTCCACGGGACCCGCTCCCTCGTCGTCGCGCCCGTTGGCACGCAACGTCACGCGCTCGTGCAAGGCCATCAGGCGTTCGACGTCGGCCACGTCACGGTCGAGGTGATCGGCGATCTCCTGCATGCTCGGCGCGCGATCCATCCCCTGACGCAATCGGCGCGCACCGCGCAGGCAACTGTTGATGTCCTTGATGACGTGAATCGGTAGCCGCACCGTGCGCGACTGGTTCATGATGCCGCGTTCGATCGTCTGGCGAATCCACCACGTCGCGTACGTCGAAAAACGGAAGCCGCGCTCGGGATCGAATTTCTTGACGGCATGGATCAGGCCGAGATTGCCCTCCTCGATCAGGTCGAGTAACGGCAGGCCGCGGTTGATATAGCGACGCGCGATCTTGACGACGAGGCGCAGGTTGCTCTCGATCATGCGTTTGCGCGCGGATTCGTCACCGTCTCGCGCGCGGCGCGCGTATTCTTTTTCTTCTTCGGCAGTCAGAAGCGGCGAGACGCCAATCTCGTCGAGGTACTGCCTGGTCGGATCCAGCAGCTGTCCCAAACCAAAACCCCCCACAGGTTTACGTCGCGGCTGATCGAGATCGGTCTTCTGTCGTTCCGGTTTATCTCGCCGGCAGAAACTGTCGCGGGTTAACCGGCTTGCCATTGCGCCTGATCTCGAAATGCAGTCGCGGCTTGCGTTCCGGCCCCTCACCCATCGTCGCAATTCGCTGGCCTGTTTTTACTTCTTGTCCTTCTTTGACCAGCAATGACGCCGTGTACCCGTAGGCACTCAGGTAGGTGTCGTTGTGCTTGAGAATGATAAGCTGGCCGTAGCCGATCAGTCCACTGCCCGCGTACATAACACGCCCGGAAGCCGCAGCTACTATGGGCTGACCGGCCTTGCCGTTGATCAGCACACCGGTGCCCGGGCCCGGCTTTGCGCCAAATTCGACGTTGATCCGCCCGCTCGTGGGCCACTTCCATTTTGGTGCAGGCTGGTCCGGTATTTTCGGCAGCGGCCTTGGCGCTGGCCGCGTCGGGCTGCTCGCCGACGCGCTTCGCGACGCGCTGCCCGGCGGCGGTGTCAGGCGGATGACCTGCCCCGGGTAGATCAGCGAGCCGTCGCCGAGACGGTTCCAGCGCGCGACGTCGTCCGGGTCCTTGCCGTAGCGCCACGCGATCGAGAACAGCGTTTCGCCCCGGCGCACGATATGCGTGTCCTGGCGATCCTGCCAGCTCGGCCGGCTGCTGCAGGACGCGAGCAGCATTGCCGCACACACGCAGATAATGAGAAAGCGGGCCGTCATCACCCCCGCATCATAAGCCACGCGATGACGATGACTGTGATGACGACCACGGCCCAGCCGATGCGCTCCACGTGTTTCGACAGCGACGCCTCGAATTTTTCACCGCCGAGGCGCACGAGCCCCGCGACGAGATAGAAGCGTGCCGCCCGTCCGATCAGCG
>JBFIHC010000135.1:0-4329 GCA_041601995.1 Woeseiaceae bacterium | reverse complement strand
GCCGCGCCGGGCGATGCGGTCGAACAGCACGTCCACCGAAGCCTGCAGGTAGATCACGAGATCCGGCACCGGTGGCTCAACAGCGAGCTGGTCGGCCAGCTGCTCGTACAGCGCGAACTCGTCCGTGTCGAGGTTGAGCTCGGCAAACAGGCGGTCCTTCGCGAACAGGTAGTCGCAAACGCGCACGGTGGCGAACATGTCGGTCTGCCGAAGCTGTTCGATTTGCCGGGCGCGGGAAAACAGGAAGAACATCTGCGTCGGCAGGGCCGCCCGTTTTCCCTCCCGGTAGAAGCGTTCGAGGAAAGGGTTCTCGAGCGCCTCCTCGAGGATCAGCTCCCCGGACAGGCTCTTCGCAAGCCGCTTGGCCAACGCCGTCTTGCCCGCGCCGATGGGCCCCTCGACCACAATCAGGCGGGGGCTGCCGGCACCTCGGCTGGGACTGTGTGTCGACACGATGGCGTTCCTGTCAGGCAATTCTCGAAATACGCGGCTCGCGGTCGCTCACCGGCAGGTCGCGTACGCGACCGAGCCCCGGTATCTGAAAATCGGGCGCGATCTCACGTAACGGCAACAATACAAAATTTCGCGAAGCGATGCCCGGGTGCGGGACGCGAAGGCCCGGCTCGTCGATCGACATGCCGTCGTAAGCCAGGAGGTCGAGGTCCAGCACGCGCGGCCCCCAGTGCGCGTCATCGCGCTCGCGGCCGCGGGCAAGCTCGATGCCCTGCAATGCCTCGAGGAACGCGCGCGGTTTCAGATCTGTCGTGAGCAGCGCGGCCGCATTGACGAAGTCCGGCTGCTCGATCCCGCCGAGCGGCGCGGAACGGTACAGCGACGACCGGGCGATCAGGGTGGTGCCATCGAGGGCCTCGAGCATGCCGAATGCGGTCTCGATCTGGCGCGCGGGGTGGTCCAGGTTGCTGCCGAGCCCGACGAGGACCTCCACGCCGGTCCGGCTCACGACGATTGTCCCGCCTTCGAGCGACGCTTGCGGCGTCTGCT
The DNA here is from genome assembly GCA_041601995.1 of Woeseiaceae bacterium. Lineage (GTDB taxonomy): Bacteria > Pseudomonadota > Gammaproteobacteria > Steroidobacterales > Woeseiaceae > UBA1847. The sequence continues at coordinate 3,327 of JBFIHC010000135.1, read as the reverse complement.
TCTGCGCCGCGCCCGCGGTTTGCGATTGATCTGGAAGGTATCCGCCCGTTCGTCCGGTGACTGATTCTGAACGTCCGTCCAGAAGCGCGCGAGTTCAGGATCGAACTGGCCGACTTCGGCGAGAAGCATCATGAAATCATAAGCCGCGCGAAAGCGGCGGTGCTCCAGCAGGTTCATGCCCCGCTTGCCGCGCGTTGTCGTGAACCGCGGCTGCAGGGCAATCATTTCCCGCATCGGCACCGTGAAGCGCCGCGGGATGGAGACGCGCCTCTGCTGCTGGCCGGCCAGCTCGTAGGACGCGAGACTGAGAGCCTGCGACTCCGACATCTTTTCTTCGGCGCGCAGCTCTACAGCCAGGCGCCTTGCCGGGGCCCAGAAGAAGACGCCAAGCAGAAACATCGGCGTCACCGACAACCCCTGGGCGACGCGTTTGTCCGTGTTCCTGAGCGCCGCACGAACGAAGTCCGCGAAGCCGTCGTCCTGCTCAATCTCCTGGTCCGTTGCCGGGAAGAGTTGTGCGAACAGCCCGTAGTCACGCAGCATGTCGAATGTCCGCTCGGCATGACCCGTCTGGAACAGCTTCAGGAACTCATCGAACAGTCGCGCCGCGGGTACGTTGGTGAGCAGGTCCCCCTGGCTCGACATCGCCTTGTCGACGGAATCGTCGACCGTAAAACCCAGTTTTGCGGCAAATCGCACGGCACGGAGCATGCGTACCGGGTCTTCCCGCAGTCGCTTGTCCGGGTCGCCGATCAGGACGATGTGCTTCTCTTTAATGTGCTCGACGCCGCCGACGAAGTCCCAGATGCTGTGGTCGGCGATGTTGTAGTAAAGCGCATTGCAGGTGAAATCGCGGCGCCAGACGTCCTCTTCGATGCTGCCGTAGACGTTGTCGCGGATGATGCGGCCTTCGTCATCATGCGCATGATCGTCGTCCGCATGGTTGGCGGCAGCACGAAACGTCGCTACCTCGATGATCTCGCGCCCGAATCGCACGTGCGCGAGCCGGAACCGCCGCCCGATCAGGCGACAGTTGGAGAACAGCGCCCGCACCTCGTCCGGCGTCGCGTCCGTGGCCACGTCAAAGTCCTTGGGGTGCAGTCCCACCAGCGCATCACGTACACACCCGCCGACCAGGAAGGCCTGATAGCCGGATTTATGCAGTCGGTACAGTACCTTGAGCGCGCTCTTCGAGAATTCGTCCCGGGAGACGCCGTGAGCCGAGCGAGGGATGATCTTGGGACCCTGGGATGCAGGTTGCCCGTTGTTCTTCAAATGATTTTCGCTTGAGGATTCAATATGCGGCCGTATAATAGCAGCCCCTGCCCTGCCGGGGCAGACAAAAATCGGCGACGCCGCTCCCTTCGTCTAGCGGTTCAGGACGCCGCCCTCTCACGGCGGTAACAGGGGTTCGAATCCCCTAGGGAGTGCCAGACAAGCAAAGGCCCGCCTTGCGTGGGTCTTTTCTTGTCTGGCTCTTGACTATGGAGGACTCGGACGGCTGGTTCGGCAAACTCGCGCAGCGAGTTTGGACGCCGAAGGCGCCCCGCGGGGATGAGCGCCGCAGGCGCAAATCAAGTCCCCAGGGGGTATCAGTTTGATCAACAACTGACCATTGTCCAAGGCCGTGAAAACTCAAACATAGGCAGTGTTTAGCTCCTGCCCCATGCGCGAGTCCGCGCATTTTCCAAGGTCACAAGGAGGCCCGGTCGACATGTCTGCCATTTATTTGGCCGTCCGTTAAGGCCACTCAATGAGGTCCCATAGACCTTCATCGAGCAGCAGTTTCTATCGTAGCCAGTCGTCCATGAATCGAGTCTGATGCGACTCGATTCAGGCAATCACGCAGCGTGGCGGCCCACTTCAGCCTGACACCCAGGCTCTTCCAGTACGGCGAAATCGACTTCGACGCTAACATCTCCAAGGCGGGCGATGCCAACGTCCGCTCCACATGGCTCGATTAGAGAACCGGATACGCTCGTCTACATTGATTGCCGAGTCCCTCGGGGCGCCGCGGGGGAGCAAAATGCAAGATAGCACCGCAGCTAGTCACGGCTGCACATCTGTCGAGAGCCTCACGTGACGCTGCCGAAACGTGCACCACATCACGGTGATACTGGTAAAAACTGAGAATAATCAGATTTCTACGATCGGTTGCGGCCCGGACGTGCGGGGGTTTCTGTGTCCCTTGGTAAGAAAATAACGCTACTCATGCTCGTACTCGGTGCCTGCTTCTCCACAGGCACGTACCTTGCCCTGCGCCTGACCATTTACCCCGCATTCGAGTTGCTCGAGCGAGACGCGGCCGCCAAAGACCGGTCGCGCGTATCCCAGCTGCTGTCCAGCGACCTTAGGGCTCTCGAGGTACTCAACATGGAGTATTCGCTCTGGGATCAAACCTACGAATACGCCCTCGGCAACCGCCCGAGCTACCCCGACGAAAACCTGGACCCCATTTACTGGCATAGCGTCGATACGCACATGATGATGCTTTTCGATACCGACGGTGAACTCCTGTACGGGCTGATCGCCGATCCGGAAACCGGGGAACGCCTAAACCTCGAGAAGGAACTCGTCGATCCACTGACGCCGGAGCATCCGCTAGTTACGCACGCGTCGATCGAGGACTATCGTTTAGGCCTGCTCCGGGCACAATCAGGCCTGCTGCAGGTCGTGTCTTACCCGATTCTGACGACCAAGGCAGAAGGGCCAGCTGCCGGCACGCTGATTTCCGGGCAATTCCTCTCCGATAACAGAATAGCGGAACTCGCCCGCCGGGCAGCTGCGTCCATCGAGTTACACGCGCTGGACGGTGATGATACCCGGCGACGAGCGCTCCCTGACGCCAACAGGCCTTTCGATATTCATGACGATACCGTTGATATCGTTTACACCGACGACACGATCCTTTCCCGGCAAATCCTGAGCGACGTGTCCGGCAGGCCCATTGCCGTTCTCGAGATCGGCACGCCTCGGGACATCGCCAATACCGGCACGAAGACGATTTACGCGGCGACCCTCTTCCTGCTGGTGTCCGGAATCATCTTCCTGCTGAGTGCGCTGGTATTCCTGCAGCAGCAGATCGTCGGTCCCTTGAAAAAACTGACTCGGCGCATCCTGCAAATCCAGCGCACGGGCGATCTTAATACGCCGCTCGACATAGAAAGCTCCGACGAGGTCGGCGCGCTCGGCAAGGAATTCAGGGCGCTAACGGCGCGGCTGGCGAAAGCCCAGGCAGAGCTGGAATTGACCCGAGACGAGGCAATCGCTCTCGCCGCCGCCAAGGGCGAGTTTCTCGCCCGCATGAGTCACGAAATCCGCACACCG
>JBFIHC010000134.1:0-4407 GCA_041601995.1 Woeseiaceae bacterium | reverse complement strand
TCAGCGTGCCCATTTCCGCACGGTGTTCGATGCGGCCGATGATGTTCGGGTAGTTGGGGTTTGCCTCGTAGACGACCGGCGCGCTCTCGGCATTGGCGTTATCGACGACCAGGTTGACCTCGTACTGGCTGTAAAGCTGTTCCGAATCGCGGCCGAGAAACGGCAGCGACGGCGCCTCCGTCTCCTGGAAGTCCCGGGCATTCTGGATGATGTTCTCCTGCACGTCATCGAGATACGTCGCGACGCGCGGCATCAGTTTGTATTTCTCCTTGAGGTCGGCGAGCTGCACACTCACCGCGTGCTCGGTGACTTCTTCGTTCAGTGCCCTGACGCGCTCCCGGTGAGCCTTGCGCAGCTTCGGCATCATCTCGACGCGCGCCTGCAGATCTTCGCTCAGGCGTTCGATCGCCGCCTCGATTTCGCTGCGCTTTTCCTCGGGTAACTTGTTGAATTCCTTGTCGCCGATCACCTTTCCGTCGATGATCGGGGCCAGCACGTAGCCGGTGGGCGTCTGCAGCACCCCGATGCCCTCTTCCGCCGCCCGCTCGTTCAGTGACGCCCACTGCTCTTCCACCTGCTTCTTGGTGTCCTCCTCGATAGCGCGCAGCTGGTTGCGGTAATCGTCGCCCTCGAACGCCGCGGGGATCGCGAGCTGCATCTCGCCGATCAGGTTGCGCATGTCTTCGCGGAACCTGCGCCCCTGGCCTGCCGGGAAGCGCAGAGACTGCGGCCGCTCGGGGTTGGAGAAGTTATTGACGTAACACCAGTCCGGCGGCACGCCACGGGTCTTCGCGTACTCAGCTACGAGAGTATTGACAAGGTCGTGGCGGTTGCTGCCGATCGGCCCGAGGACGTAAATGTTGTAGCCATCCCGCTGCATCTCGATGCCGAAGCGAATCGCATCGATCGCGCGTTGCTGGCCGATGTGGGATTTGACCGTCTTTTCCGCACTGCCCTTCGCGAAGTCGGTGGGCAGCGCGCACAGCTTGCGCAGTGCATCCGGCTGAACACGGTACTGCTGAATCGCATCCACAGCCATGGTCTTTCCCCAATCAGGGCTCGGCACCGTTGCTCGAATAGCAGCACAGCGGAGGCCCGCAGCGCAATCCGGAACTACCCCGATACCGGGGTGTCGCGCGCCGCGGTGCGCTCCTGCCGAACCAACGCAGCAACGAAGGAGCGGTTTCGAACCGCGATCGCGCGCCGAGGCGCGCTCCTGCAGGCTGGCCGCACAACCCCGGAACGAAAAAGGGGCGGCTTGCGCCGCCCCCAGCTTCCTGACACTCCCCGTGCGTCAGGCGACCTTAACCTTGAACGGCGTGGTTGCCTCGACTTTCGGCAGGTAGATCTCGAGGACGCCGTCCTTGAGTTCGGCCTTGGCCTTGTCGCCAAGTACCTCGAACGGCAGGAGCACCGACCTGTACAGACGGCCATAGGCCATCTCGTGCCGGACGAACTCCTCTTTCTTCTCCTCTTCCTCGTAGTCCCGCTTCGCCTCGATAATCAGGCGATCGCCCGAGATTGTGATCTCGAGGTCTTCTTTCTTGATACCGGGGACGTCGGCGCGTACGACGAGCTTGTCATCCCTGTCGAGGATGTCGACTTTCGGAAAGACGTCGAATTTCTCGTCGAATTCAGTGAAGAACGGCCTTCTCCAGGCATAGGGCTCCATGAATCCTTCCATCCAGCGGCGTGGAAAAGCGCTCTCGAAAAACTCCTCCATGCTGTGGGTGAACGGTCTCAGTGCCCTGCCGGTCTCGTGCTCTTTCTTCGGCAAAATATTACGGACCTTGGTCATACGCTCACCTCCTTGCACACCTTCACCGGAATTGGATTCCGGCACAGTTTATATACGCCCCCGTGACCATGAATCCAATTCGTAGAACTCCGGATTGCGTCTCCCCGCCAATCAGTTCAGGTTGGTGTTTGCGCACGGCACGTAAAAAGGCGGTATCCCATGAAGACTTCCGCTGCTCTTGTCCTGGCTGTCCTGGCCGCTTCCCTTTCGATTGGCGCAGGCACGCTCGCTCGCTTCGAAGGCGACAGCAACGAACGCACCCCTGTGTTCGAGGCCGCTACCCCCTGGATGCTTTACTGGTACACGCAGAGCGACAACACCCTGCCCAAGACCTTCGAATTGCGCCTTTACGAGGCGGACTCGGGCAAGTACCTGGGCACGATCATCCAGCAGAGAATCATCGCCAACGGTGAAAAGCTGTTCAAGGACCCGGGACGCTATCGGGTCGACGTCGTTGCCGGTAATCTCGACTGGACCCTGGTCGTATCGGAAATCCCCGCGGAGAAAGCCGCGCAGTTGATCCGCGAAAGCAAGGGACAGCCGACGCTCGAAGACACGGCCGGGCGCTACGCCAGACAGGTTGCGGAAAGCAGCTTCGAATCGTGGCGGCCGGTCGACGATGCGACCCTGCTGCTGTTTGCCGCTGATGAAGCGCACGGGTTCCGCGTCAGCTTCGAAGTACCGTGCAGAGGTCTCAGGGATGCGAGCGCGCTGACCTTCATGAGCTCAGGCATGGGGAGTGACGGGGAACTCTACGACTCGATCATGCTGGACGACGGCACGCAGTGCGTATTCGCAAAGGTCGTGCCGACGGTATTCGACTAGCGCCGCTGCTCGCTGTCCGACTCCCGCGCCAGGCGCCGCTCGATACCTTTCAGCGCCTTTTCTGCGTAGGCGCGGCACTCACCGCCATCGATGAACGCGTCGCCGCCCTGCTCGAGTTTCTCGTGCATGCGAAACAGGAACGGATGCGGCGACAGCAGGATGTCGCAATCAAGCCGCGCGACAGCCGCCGCGCTGGCCCGCAATTCGTCGGCCGCGCCGTCACTGAACCGGTAAGAATCGCCCGCAACGGCGCCGAGGCTGTCAGCGTAGACGAGCTGCCGGCAGTCGTCAGCCACGCAGGTCCGCCACGTCCAGCTCACGCCGCCCGGCGTATGCCCGGGCGTGTACACGGCAGTGAGCCTGATGTTGCCGATCTCGAGACCTGCGCCGTCTTCGACGATCTCCGCGCCGCTTACGGCCGGAAACGCCGTGGTGTCGCCGCCGTACTGCGGATCGTCCGCGAGCAGGTCGCCCCGCCCCAGCGTCTGCGCGGCGTGCCGGCTCGTGACGAGGCGTGCGCCGCTCAGCCGCTGCAATGCCGCAATGCCGCCGGCGTGATCATAATGCGCGTGCGACAACGCGATCAGGCGCACATCTCCGGGCGAGAAGCCGAGCGCCTCCATGTTGGCGACGACGAGCGGCACCGACTGCGGCAGTGCGCCGTCCAGCAGGACCAGGCCGTCGCCCGAGTCGATGAGGATGACGGACAGCCCGGCAGTGCCCACGTAATACGTGTTGCCGAAGATCCGGAACGGCGCCTGCGGCTCGTTCCAGGCCGTGCAGGAGCGGCAGTCTATGGGCGGATCGAAGCTGTCGTCAGCGGCGGCAGGCTCACCCCAAAGAAACGGCGTCGCCAGCAAGGCGATGCCGCTCGCGGGAATCGATCGTCTCAATTCTCTGCTTTGGCCTGCGCCCGCAGGCTCATCTGGCCGCAGTCGTTCTCGAGGAAATCGATGATGGCCGTGTACAGGTCGCGCTGATGATCGTAGAACAGGGTATTGGAGAAGTGATCCGCGCCTTTCAGCTCGAGGTACTTGTAATTCTTGTTGTACTTGTCGAGCAGCTTGCGGTATTTCTTCGCGTGATCGGGCGGCACACGCTGATCAACATCGCCGTGGATCAGCAGCATGGGCACGTTGACCTTCGCGGCTTCTTCGAGCGGCGAGATCGCCTCGTCCCAGGTATTAATCTGCTCTATAGCGGGCCAGCCGCGCAGCTGAAAGCGATAATAGTTGACCTGCATGATCGGGTCCGACACCGCAGCGCCGGCAATCACGCACTGGTAAATCTGCGGCGTGCGCGACGCGGCCACCAGTGCCGCATAGCCCCCGTAGGACCAGCCGAACATCGCCATCCGATTCGGATCGGCAAGCCCTTCCTCGACCAGGTACAGCGCACCGTCGTCCTTGTCGTCCTGCATCTTGAAGCCCGCCTGGCCGCCATCCAGGAATGCTATCTCGTAGAACTTCTGACCGTAGCCCTGTGAGCCGCGATATTGCGGCTGAAGGACAAGATAGCCATTGTTCGCGAGCATCTGTGCCCACTCGTCGTAGACGACCGTCTCCTGCACGTACGGGCCGCCGTGCGGTAACACGATCAGCGGAAACGGCGGCTCGCCGCTCGGCACCGTCAGAAATGCCGGAATCTTCAGGTCGTCGCGCGACTCGTAGGTGATGTAGCGCATGTCGGCCAATTTCTCGCTTTCGAGCAAGGGCTGGCGGCTACCCGCGGCCTGCATCTTGCCGTCCTTCAGGAGATAGTAGGTTCCCGGGTCGCGCGGCCCC
>JBFIHC010000133.1:0-4431 GCA_041601995.1 Woeseiaceae bacterium | reverse complement strand
GCCGCCGGCACGGTTGACGGCAGGCCGCGTCAGACGTGCCCGCACATCGAAGTTGGTCACGCCTTCGAAGTCGTCCTCCAGCGTGAACCCGAAGTTCAGGAAGCTCGGTCCCCAGGACTTGGCGCGGGCGTCGAATACCACACCCGTGCGACCGTCTTCCTCGACCAGGCGATAGCTGACCTTTTGGAAAACGTCCAGCGCGTGCAGCTGAGCGGCCTCGGCGGCAAGCAGGTCGGCGTCGACGGGGTCGCCTGCCGAGACACCCAGCCGCGACTCGAGAATCTCGGAAGACAACCGGCTGTTGTGTTTGACCCGCACGAACGCGAGACGCTCGGGAGGCCGCGGCGGTGCCAGGTGCTTTGCCTGCCACATGGCATATTCTTCTTCGTCCATCGCAAACTCGCGCAGGCGCGCTTCCTGCTTCCGCGCAGCCGCCGCGCCCGGTTCGATTGCCTTCACGATCGCGCCGAAGTTCGCCGACCCGAAGGTGCCGAGTTGCGGCCTGACCAGCACGTCGTCATCGCCGAGTTTCTCGATCTGCCGCAAGGTCTCCCTGCGGATCAGGATCGTCAGCATCTGTTCGGAAATCGTTATCGCCGATTCGAGTTCATCCGGCGCGTACAACGGAAACTCGACATCCACGGCGATGACGACATCGACGCCCATCTCTCGCACGACGTCGACGGGCAGGTTGCCGACGAGCCCGCCGTCGACCAGCAGGTGCCCGTCAATCCTGACGGGCGCAAGCGCGGCCGGCACCGACATGCTCGCGCGGATCGCGCGCGCGAGATCGCCGCTTCCCATCACGTGCATGTCCCCGGTTTCGATATCCGAGGCGATCGCGCGAAACGGTATGGGCAACTCGTCGAAATCCTTGATGTGGCTTACCGGCACGGTGAGGTTGCGCAGTATCAGGTCGAGCTTCTGACCCTGCACCAGGCCGAGCGGCAGTTTCGGCCGCCCGCGTTCGAGACCGATATCCAGGCCAATCGGGTAGTCCCTGGCGTCCTGCTTGCGGCGGAACCGCAGGTCGCTGCGATCCGGTTCGTCGGACATCGCACCGGCCCAGTCCATTTCGGCAACCAGTTCCTCGAGTTCGGCAACACTCATGCCGGCGGCATACAAGCCCCCGATTATCGCGCCCATGCTCGTGCCCGCAATGGCATCGATCGGTACGCGCATGCGCTCGAGTTCGCGCAGCACGCCGATGTGTGCCGCGCCGCGCGCACCGCCTCCGCCGAGAACCAGTCCTACTCGCAGTCGGTCGGATGACGTAACATCCGTTGCCCGTGCCGAGTCCTCCGCGGTCACCACCGTCGATATCGACAGCATCGCGCACAGGATTGACAGGCCCCATTTAGGCATTGGTAATTTCATCGACAGAGACTCTCGTTGTTCGTTCTGATTCAATTGGCCGCCATTATAGTGTTCGCAGGGCCGGCCGCCTCGCCTGCGGTTGCCGCGGACGAGACCGTGGCCGAGATCGTGGTGACCGGGCATCGCCGTGAGCAGCCTGCCCTGGCGCACTCCGGCAACATCGAGCGCCTGGACAACGAACTCGTCGATGGCGTCCGCCACCAGCATCTTCACCAGCTGATGACCCGGGTGGCAGGCGTCTGGATCAGCCGCGGCAGCGGTCAGGAGCACCTGACGGCCATTCGCTCACCGGTGCTGACGGGCGCCGGTTCCTGCGCTGGCTTCCTGTTTCTCGAAGACGGCATTCCGATCAGGCCTGCCGGATTCTGTAACGTCAACCAGATTTTCGAGATCGACACCGAGCAGGCGCGCTCGATCGAAGTGATACGCGGCCCCGGCAACGCGCTGTACGGTTCCAACGCGCTGCACGGCATCATCAACGTGCTGATGCCGGCACAGGGTAGCCGGGCACCCGCGCACGGCCTCGTCGAGGTCGGCGCGAACCGTTTCCTGCGGCTGCAGGCGGAACTCCCTGCGGATCCGCGGTCCCCGCACTTCGTCGGGTTCACATTCAGCGACGACGGCGGTTTTCGCGACGATTCCGGCTACCGGCAGTTCAAACTGCACGCCAACACGACGCACGAGTTCCTTGGCGGCCGGCTGACGACGGCATTCACCGCGACGAGCCTGGACCAGGAGACCGCAGGGTTCATTGTCGGCGAAAACGCCTACGAGGATCCGGCGGTGAATCGCAGCAATCCCAACCCGGAGGCGTTTCGCGAGGCGTCGAGCCAGCGGCTTTACGGCATCTGGACCAGGGCATGGTCGCGGCACACCCTCGACGTTCGACCGTTCCTGCGCCATTCCGACATGGAGTTCCTGCAGCATTTCCTGCCGGGCCAACCGCTGGAGGAGAACGGTCACGTCAGCGCGGGCGTCATGGCGGCAGTCACGCTGGCCGCCAAGCGTCACACGAGCATCGCCGGCGTGGACGTCGAGTGGAGCAATGCGGCCATCACGGAGACCCAGTTCGGGCCGGCCGAAGGCTCCGGTTTCCTGGTCGAGACACGCCCCGAAGGACGGCACTACGACTTCGACGTCGTCAGCGCGAGCGTCGCCCCCTACGTGCAAAGCGACATCGAACTGTCCGGAGCACTGACGCTCGGCATCGGGCTGCGAGCGGAGTTCACACGTTACGAGTACGACAATCGCTTGCTCGACGGTAACACGCGTGACGACGGGACCCCCTGCGGCTTCGGCGGATGCCTCTTCACGCGGCCCGCCGACCGCAGCGACAGCTTCTTCAATGTGGCGCCGAAAACGTCATTGAACTACCGCCTGGGGCCGGCCACCTCGCTCTATGCCGTCGCCGCGCGCGGCTTCCGTGCACCGCAGATGACGGAACTGTACCGGCTGCAGAGCGGCCAGCAGGTTGCAGACCTCGACTCCGAGCGGATCGACAGCGTGGAGCTGGGAGTGCGGCACGACACCGGCGACCTCTCGGTCGACATGGCCGCGTTCGCCATGCGTAAACGGGGCAGCGTCTTCCGCGATGCACAGGGATTCAACGTGAACGGCGCACGCACGCGCCACGATGGTATCGAGGCCGCGCTCGACTGGCGGTTTGCACCAGCTTGGTCGCTCGCGGTCAATGCGACCTATGCCCGCCACCGCTACGATTTCGACACGATTGCTGCGCGCGGTGAAAGCTTCGTTGCCGGGCACGACGTGGACACGGCGCCGCGCTGGATGGGCAGCCTGGAGTTTCGCTACGACGCCGGCGGGCGGGCCTGGGCTGCCCTGCAATGGGTGCACATGGGCCGTTATTTCGTCGACGCCGAAAACCGTTTCGACTACCCGGGACACGACCTGCTGAACCTGCGGGCGGCATTCGACGCAAGCCGTCGGGTCACGGTCTCGGCCCGCCTCAATAATCTCGCCGACACCGGCTTTGCCGATCGCGCCGACTACGCGTTCGGCGATTTTCGCTATTTTCCCGGCCGCGGGCGCGAGCTGTTCGTCGAGTTTCAGTTCCGTTACTAGTCATTTTCCGCAATTCCCTTGGGACTGGCGGACAAATCGCTCATAATATGCGCCCCGCCGCTTCCCGAGCGGCCCGACAAAACCAGAACAAGCGGAGCAAATTATGGCCGACGCAGCACCGACGGCGCCTGAAGGCGGCGCAAAGATCACCATCGACAGCGGCAAACTGCAGGTCCCGGACAATCCGATCGTGCCTTTCATCGAAGGCGACGGAACCGGGCCGGACATCTGGCGGTCAACGGTGCGCGTTCTGGATGCGGCGGTCGACAAGGCCTACGCCGGGAAGCGCAAGATTCACTGGATGGAGGTCTACGCCGGCCAGAAGTCCTTCGACAACTTCGGCAGCTGGCTGCCGGACGAAACCGTTGCTGCCTGCAAGGAGTACCTGATATCCATCAAGGGCCCGCTGACGACGCCGATCGGCGGCGGCATCCGCTCGTTGAACGTGGCGCTGCGCCAGCTGCTCGACCTCTACGTCTGCCTGCGCCCGGTGCGCTGGTTTACGGGCGTACCGTCGCCGGTGCGTGATCCCGCCAGCGTCGACATGGTGATCTTCCGGGAGAACACCGAGGACATCTATGCCGGCATCGAATTCGAACGCGGCTCGGAAGCCAACGCGAAGTTCCTGGAACTCCTGAAGGCGAACTTTCCCGCGGAGTACCGGAAGATCCGTTTCCCGGACAGCTGCGGCGTCGGCCTGAAGCCCGTGTCGCAGGAAGGCACCGAGCGCCTCGTACGCGCGGCACTCGAGTATTGCATCGCGAACGGCAGGAAGAGCCTGACCTTCGTGCACAAGGGCAACATCATGAAGTTCACGGAAGGCGCGTTCCGCAACTGGGGCTACGAGCTGGCCGAACGTGAGTTCGCGGACCAGACCTACACATGGGACCAGTGGGAACGCACCAAGGCCGAGAAAGGCCAGGAAGCCGCGAACGCCGAGCAGGATGCTGCGCTTGCCGGAGGCAGGGTCCT
>JBFIHC010000132.1:0-4479 GCA_041601995.1 Woeseiaceae bacterium | reverse complement strand
GCGCAGACTGACCGGGCCGAGCCTGTTGCTCGACACCCAGGGCAGCGTTCTCGACGTTGCCTGTTCGGACGCCGAGGCGGCGCGGCTCGTGCCCGCCTGGCGGCGGCACGTCGAGCGCATGCTGGCCGAACTCGGGTGGAATGACACCGAGTTTGCCACCGCGAAGCTGTCTGGCGGCATCAGCCTCGCGTTCAGCGCGCCGGTGGATGCGCTGTATGCGGCCTCTGTGATCAACGAGTGGGCATGGTCCGCCTGCAATCACGAGCTGAATGGCGCCGACACGCCGGGTTTCGCGATGGCACTGGCCTCGATTCGCGATGCAGTCGCAACCGAGGCGAATGCCGCGCTGGTCGATCTCGAAGCGCGGGCGCTGGCGAACGGCGTCACGATGCTCTGGGACGATGACGAGGTCTCGCTGGGTCTGGGCAGGTACTCACAGACCTGGCCGGTGCGCGAGCTTCCCGACCCGGCGACGCTGGATTGGGCGTTATTCCGGGACGTCCCGATGGCGCTCGTGACCGGTACCAACGGCAAGACGACCACGGTCCGGCTGGCCGCGCACATCCTGCGTGCCGCGCAACACACCGTGGGTATGAGCTCGACCGACTACATTGCGATCGATGGTGAAATCATCGACCGCGACGACTGGTCCGGACCGGGCGGCGCGCGCAACGTCCTCCGCCATGAAGCGGTCGATGCGGCGATCCTCGAGACGGCGCGCGGCGGACTGCTGCGCCGGGGCCTCGCCGTGCACAGCGCGGACGCGGCTGTCATCACCAACATTGGTCGCGATCACCTCGGCGACTTCGGCTCGCGCAGCCTCGACGAACTGATGGATATCAAGTGGATCGTGAGCCGGGCCGTGCGCGACGCGGGCACGCTGGTACTGAACGCGGACGACGACAGGCTGGTGGCGCGCGCGAACGGCTACACGGGAACGCTCACCTGGTTCTCGATGGACCCGGCAAACCCGGTCGTGCGGTCACATACGGCCGCCGGCGGGGCGGCCTGCGTACTCGATGACGGGGAACTCGTGCGTATCGAGGGGGCGGCGCGCGAGCGAATCTGCCGCGCTGCGGACATTCCGATCACGCTGCTGGGCGCGGCAAGGCACAACATTTCCAATGCGCTCGCCGCTGCCGCGCTGGCATTCGCCATGGGCGTGTCGATGGAGCACGTTCGCCGCGGCCTCATGACGATGACCCAGGAGGAGAACCCGGGACGCGGTAATGTCTTCGACGTCGGCGGCTTCAAGGTCATCGTCGATTTTGCCCACAACCCGCAGGCGATCGAGGCGTTGCTCGACACGGCGGCGGCGATGCAGGGCAGGCGAAAGGTGTTGTGCTTCGGGCAGGCCGGCGACCGGCCCGACGACCTGATTCGCGAACTGGCGCGTAATGCCTGGGACAAAGGCCTCGATCGCGTCATCGTTTCCGAGCTCGCACACTATTACCGCGGCCGCAGCCCGGGCGAGGTCTACGGTCTCATCAGGGACGAGCTTCTGCGCTGCGGTGCGCGCGAGGACCAGATCGAACACAACGACGAGGAACTCGGCTCATTCGATTCGGCACTCGCCTGGGCGCAGCCCGGAGACCTCGTGATCATGCTGGCGCTGGAGCGCTCCCCCGAACTGTACGAACGCATTGCTGCCCGCTAGTGATTCAGCACGAAATCGACGATCACGGCCGCGACCTGGTGGGTCATGCCCGGTGACAGGATGTCGCCGGCGAGCACGTGATTGCTGGGATCCCCGGCGTCCTGGATTTCCACCATCATCTTGTGCGGCGCGCTGATGCGCGCGTACGCCTGCCGGGTGGCCTCGGGCGAGACGACGGTGTCGTCCGGTGACAGCAGCACCAGCAGGTTTTGCTGTAATTCCATGGGCAAGCGCGAATTGAGCAGGTCGACGAGGCGCATTACCTCGATCGCGGCCTCGATGGGATAGCTCGTGGACCAGTAGCGCTCCTGCTCCGCGTTGTGGGCCTGCCAGCTGCGGGTATCGCCGGCGATGATCCGCGCGATCAGCGGTCCGGCGGGCCGTGTCAGCCAGGCGGCCTTGGCGTCGCTGGGCTCCAGGTTGGGCGAGATAACGACGATGTCGGATACCACGGCCGCGGTATCGTGATCGCTCATTGCGAGCGCGAGCGTGCCGCCCGTCGACGTGCCGAGCACCACGATCTTCTCGCCCAGCCGCGCGCCGATCGCCAGCGCCTCCGCGGTATCGGCCAGCCAGTCCTCCGCGCCCACCGCGTGCAACGGTTGCTGCGCGCGACCATGCCCGGACAAGCGTGTCTCGAACAAGTTGGCCCCGAGCGCCTCGGCAACCCGTTCCGCGAGCGGCGCGGTTTCCTGGCGCGTGGCGGATAAACCGTGCAGGCTGACGACGGCGAACGGGGTGCGCGTGCCGGCCGCGCCGTGCCAGGTCACGCGTTTCTCGGTTTCCGGTATCAGCGCATATCGCTCGGCTGCCCGGCGCTCGGCGTCGGCGAGGTAGGCTTCGATGTTGTCGGGCAGTTGCGGCGGTGTTGCGGCGCTGACGAGCGCGGGCGGCGCGCTCAGCCAGGCCGCGCCGCCGACGAGGGCGCTGACGATCGCGGCGATCGCCAGGGGCGTCTGCCGTGCCATTTATTCCAGGCCCAGGATCAGGTCCCAGTGCGCCCGGTCGACCGGCATAATCGACAGGCGATTGCCGCGACGCAGCAGGATCATGCCATCGAGCCCGGGATGCGCCCTGAGTTCGTTGAGCGTAATGTTGCGCGACAGTTTGCGGACGAACTCGACGTCGACCAGCACCCAGCGGGGGTCTTCCTCGTTGCTCTTCGGATCGTAGTACTTCGACTCCGGATCGAACTGCGTCGGATCCGGGTAGGGTTTGCTTGCAACTTTCATGATGCCGACGATCCCGGGTTCCTTGCAGTTGGAGTGGTAGAAGAAGACCTTGTCGCCGACGCGCATTTCGTCTCGCATCATGTTGCGCGCCTGGTAGTTGCGGATGCCGTCCCACATATCGCGGCCGTCGCGTTCCAGGTCGTCGATGCTGTACGCATCGGGCTCGGATTTCATCAGCCAGTACGCCATATCTCCTGCCATCTGCAGCTTTCCGGGGGCGCGAATTCTAGCATGCAACGGTGGGGGACCGGTGGCGATTGCTGTGGTACGATTGCGCGCGAAAAGCGCAGCCGGACAATCCCATGGCAAACGTGTTGGCAAACATATTCGGAGCCTCTCCAGTGATGCCGCTCGAGAAGCACATCGAGATCTCGCATCGCTGCGCCAAGAAACTGCGGCCGTTCTTTTCCGCGGTGATTGACGGAGACTGGGAGGCAGCTACCGAGGTGCGCAGCGATATCGAGGCGCTCGAGCACGAGGCCGACGACCTGAAGAAAGACATCCGGCTTAATCTGCCGAAAAGCCTCTTCATGCCGGTGCCGCGCGAGGACCTGCTGGAACTGCTGCTGGTGCAGGACAAGATCGCGAATCGCACCAAGGACGTTTCCGGAATCGTCATGGGCCGCCGCATGCGTATACCGGAAGCGATCTCGGAACAATTCATCGACTTCGTGGATCGCAACATCGACGCCACCAAGCAGGCGCGCAAGAGCGTGCGCGAACTCGACGAGCTGTTCACGGCGGGTTTCCGTGGTGCCGAAGTCAGCCTCGTCGAAGGGTTGATCGAGGAACTCGACAGGATCGAAACCGACACGGATGCCAAGCAGGCCGAATTGCGGGCGGCGCTGTTCGAGATCGAGGACACGCTCAAGCCCGTCGATGCCGTGTTCATGTACAAGGTCATCGAACTGACCGGCGAAATCGCGGACATGGCCGAACGCGTCGGCCGCCGACTCGAGCTACTGCTCTCACACTAATAAACAAGAATAACGGGGAGTGATCTCCGGGGGCATATTCATGGAAGCAGCCACGGTTTACATCGTCCTCGCGGCGCTGTTCGGCATTTTCATGGCCTGGGGCATCGGTGCGAACGACGTCGCCAACGCGATGGCAACGTCGGTCGGGTCCAGGGCACTGACCATCAAGCAGGCGATCATCGTTGCCGCCGTGTTCGAATTCCTTGGCGCGGTACTCGCGGGCGGGGCAGTGACCTCGACCATTCGCAAGGGCATCGTCGATGCGGAACTGCTGGCGGGCACCCCGGAGTTGCTCGTCTACGGCATGCTCGCGTCGCTGCTCGCTGCCGGCACCTGGCTACTCATCGCATCGCACAAGGGCTGGCCGGTGTCTACCACCCATTCGATCGTCGGCGCCATCGTGGGCTTCGCGGCAGTCGGTATCGGCGTGGACGCCGTCCACTGGGAAAAGGTCGGCACGATTGTCATGAGCTGGGTCGTCTCACCGCTCACCGCGGGCTTCATCGCTTACCTGATCTACATGAGCGTGCAGTGGCTGATCCTGCGTCGCGAAGACCCGCTCGCGCGGGCGAAGCGCTTCGTGCCGGTGTATATCTTCCTCGCCGGATTCACG
>JBFIHC010000131.1:0-4542 GCA_041601995.1 Woeseiaceae bacterium | reverse complement strand
CCGTCGCTCAATCGCGAAAGGTTCGCCAGCCATTGATGATCGTGCTGACGCTCGACTGTCGGCCCATGATGTCTGCACGAATCGCCATGTAGATATGAATCACGGCGAAGATGAGGATGAGCCACATACTCAGCAGGTGCCACATGCGCACGCTTTGCGAGCCGCCCATCAACGGAATCACCCAGCCAAACAAGGTGTCGGCCCAGCTGCCGAGCCCCAGGCCTTCGCTGTACAGGGCGAAGCCGGTGACAATCAAAAATAGCCCGAGCACGGTATTGAAAAACCACATCGCCGATTGCGCCAGCGCGTTGTGCGCGAGCGAATGGGGCGCCTCGCGCCTCAAAAATGAGTAGAAAAGGAACTCGTCCCACAGGTTCCGCCACCATGCCTTGCGCCATACCGGCAAATACAGCAGCTCCCGTGCATATTGATTACCGACAATGCCCCAGTAAATGCGCACCGCGAAGCCGATAGCGAACACGTAGCCGGCAACGAAGTGGATGAGGCGCAGGTTGCCCATTAGGAAATGCTCGCTGGCCTCGCCGCCGATGCTCGGCAAAGGATTGGCGATCAGGTAGCCGGTTGCGGCCAGCACGACAATGCTTGCGGCATGAATCCAGTGCCAGATCCTGACCGGCGCCTCGAAAACGTAAACTGCGCGCCGCGATGAGCCCATCGCCGTGCCGCTTGCGGAGGGGGTTGGCATGGCCGTCATCTCCCTAGCGAATTTTCACGACGGCAAGTTCCTGGCCGTCCGGCGACATCACGTGTGAGGCGCAGGCCAGGCATGGATCGAAACTGTGAATCGTCCTCAGGATTTCCAGGGGCTGTGCAGGATCTGCCATGGGCGTACCGAGCAGCGCCGCCTCGTACGCGCCGATATTGCCCTGCGGGTCGCGCGGCGACGCGTTCCAGGTCGTTGGCACCACCGCCTGGTAGTTTTCCAGTTTCGATTCCTTGATATGAATCCAGTGACCGAGCGCGCCGCGCGGTGCCTCGCCGATACCCACGCCTTTCGTGTCCGCGGGCCAGGTGTCTGGCTCCCATTTGTCCATGTTCGCCGTCGCGACGTCGCCGGCCTTGATGTTCGCCATCATCCCGTCGAATACGTCGCGCATCTTGTGTGCCGACCAGGAACATTCGAGACCGCGGGCGGCGGTTCGCCCGAGCGTCGAAAACAGGGCCGTCACCGGCAGTTCGAGGTCTGCGAGCAGGCCGTCGACCTGTGCCTTGATATCTTCCTGCCCCCGCGCGTAGGCCACGAGATAACGGGCCAGCGGGCCGACTTCCATCGCATTGCCGCGCCAACGCGGCGCCTTGAGCCAGGAATATTTCGCCTGCTCGTCGAGCGCCTCGATGTTCGTTTTGGTGCCTTTCGCGTTCGGGCCGAGTTCGAATTTCGGTTCGGTCACGCCGGCCCACGGGTGCAGGCCCTGATCGGGATCCGGATACGTATACCAGGAGTGCGTAACAAACTCCTGGATCTGTTCGGGATCGCGAGGATCGACGTCGTAGACGGTGCCCAGATCGCCGTTCAGGATTGCGCCGTTCGGCAGCATCCAGCTGTCGTTCGTGTAGTCGTTCGGAATGGCCGGAAACTCGCCGTATGCCATAATGTTCTTGCTCGACAGGCCACCACCGAAATTCCAGTCTTTGTAGAACGACGCGATGGCCTTGAGATCGGGAATGTACACCTGGTCGACGAATGCAATGGAGCTGTCGATGATGTCGGACACCTGGTTCAGCCACGCCATGTTGACCGCGCCGACGGCGCCCGTTTCATTCACGTTGATCGAGCAGGGCATGCCGCCGACCAGCCAGTTGGGGTGCGGATTGCGGCCGCCGAAGATCGTGTGAATCTTGACGATCTCTTTCTGGAAGTCGAGCGCCTCGAGATAGTGCGTCACGGCCATCAGGTTCGCTTCGGCCGGCAGTTTGTACGCGGGGCTGCCCCAGTACGCATTCGCAAATGGGCCGAGTTGGCCCGATTCGACGAAGCGCCGGATCTTCGCCTGCACGTCGCGGAAATAGCCGGGCGACGATTTGGGCCACGCCGAGATGCTTTGCTGCAGCTCGGAGGTCGCCCTCGGATCCGCGTCCAGCGCACTGACCACGTCGACCCAGTCGAGCGCGTGCAGGTGATAAAAATGCACGAGGTGATCCTGTGTGTACTGCGCGAGCATCATCAGGTTGCGAATCGAATTGGCATTCGCCGGGATATCGATGTCGAGCGCATCCTCGACCGCGCGGCAGGACAGCAACGCGTGTACGCCGGTACAGACGCCGCAAATTCGTTCCGTGAACGCCCAGGCATCGCGCGGATCGCGACCCTTCAGGATTACTTCGAGCCCGCGCCACATGTTGCCGGTGGAGACCGCGTTGCGGATCACGTTGTTTTCGTCGACGTTGACCTCGATGCGCAGATGGCCCTCGATGCGGCAGATCGGATCAACGACGACCCGCTGTCCTGCGTCGTCGAGCGTAAAGCCGTTCGGAGTTTGTATTTCAGCCATGACTCGATTCCTCAGACTTGTCGCGCCGCATGTGTGAGACGACGGAGGCGGCCGCATGGGCGGCGACGCCGACGGCTGCCGCGCCGGCCAGAACGCCACCGATCCGATCCGCTGTCGCTTCCACGCCGCCGAGTGAGCCAAAGTTCGTGACCGCGCTGTAGAACGAACCCTTGTCCCAGAAATTGTCTTCCGCGCAGCCGAGGCAACCGTGACCCGACTTCACCGGCCAGGACAGGCCGCCGTTCCACTCCACGGTAGAGCAGGCGTTGTAAGTGGTGGGCCCCTTGCAACCGACTTTGTACAGGCAGTAGCCCTTGCGCGCGCCCTCGTCGTCGAAGCGCTCGACGAATTGTCCGGCATCGAAATGCGGGCGCCGGTAGCACTTGTCATGCAGCCGCTGGCTGTAGAACATCTTCGGCCGGCCCTGTCGGTCGAGTTCCGGCAGATCGTCGAATGCAATCATGTACGTCAGGACGCCGGTCATGACTTCCGCGATCGGTGGGCAGCCGGGCACCTTGACGACGGGCTTGTCGAGGATGACCTTGTGGATCGGCGTGGCGCGGGTCGGGTTCGGTCTCGCCGCCTGCACGCAGCCCCACGACGCGCAGGAGCCCCAGGCGATGATGGCCTTGCAGTGATCGGCCATGTGCCGGAGCTTCTCTACATACGGTTTACCGCCCTGTATGCAGTACATGCCATCCTCATTGAGGGGCGGGTTGCCCTCGCAGGCGAGAATGTATTCGCCGTCGTATTTTTCGATCGTCTGTTCGAGCAGTTCCTCGGCCTGGTGGCCGGCTGCGGCCATCAGCGTATCGTCGTAGTCCAGTGAGATCATGGACAGGACGACGTCACCGGCCAGGGGATGTCCCGAGCGGATGAACGATTCCGTACAGCAGGTGCACTCGAGTCCGTGCAGCCAGATGACGGGCGTGCGCGGCTTCGTCTCCAGCGCGTGCGCGATCTTGCCGGCAAACTCCGGTCCGAGGCCCAGACCCGCTGCGGTCAGGCTGCAGAACTTCAGGAAACTACGGCGCGTGACGCCATGGCGGCGCATCACAGCGTAGAAGGTGTCGCGCTCGGGCATATCGACTCTCCTTCGTTGTTCCGAACGGGTCGCAGCGGGAAGGCGTCGGATCAGACCCCTCGGCACGGGCTTTCCCTCTCCGCGGACCCAGCGAAACTTTTTGACCTCCGACATATTGCGCGCCCGGCCGGCCGGTACACATCGTGGCTGATACGTATCGGTGTGACGGATGCCAAAGTGGATCGTCGCCGTGGGGCGGGCGACTGAAATTCGCGCGCCGGCACGTTGCGGGCGGCGTCCATCGCGATAGGCGTAATTACGTACAGTCGCCTCGCCTCTGCGGCGCCTATCATCGGCGGCACAGTTTTCAGTCTGCCAATCGCACAACGCGACGGCCCCGGGGGGGAACATGTGTCTTGCAGTCCCCATGCAGGTCAAGTCAATCGATGAATTCAAAGCGGTTTGCGAAGCCCGCGGCGTCGATCGCGAGGTGAGCCTGTTCATGCTGCAGGGCGAACAGATTTCCGTGGGCGATTTCGTTCTTGTCCACGTCGGTTATGCGATCCAGAAAATATCCAGCGATGACGCCGATGCATCCTGGCAGCTGTTCGACGAACTGCTGGAGGGCAGTGCGTAGCGAACGCTCGAATCTGACTGTCGCCGGACCGGCAGCGGCGCGAGCCGCCGCATTCGGGCGGTAACGAGAGAGGCCCAATCATGTGTGATACCTGTGGCTGCAATGTGACCGATGCCAACCGACATCTCGTCGCCGCGGGCGGCCGCTACGACCGAACGGCAAACGGCACCGAATCGGTTGAGGTACTCGAGAATCTCCTGGCGGCGAACGATCACGAAGCGGCCCACAACCGCGAACACTTCGATCGGCACGGCGTGCTGGCCGTCAACCTGATGTCGTCGCCGGGGGCCGGCAAAACGAGTCTGCTGGAAAGAACGATTGACGTGCTGGGCGAGCGCCTTCGCATCGCCGTCATTGAAGGCGACCTG
>JBFIHC010000130.1:0-4664 GCA_041601995.1 Woeseiaceae bacterium | reverse complement strand
GGACAAGGGAGGGGGCATGCTGATCCGGAGCGGACTTTTAGTGGCGTTGCTTGCAATAACGGGTTGTGCGTCGCAACAGGCGGCGCACGATCCCGCGCACGAAGACCTGAGGATTCTGCCGGGGCGCTTCGCCGAAGAGCCGGTGACGCAGCCGCTGGTCGCCGTCGAGGCATACATCGGCGAGAGCGAGTTCTTCGTCGCTTACGAGGGCGAGGACGGCCTCATCTACTCGGGCGGCAACTGGTCGAACCGCGTGGACGTGACAGCGCTGCGGCAGGGTCCCCGGGGCGACTACGACGGTCCGTTCATCCTGCCGCTCGAATACCACAGTGCCAGACGCTGGGCGAGACTCCCCGAAAACCCGATCGTCCCGCGGCTGCTGAGCAGCAAGTACTGGAACCGCTTCATCGACGAGGTGTTCGAGACCGTGCTGCCGAAAGCGGACATGACCGGTATCGTGATGCACTTCGGCGAAGAGGATTATTTTCTCTTCAACATCGACATCAATAATTTCGAAGCCCGGCTGATCATCGACAAGCCCAAGAACTACGTCGTGGCCGAGACGCTCGATTTCATGGACTTCATCGAACGCGCCCAGCCGGTGCTTGAGCGCTTCCTGGAGGATGAGGGTGTCCGGGAACGGCGCATCGTGTTCAGCACCGGCGATACCGGCACTTACTCCCTGCCGTTCATATTCATCGACCGCGACATTCCGATCGGCATCTTCGTGCGCTACGCGCCGGCGCCGCCCCAGGGCCCGCAGGCCAGCAAAGCGTCACGGATCGCGCAGTCCACCGGCCACGTGGCACAGAGCCACCTGGGCGGGCTCGTATCGAGGCCGGTATCGTCCCTGTACCGCCTGCTGTTCGTCGCCAGGGACGTCGCCGTCGAGACCGTGACGCCGAGCTGGATGGTGACGCTCGAAGCGGCGCCGATACCGGAGCTGAGCGACGGCCCCGGCATGGATCTCGACGCGTGGGAGGACGAGCTGACGCGAATCACCGGACACGCGGCGACACGCGGCACGATCGACTACCTCATCGACGGCGAAGCATTCTTCGTGCGTTACATCGACGCGATCTCGACCGCGACGCAGTCGGTCGACGTGCGCACCTACATCTTCGACAACGACGATTTCGCATCGCGCATCCGCGACCTGCTGCGGCGGCGCTCGGAGGAGGGCGTCGCCATCCGCATCCTGCTCGACGGGCTCGGCACGATAGTGGCTACCGGCGCGCACGACCATTCGATGCCGTCGGACCACACGGCGCCGCAATCGGTGCGCGAGTCGCTCGAGTCGGGATCGGACATCGATGTACGGCAGTCGAAGAACCCGTGGCTCGTCGCCGGCGACCACGTCAAGACGACGATCATCGACAACCGGGTTGCGTTTGCGGGCGGCATGAACATCGGCCGCGAGTACCGCTATGTCTGGCACGACTTGATGATGGAGCTGCACGGCCCGGTCGTCGATGTGCTGAAGGAAGAGTTCGAGCGGGCCTGGGCCCATGCCGGGCCGTTCGGTGATGCGGGTCTCCTGCTGTCGACGCTGCAGCCGCGCAATCGCAACAGCGAAGACGTCGGCTACCCGGTGCGTGTGCTGCACACGCGCCCGGGCGACGCCGAGATCTTTCGGGCGCAGCGTGCAGCCATCCGTAGTGCGCGCAAATACATCTACATCCAGAACGCGTACTTCACCGACGACGCGATGCTGTACGAGCTGGCGAAGGCGCGCAAAAGGGGCGTGGACGTGCGGGTCATCCTGCCGCTGGTCGGCAACCACGGTCCGATCAACCAGAGCAACGTGCTCGCCGCGAATGCGATGCTCGAACACGGCGTGCGGGTTTTCGTCTACCCGGCCATGTCGCACGTCAAAGCAGCCGTGTTCGACGGCTGGGCGTGCCTCGGATCCGCCAACTGGGACAAGCTGAGTTTTCGCACCAACAAGGAACTCAACATCGCGACGTCACATGCGCCTTATGTCGATGCTCTTCTAGAGGAGGTCTTTGCGCCCGACTTCGCGCAATCCGTCGAGCTGACCGAGCCGTTCCCGGTGCGCTGGTCGGACCACCTGATGGAGGTCCTTGCCGACTACCTGCTGTAGGAGCCCTTCTCGAAGTGCGATCGATCGCGGGCCGAGGCTCGCTCGCGGGCTAGCGGCCGGCGCCACCTTCGAACAGCTTCGCGGAGCGGCCGGCGATGCCCCTGAGGCCGGCCATGAAGAGCCACAGGAAGAGCAGCGGCAAAAGAATGGTCTGCAGCACGAAGATCGCGATCAGGCTGACGATGTGCTCGGCGGCGTTCGACGCGCTTTCCCTGAGTTCCTTCATGCGATCGCCGACGCGCATCGAGGCGAGCGACTCGTTGATCATATCGCCGAGGCGGTCCATGAACGACTGATCGTCGGGTGGCACCGTCTGCGCCTCGTCGCTGATGCGCTCGATATCCTCGGTCGTGTCCCGCAGGATCGCAGTCGCCGCGGCCTGCTTCGGTTCCAGGAACGCGTCTGAAATGAGTGTCGTGCCTACGATCAGCACAGGCACCGCGAATCGAACGAACAGCAGGAACAACAGGATACGCAACGCAGGCCCGGCATACTGCGCCGCCGTGGATCGGGGCCCCCAGATCACTACCAGGAAGGCGACTGCCGCCGCGAACAGGAAGCCGCTCACGCCCCACCAGCTGGTGATGGTGAGCAGCAACATCTGCAGCCCGAGCGAACTGGCGGCAATCAGCATCACGGCCGAAAACCGTTCGATCAGGTCGTTGATCGGGTCAAGAACTTCTCCGACAGACAGCACCACGCCAACGCCGCCGGGCTCGAGCGCGACCTCGGTTCCCTGTGCCGCCGAGATCACGCCATTCAGCGTGCGCGCCACGGCAAAAGTCACCAGGGCGTTCTTGAGCGCATTCTCGGCCTGTGTCTCGGACGCCCGGTCGATGTGTCCGGTCGCGGCGCCCACGACGGCAAGTGCGATCACGGCAGTCCAGAGAAAGCGCTTTTTCAGCATGGCGTGTTGGTCCGTGTTGGCGGCGGTATCCCCATTATAAGGCCCCAGGGGATGCGGAGCGCGTCACACACCAAGTGACGACCAGTTAACAGTTCCGGGAAAATTCCCGAACTTCGCTGGTCTTCGGCCTTTGCGCCTGCCAAAAAGCAGGTATGGACACGTGGAGTTCCGATATGGCCACGAGCAGCAAGGACAACGTCGACTATCGACTGCTGAACCGCCTCAACAGACTGGTGATCTGCAGCCGCTGCCTGCGTCAGGGCCGCGTCACGCCGATCCCGCAGGTGTTCTCGTCGTACCACCGCCCGCGAAACGTCTGCGACAAGTGCCGCGAAGAGACAGGCGCGGGCCTCGGGCCCGGCCGGACCGGTCATCGCCGCACGCTGGCCAAGGTTCTCAAGCTGCGCAGCTGACCCGTCGACCGGTGGATGCACGGCCCTGCATCCGGTGCCACAATAGCGGGACTTCGCGCGCAACGAGTCCCCGATGGCAAAACTCTACTTTTATTACTCGGCGATGAACGCCGGCAAGTCGACGTCGTTACTGCAATCGAGCTACAACTACCGCGAGCGCGGCATGAACACTCTCGTGCTGGCGCCCGCGCTCGACAACCGCTTCGGCGTCGGCAAGGTTGCGTCGCGCATCGGCCTTGAGTCCGAAGCGACGACGTTCAAGAAGGACGACAACCTTTTTGACCTCGTGCAGTCCAGGGTGGCCGAGGCGCCACTGCACTGTGTGCTGATCGACGAAGCGCAGTTCCTCACCAAGCAACAGGTGTTCCAGCTCGGCGAGGTGACGGACAGCCTGAATATTCCCGTGCTCGCGTACGGCCTGCGCACCGACTTCCAGGGCGAGCCCTTCGAGGGCAGCCAGTACCTTCTCGCCTGGTCGGACAACCTCAAAGAGCTGAAAGCCATTTGTCACTGCGGCACCAAGGCGACGATGGTCGTGCGCATGGACGCGGAGGGCAACGCTGTGCGCGAGGGCTCACAGATCGAGATCGGTGGCAACGACCGCTATGTGTCGATGTGCCGCAAGCACTTCAAGAAGAACTTTTACGGCTGATCAGTTCGTCTTGTTGCCGTAGGTCGGTACGTTTTCCGAGGGAACAGGCAACATCGCGGTGTTTTCCTGCGCCAGCAGATTACGCATGTCGTCGAGGGTCTTCATGATCGCGGTTTCGGTGAATTCATTGCCGGTGATCGCGGCGCGGCTCGTCGCATGCGGGTCGCAGAACTTTATGCGGTGATTGCCGACGGTGATGATGTCGTTGTCGATGAGCACATGGTTCGACACGCGCTTCGAATTCACGAAGGTGCCGTTGCTGCTGTTCAGGTCCATCATGAACGTCGTGTTGCCGTGCCGCACCAGCAGCAGGTGATGGCGGCTGACGAAGCGGCTCGGGATCGCAATGTCGTTGTGCTCCGAGCGGCCGATCAGCAGGCGCGGCTGGTGGAACGTGAGTTCCCTGACGGTTTCGCCCTCGCGGCTCACGAACAGTTTTGGCGGCTCCGGCGGAGCACCCACGGCGTTTTCCAGTGCCGCGATCGCGTCCTCGTCCCAGTCCGAGTGCGGCAGGGTGGGGCGTTCGATCGCGGAGATACTGACCGGCAGCGAATCCGCGCGCGACAGCGCGAGCATCGCGATCCGGTC
>JBFIHC010000129.1:0-4792 GCA_041601995.1 Woeseiaceae bacterium | reverse complement strand
TTCGACACGCTGGACGGCACGTTCCGCATCGTCGATGGTGAGGCCTACACGTGTAACCTGTCACTGGAGGGGCCGGCCGCCAATATCGCCATTATCGGCCGTGCGAGCCTCAGCAAGCGCGAATACGAACAGGCGGCCGTCGTGGCGGCGAACTTCGGCAACACGCTGCCCGTCGTGGGAGCCGTCGTTGCGGGGCCCCAGGTGGCCGCGGCATTGCTTATCTTCTCGCAGATCTTCAAGAGACCGCTGCAGGAGATGGGGCAGGTCTATTACGCCATCGACGGCTCATGGGACGACCCGCTCATCGACAGCACGGGAGCCGCGGCGTTCGCATCGCGCGCGGAACTGGCCGGGTGCATCCTGGAGTCGGAGTAGTATCCTTCGGCACAACAGAACGGTGAGGAAAACCGACGTGCGAGCAGCAGCCATACAGATGAACAGCGGCGCCGACCTGGAGCGCAACCTGCAGCTGGCTGCGGGATTGCTCAGTGATGCCGCAGTCGACGGCTGCAGCCTCGCGGTGCTGCCCGAAAACTTTGCGCTGATGCCCCGACGCGGGCGCGACAAGTCGCTGCATTCCGAACAGCCTGGCGCCGGCCCGATACAGGACTTCCTCAGCGAGAGCGCGGCCAAGTATGGCCTGTGGATCATCGGCGGCAGCATGCCGCTCGAGTCGCCGGAGCCGGAGCGGGTCTACGGTGCGTGTGTCGTTGTCGACGATAGCGGCAACCAGAGGGCCATTTATCGCAAGATTCACCTGTTCGACGTCGACCTGCCCGACAGCGAAGAGTCTTACCGCGAGTCGCATTCGATGTTTGCGGGCGACGACCCTACCACCGTGGATACGCCGGCCGGGCGTGTCGGATTGACGATTTGCTACGATGTGCGCTTTCCCGAGCTGTACCGGACCCTCGTCGACGACGGCGCAACCCTGTTCACGGTTCCCGCGGCCTTCACGGCCGTTACGGGCGCCGCGCACTGGCAGACGCTGTTGCGCGCGCGGGCGATCGAGAATCTCGCCTACGTCATCGCGCCGGGTCAATTCGGTACGCACCCGGACAATCGGGAAACTTACGGTCATTCGATGATCGTGGATCCCTGGGGGCGCATACTGGCCGAACAGCCCGCTGGCAACGGCGCGGTCGTCGCCAACATCGACCCCGGGGCGCCGAACAAGCTGCGAGAGCGCTTCCCGGCTCTCGTCAACCGCCGTTTATAGGAGCACGACTTGAGCAACGCAGCAGATCCAATCGAATCGGTAATGGCCGACATGCTTGCCCCGGCAGGACTGGAGGAACGTCACCTGAGCAAGACGCTCGGTACGGTACTCCGCGGCGCCGTCGACTACGCCGATCTGTATTTCCAGGTCTCGCGGCAGGAGAGCTGGTCGCTCGAGGACGGCATCATCCGTGAAGGCAGTTTCAGTCTGGACCAGGGCGTCGGTGTGCGTGCCGTCAGCGGTGACAAGACGGGCTTCGCGTACTCCGACGAACTCATGCTGCCGGCCCTCGAGCAGGCGGCGGGCGCTGCCCGCGCAATCGCGCGTCAGGGCGACAACAAGCAGGTGCCCGCCTGGCGACGCGGCGCCGTGTCGCCGCTGTATTCCGCGAAGGACCCGACGGCCAGCATGCCGGATGCGGAAAAAACCGCCCTGATCACGCGTATCGATGCCGCGACGCGAGCGCTGGATTCCCGCGTCGAGCAGGTGATCATCAGCATGACGAGCGCCCAGGACCTGGTGCTGGTCGCGGGCTCGGACGGGACGCTCGCGGCCGACGTGCGGCCGCTGGTGCGATTCAACGTGAGCGTGATCCTCGAACAGAATGGCCGCCGCGAGCAGGGCTATGCGGGTGGCGGTGCGCGATCGGACCTGCGCTACTTCCTCGACGGCGACCGGCCCATGAGCTATGCGCGGGAGGCCGTACGGCAGGCCGCCGTGGCGCTCGAGGCAGTACCCGCACCTGCCGGCACGATGCCCGTGGTGCTCGGTCCGGGCTGGCCGGGTATCCTGTTGCACGAAGCGGTCGGTCACGGTCTCGAAGGGGACTTCAATCGCAAGGGAACCTCCGCGTTCTCCGGCAAGGTCGGCCAGCGGGTGGCCGCGCCGCTCTGCACCATCGTCGATGACGGCACACTGCCCGATCGCCGCGGCTCGCTCGCGATCGATGACGAAGGCACGCCCGGGCAGTACAACGTGCTCGTCGAGAACGGGGTGCTGCGGGGCTACATGCAGGACAAGATGAATGCCCGCCTGATGGGCGTTGCGCCCACCGGCAATGGCCGTCGCGAGTCGTTTGCGCACGTACCCATGCCGCGTATGACCAACACTTACATGCTCGCGGGCCCTCACGAGCACGAGGAGATCATAGCGTCGGTCAAGAAAGGTCTGTATGCACCGAATTTCGGCGGGGGGCAGGTCGATATTACGTCGGGCAAGTTCGTGTTCTCCGCGAGCGAGGCCTACCTCATTGAAAACGGCGCAATCACCGCGCCCGTCAAGGGCGCGATGCTCATTGGCGACGGTCCGGACGCCCTGACGAAGATATCCATGGTAGGCAACAACCTGAAGCTGGACGGTGGTGTCGGGACCTGCGGCAAGGAAGGCCAGTCGGTGCCCGTCGGCGTCGGCCAGCCGACGCTCAGGATCGATGAGCTGACCGTCGGCGGCACCGCGTAAATAAAGTGTCGCCGCGATGCGACTGTTGACATAAGCGTCATTTTGCAAGTCGCATCAAGGCTTGTGAGCTGGCTCACCGCATTGGGCAGCGGAGTTCGGTATCTTTTCGGGCGTCTGAAGGAGGAATTCTAATGGCGTTCGAAAGCACGATAACGGAGAAAGACATGGATAGCGCGACGCAGGTACTGGCGCAGGGCGTCCGTGGCGATAAGCTTGATTTCGAGCCCGACCTGTCGGTCGACGGACTCTCCGACTCGATACTCGCGAAGCTGTTGCGTCTGTTCCGGCTCGCCTGATCAGGGCGCGAGCGGGCTGAGCGTATCCGCGGCCGGCCGTCGCCACTGGACGGCGGCGTGGCAGCCATGGACAATGGGTCGCCCGGAGTTTGGTTTCAGGCGCCATGTGGATTTCCAAGCCAATCTACGAGAGCTTGCCGTATTTCTACCTGCTGGTCGGCGTTATCTCGCTGTCCGCATCGATGTATGTCAACCACTGGTACTGGCCGACAATCTGCTTCGTGACGGGTGTGCTTTGCCTCGTGGGCGGCCTGGTGGTGCTGCTCAAGCGGCGCGATTCACGCGTTACGCACCGGCGTAGCAGCTAGCGGCCTAACCCTGTTTACGACTTGCGGAACTTTCATTGACGACAGGGGAAATGTCGTCGTCGGTGTCCGAAAAATCGGTTTCCGTGTTGCTCTCATCGCTGACGCCGGTGCCGATGTAGGTGTAGACCAGTTCGTGAACGCCGAGTGAAATCACGTCACCGCTGGCAAGTTCGCGTTTCTTGATCTGGGCTTCGCCGATGAAGACGCCATTGGTGCTGTTGAGGTCCTCGATGAAACAGCGGCCGTTGTCGCAGACCAGCTGCAGATGGTGGCGGCTCACGAACTTGCTCTTGATGTAGATCTCGTTGTCCGGTGAACGGCCGACGATGACCCTGCCCGGCGGAAAGGAATGTACCGATTCCGTTTCGCCGTTCGAGCGTACTTCGATCTGCATCACGTGCGATTCCGTTCCCGGCCGTCGGCTGGCGATCTGCTGCAGCTGCTCGTACACGCCGGTATTACTCTCGTGCTCGTCCCAGTCGAGTTCTGCAACGGCCGCCATGACGTCGTCGACGCTCACTGCCGGTTTGCTGTCGGCAAACGCACAGAGCAGGGCCGTATCGCACAGCGTATTGACGAGGCGCGGCACGCCGCCCGTGTATCGATAGATCACGTCAAGCGTGTCCGCGGCTATGAGGTTCTCGGAAGCCGCGCCGGCGATCTTCAGCCGGTGGCTGATATAGGATCCGGTATCCTGCCTGTCAAGCGCGCCGAGATGGAAGCGCAGGCGCACGCGCTGCGCGAGTTGTTTCAGTTTCGGCGAGTCGAGTTTCTCCCTGAGTTCCGGCTGGCCCGCGAGGATGATGCGCAGTACCTTCTCCTTGTGGGTCTCGATGTTCGAGAGCATGCGAATTTCCTCGAGCACCTTCAGCGACAGGTTCTGGGCTTCGTCGACGATCAGCACAACCTTCTTGTCGTTGGCGTACTGCTCGATCAGGAACATGTTAAGCATGTCGAGCAGTTCGACCTTGCGCTTGTCGAACGGCTTGAAGCCGAATTCGGTGAGCGCCGCCTGCAGGAATTCCGTGGCGGTGAGCTGGGTCTGCGAGATGACCGCGTACACGATGCTGTCGTCGAGCTCTTCGAGAAACGACTGCAGCAGCGTGGTCTTGCCGGAGCCGATCTCGCCGGTGATCACGACGAAGCCGTCCGCGAGCCAGATCGTGGATTCCATGTAAGCCTTGGCCCTGGAGTGCTGTTTGCTCCAGTAGACGAAGGCCGGATCCGGCGTCAGCCTGAAGGGCTGCTCATTCAGTTTGAAGTGCTCGAGGTAGGACATCTCGTTCGCTTGTTGGCGTGCTCGGGTGTTTTCTCTGGCAGTTCAGAAGCTTGCAACGTGCAACTCGGGCAGTTTACCTGCTTTTGCCCGTCTGCGGCCATTACCGGGTCCCGGGTTTTCGTTTCGATTGCGTCACACTTTCGCGAGGGCGTCCTCGACCTGCCGTAGCCGTGCGTCACGCTGCGCGGACGTATCCGCCACGACCGTGATGTGCCCCAGCTTACGGCCCTCG
>JBFIHC010000128.1:0-4844 GCA_041601995.1 Woeseiaceae bacterium | reverse complement strand
TGCTGCCGATGCTGGCGGCCGCGGAGACGGGCTATGTCACCGACCGACTGATGCTCGGCCTGCACCAGGCCGAGGACACCAGCGACCGGCCTTTCCGGTCGCTCGAGAGCGGGACCCGTTTCGAGGTGCTGTCGCGGGATCGCCTGTACGCGCGCGTGCGGTTGGAGGACGGCACCGAGGGCTACGTCAAAGCCGCCTACGTGGTTTACGAGGCACCGGCCAAGCTGATCGTCAACGAGGCGCAGGCCGAGGTCGAGCGACTGAGCGCCGAACTGGCCGAGGCGAAGGCGGCGTTTGCGGAGCCGGCCGCCGTGATCGATGCGCTGAAAGCCGACACCGCGACGCTCACGTCCGAGCTGGAGGCGGCGACGGCGCGCGCCGACGAACTCGCAGAGGAAAACGCCCGGCACCAGAGCCGTGCGGAACGCTACCAGTACAGCCTGCCGTACACGTGGGTGGGCGGCGCGATCGCCGTCTGCCTGATCGCGGGTTTTCTCGCCGGCCTTTGGTGGGTCGATCGCAGCAGCCGCAAGCGTCACGGCGGCATCCGGATCTACTAGGGCCCGTCTCAGGCGCCGACCGCCTTGCGCTGCTCGGCCAGTTCCGCGGCGTCGGAGCAGCCGCCCCGGACGGGCAGTTCCGCGTCCGCATAGAGCTTGTTGATATCTTCCTGCGAACGGGCGTGGCGCATTTCTTCGAGCTGACTGGCGGTAATGTGGGGTGCGAACAGCTGCGCGAAGTCCAGCATGTAGCGCCGCATGACCACATCCTTGCGGAAGCCGATCCACGTGGTACTGCGCGGGAACAGGCTGTCGGCCTCGATGGCGGTGAGGTCTTTCTTGTCGTCACAGTCCTCGGCCATGCTCGCGACGATGCCGACGCCGAGCCCCATTCGCACGTAAGTCTTTATGACGTCCGCGTCGCGTGCCGTAAAAACGACATCCGGCTCCAGCCCCTCGTTCGCGAATGCGGTCTTCAGCGACGACTGCCCGCCGAAACTGAATACGTAAGTGACCAGCGGATACTCGGCGAGGTCGTGCAGCGTGAGCTTGTGCTTCAGCCGGGTCAGCGGGTGGTCGTTCGGCACGAGAATCTTGCGGTCCCAGCGGTAGCTCGGGACCAGCAGCAGGTCGGCGAACAGCTCGCGTGAGCCGGTTGCGATCGCGAAATCGATTTCGTTCGCCGCGACCATGTCGGCGATCTGCTCGGACGTTCCCTGGTGCAGGTTCAGGTTGACGCGCGGGTAACGCTTGCGGAACTCCCCGATCACGTCCGGCAGCACATAGCGCGCCTGGGTGTGCGTGGTCGCGATCGACAGCGTGCCTTCTTCCTCGTGGAAACAATCGGAGGCGAGGCTGCGGATGTTCTCCACTTCCTGCATGATCAGGCGCGCCCGCTCGATAACCTGTTTCCCGGCCGCCGTGATGTCGCCGAGACTCTTGCCCTTGCGCGTGAACAACTGCAGCCCGAGTTCCTCCTCCAGCAGCTTGAGCTGTTTACTCACGCCGGGCTGGGAGGTATACAGCCGCTCGGCGGCCGCCGTGATGTTCAGCCCGTTATCGACGATCGCCAGCAGGTATTTGAGTTGTTGTAGTTTCATTCGAGCGACAGTAATGCCTGCGATTTCAAGTCTATGACCACGGGTAATACGGTTCGTTTCCCAAATCGCCGCAATTCACGCATTTGTCTAAGATTTTTCGATGCGTCCGAAAAAACGCGGGTTTCCTGCCCGGAATCTCCGGTCTTCGGGATTACATATAACACAAAGGCATAAGCTTCAAGATAATCGATTGGGCCGGCCGGCGATGAAAACGCGGCTTTTTCTGCTATACACAATGCAGCAAAACCCATACCAAGGACCCACAGAATGATCTACGACAATATTCTGCAAACCATCGGCAACACACCGGTCGTGCGCCTTAACCGCATGGGCCCGGAGAACGTGGAGATCTACGTAAAGGTGGAGTCGTTCAATCCGATGGCGTCGGTCAAGGACCGGCTCGCGTTCGCAATCATCAACGACGCACAGCAAGCCGGCGACCTGAAACCGGGACAGACCGTCGTCGAAGCGACGTCCGGCAATACCGGGATCGCACTGGCAATGGTCTGCGCCGCAACCGGGCATCCTTTTGTTGCCACCATGGCGGACTCGTTTTCGGTGGAGCGCCGCAAGATCATGCGCGGTCTGGGCGCGAAGGTCATTCTCACCCCCGCCGCGGAGCGCGGTTCCGGCATGGTCCGGAAGGCGGAGGAACTGGCGGCCGAGCACGGCTGGTTCCTGGCGCGGCAGTTCGAGAATCCGTCGAATCCCGAATACCACGCCAGCACCACCGGGCCCGAGATCCTGAAGGATTTCGCGGGCCGGCGACTGGATTTCTGGGTTACGGGCTACGGCACCGGTGGCACGATGTCCGGGGCCGGGCGGACCATCAAGGCGGCGCGTCCCGAGGTGACGATCGTGGCGACGGAGCCGGCGGGGGCGGCGCTGCTGCGGGGCGGGGAATGGCACCCGCACAAGATCCAGGGCTGGACGCCGGATTTCATTCCGGACGTTCTCGACCGCGAAATCTACGACGAGCTGATGTCGGTGACCGACGAGCGGGCGATCGAGGTCTCGCGCGAACTGGCCGCTAAGGAAGGCATTTTCGCCGGGATCTCGGCGGGCGCGACGCTGGCAACGGCCCTCGACGTGGCGGAAAGCGCGTCCGACGGCTCGGTCATTCTCGCCATGCTTCCCGACACCGGCGAGCGCTACCTGTCGACACCGCTGTTCGAAGGTGTCGAAGAAGGATCCGACGACGTCTGGCTCGCGGCGCTCTGAAGCGCGTGCGCCGCACTGTTCTTGGCGAGCGGTCGGGGCGTACCGGTCGCGAGTGCGCCAGGCGCGCGTAATGGACTGAAAGCACAGAAAAAATAGTTTCTGCTGAGACCTGAATCACAGCCTGCCGCAGCGGCAAGTGGCATGCTCTGAAGCCCTGTGAGCGACGGAAACAGCCGTGCCGGCAGAAATACATAGCCTGACGACAAAAAGGAACTTCGACACGGCGGTAGACCTGCTGCAGTCGCTGGTTCCGCGGGCGCAGTGCTTCTGTTTTTACGGCCTCGACCGGAGCTGTCTGTGGAGCAGCGACGGCGCCGACGACTACGAGGTCAACGAATTCGTCACCGGGCTGCATGCGGAGCTGCTGGTCGGGGAGCACCCCGAGGCGGAGTTCCTCCGGCGCACGCTGAATTCCGGCCGCACGCTGCTGGTCCTGCCGGTGTTGGTCGCCGACGGCGACGTGCTCGGGTTTCTCGTCGTCGTGTTTTCGCGGAATGCAGGCAAGTCGTCCTGGTTCAACCCGAGCCTGCTCAGCGACATCCTGTCGCCGGCGCTCGCAGTCATCGCCGAACGCCTGAGCAGCGAATACCGGGCGCAGGAAGCCCTTGCGCAGAGCAAGGACGTCGAGAAAGAGCTCAAACTCGTCTACGAGGTCGATGAGAAAATCCACGGACAGGCGAGCAGCCACTCCAGCCTGGCGCAGCTCGTCGGCCAGAGCGGACGCTTTCTCGGCATCGCCTACAGCGTGCTTCTGATGCCTGCCAAGCGCATACGTATCAGCGCGACGCATTCGACCTGGAAAGACGTCAGGCGCAAGGCGCTGGACCGCTACCTGATCGACCACATGTTGCCCAAGCTGGAAGGCAAGCGGGCGCCGGTCGTTTTCGAGATTCCCGCGGTCGAGGGCGGGGACACGCCTGCCGACCAGGGCTACCAGACGTTGTTGTGTCCCGTCATGGACAAGCAGGGCAATGTCGAGGGCATGGTCGCGTTGCTCAGCCGGGTCAACGGAGAGCCGTTTACCACTGCGCACCGACGCTTCATGTCGCACATCGTGCGCAAGGTCGAATACGTGATCGAGAAATCGTTCGACGCGATGACCGGGTTGATGAATCGCTCGGGCTTCGAAGCGCAGATGCACGAGGCATGGAAGAGCCTCGAGACCGAAAACGATGCACACCAGATTGTCTATTTCGACCTCGACAATCTGCAGCTCGTTAACGACACCTTCGGACGCAAGGCCGGCGACGAGGTCATCGTTCGATTCGCCCGGATGCTCGACAACGACCTGCCGCGCAGCGCTGTATTGTCGCGTCTCACCGGCGACGATTTCTGTATCCTGTTGACCCACGCGAGCGCGGAGCAGGGCATGGAACTCGCTCAGCAGGTTCGTGATAAAGCTCAGACGCTGCGCTATCTCGAAGGGGACCGCTCGCTGCAGATAACCATCAGCATCGGGGTGGCCGAGTTCAGTCAGCGGACTGGCGACGAGGGTGCGTCGCTCACCGCGGCCCGCATGGCCTGCGAAGCGGCGAAAGACCACGGCCGAGATCGCATCGAGGTTTACGATGACTCCAACCAGAGCATCATTCGACGTCACGACGACATGCAGCTCGTGGCACAGATACAGCAGACCCTGGATTCCGACGGGTTCGTGCTGATGGCGCAACCGATCTCCAGCCTGAGGGACCCGTGCAGCGTGCCGCGTTACGAGATCTTGCTGCGCATGAAAGACGACGCGGGCAGCGCGGTGCCCTCAGCGGCATTCTTCTCCGCGGCGGAACGCTATCAGCTGATGCCCCAGGTCGATCGCTGGGTCGTGTCCAAGACGGTTGCGAGCCTCGCGGAGCATCCCGACATCGTGCGTGACGCCGGGGCCGTTTTCTCGGTCAACCTTTCGGGGCAGTCGTTGTCGGACGACGACATCCTCGAGTTTATCGAGCAGGAAATCGAGGACGCCGATCTGCCTCCGACCTCGCTGGGCTTCGAGGTGACCGAATCCGCGGCCGTGTCGAACCTGTCG
>JBFIHC010000127.1:0-4970 GCA_041601995.1 Woeseiaceae bacterium | reverse complement strand
GTCATAACGGCGGTCATCGCCGTCGCCGCGCTGCTGCTCGTGCTTTTCGTGCTGCCGCAGGCGGTCGCGCAGGTCGTCGTCGCGGCGGTGATCCTGGTGGGCGCGTGGGAATGGTCCGGGTTCCTGGGATCGCAGTCGACGCCGATCAGGGCGGGGTACGTGGCCCTGATCGCGATACTGATGGGGCTCGTTACCTGGCTCGCGCCGCAGATTGACGGGCTGCTGTTCAAGGTGGCGCTGGTCTGGTGGCTGGGCGCGCTCCTGTGGATTCTGTTCTACCCGACGCCGATCTCCGGCGCGCTGCGCTGGATATCCGGCGTGCTGGTGCTGCTGCCGCTTTACAAGGCGCTCGTCGTGCTGTACCTCGCGAGCCCGGCCGTGCTGCTCGGCGCCCTGCTGATTGTCTGGGCCGCCGATACCGGGGCGTTCGTCGCCGGCAAGGCCTTCGGGCGCGTCAAGCTCGCGCCCCGGATCAGTCCGGGCAAGACCTGGGAAGGTGTCATCGGCGGGCTGGTCGCCGTTGCCGCTCTGGCGGTCGCGGGCGCGTACCTGTTCGATGCGCGCATCGCCGTGCTGGTGCCGTTCTGCCTCGCCGTCGCCTGCGCCTCCATCGTGGGCGATCTGACCGTCAGCATGTTCAAGCGCACGGCGGGTCTGAAGGACAGCGGCACCATTTTCCCCGGCCACGGCGGCATCCTCGACCGCGTGGACAGCGTGGCCGCGGCGGCGCCGCTGTTCGCGCTCGGTATCGGCTGGACGGGTCTGCAGTGATGCGCGGTTCAGCGCGGGTTCATTCGCAGGCCGCCATGCTCACCGCGACACTGGCGGGAACCGGCGGGTTCTGCGAAAGTCCACTATACGAGGCAGCTGCGAAAAGGCTGGAGTTCGGCCGCGGTCGCCGACATAACTATCTGATTTCAAACAGGAACACTCAATCGCATGAGTAGTGCTTTCGGCAGTGTGCTCGCGTTCGTCGTCGCCATCAGCGTGCTGGTGGCGGTTCACGAGTACGGCCATTACATCGTCGGCCGCTGGACGGGGATGAAGGTGCTGCGCTTTTCGATCGGGTTCGGCAAACCGATCTGGATGCGCATCGGCGGCAAGGACCGCACGGAATACTGCGTCTCGGCGATCCCGCTCGGCGGCTACGTCCGCTTTCTCGACACCCGCGAGGGGCCCATCCCCGAGGCGGACGAGGGGCGGGCATTCAACCAGCGGCCGGTGCCGCAACGCATCGCCGTGTTACTCGCCGGGCCGGCGTTCAATTTCCTGTTTGCCATCGTCGCGTACTGGGCTCTGTTCCTGTACGGCATCCCGACATTGGTGCCGGCCGTCGGTGAAGTGGAGCCTGGCTCCTACGCGGCCGAGGCCGGCCTGCAGCAGGGCGACCGGATCGTCGCGGTGGGTGACGTCGAGACCGCGGACTGGGAAGCGGCGCTCGTCGCCATGCTGGACCAGATGGTTTCGGACGGCCGCGTGCCGCTGACGCTGGCAGGCGAAGACGGCTGGCGGCGCGAGGCCACGATCGACGTGGGCGCCGACGCGCGACGGCTGACGGAGCCCGGCATGTTGTTCGACGGCCTCGGTTTCCGGCCGTTCGGCGCCGGTGATCTGCCGGCCGACATCGGCCGAGTGGAAGACGATGGGCCTGCGAAAGCCGCGGGCCTCGAGCCCGGCGACCGCATCGTCGGCATCGACGGCGTGCCGATACTGGACTTTGCCGACCTCGTCGAGGCAGTACAGCCGCGTGCGAATCAGCGGGTGTCGGTCGACTACGTCAGAGACGGACAAAGGCTGTCGACGACCCTCGTGATCCAGGAGCAGCGTGTCGACGGCCAGGTGCGCGGGCGCCTGGGCGTTGCACACAGCGGGGATTTCAGCGAGTTCTACTACCAGCGGCGTTACGGGCCCGTCGAGTCGCTCGACCAGGCCATGGCACGGACCTGGTCGTCCACCGTGTTCACGCTGCGAATGCTCGGGCGCATGGTGACCGGTGACGTATCCATCAAGAACATCAGCGGGCCGATCAACATCGCGCAATTCGCCGGCGAATCGGCGGAGCGCGGGCTGGACTACTTCCTGGGCTTTCTCGCGATCGTCAGTATCAGCCTCGGTGTTCTGAACCTGCTGCCGATTCCGGTGCTGGATGGCGGCCAGATCGTCTACCAGAGCATCGAGGGGCTCAAGGGCAGCCCGTTGTCCGAGCGTGCGCAGATCGTAGGCCAGCAGATCGGTATATTCGCGCTGATCCTGCTGATGAGCTTCGCTTTCTATAACGATCTTGCGAGAATCTTCGGTGGATGATGCGGTACCCGGATACCAGGCATGACCTATAAAGGAAAATCGCTGCTCAGGCGCCGGCGCGGCGTGATCTTGGGGCTGCTGCTCGCGCTCTCGTCATTGCCTGCGCTCGCGGACTTCGATCCGTTCGTGGTCAAGGACATGCGTGTCGAGGGGCTGCAGCGGATATCCGAGGGTACCGTCTTCAATTACCTGCCGATCAATATCGGCGACACCATCGACGACATGCGGGTCCGCGAGGCGGTCCGCGCGCTCTACTCGCAGGGCCTGTTCGACGATATCGAAATGCGCCGCGACGGTGATGCGCTGATCATCGCCGTGAAGGAGCGGCCATCGATCGAGAGTTTCGAGATCGAGGGCAACAAGGACATCAAGACGGAGGATCTCATGGAATCCCTGCGCGGCGTCGGCCTCGCAAAGGGACGGACTTTCGATCGCTCGACGCTCGACAACGTCGCGATGTTCTTGCGCGAGCAATACTACGATCGCGGCAAGTACGGTGTACAGGTCGATACGACGGTCGAAGAACGGCCGAACAACACGGTGCGCATCAAGATCGACGTCAAGGAGGGCGACCGCGCCAAAATCAGGCAGGTAAACATCGTCGGCAACAGGTCTTTCGACGAGGCCGAAATACGCGAGGACTTCAACCTCGACACGGCCAACTGGCTGTCGTGGCTGCGCCAGGACGACCGTTACGAAAAGCAGGGTCTCGAAGGTGACCTGGAAACGCTGCGATCGTTCTACATGGATCGCGGCTTTGCGAACTTCAAGATCGAGTCCACCCAGGTTGCGATTTCGCCGAACAAGAAAGACATCTTCGTCACGATCACGATTAACGAGGGCGACAAGTACACGATCTCGGACGTCAAGCTCGTCGGCGACATGGTCGTCCCCGAGGCTTACCTGCGTGCGATGGTGCTCGCGCAGCCGGGATCGATTTTCAATCTCGGTCTGCTGACGCAGTCCGCCGAATTCATGTCGCTGCGGCTGGGCGAGCAGGGTTACGCCAACGCGGAGATCGAGCCGGTGCCGGAACTCGATCACGAGAACAAGACGGCCGAGATCACGTTTTATGTCGATCCGAAGAGCCGCGTCTACGTGCGGCGCATCAACTTCAAGGGTATCGACGAAGTCGACGACGAGGTGCTGCGCCGCGAGCTCCGCCAGATGGAGGGCGCGTATCTTTCCAACGTGCTGATCGACCGGTCCAAGTTCCGCCTGCAGCGCCTGCCCTACGTCAAGCCGACCGTCGACACCGAGACGGTCCCCGTGCCCGGCAGCCCGGATCTCGTGGACGTCGACTTCAACATGGAATACCAGATGCCGGGACAGTTCTCCGGCGGTATCGGCTATTCGGAGTCGCAGAAACTGCTGCTGAATGGCAGCGTCGTGCACACGAACTTCCTGGGTACGGGTAATCGCGTTGCGCTGGAGCTCTCGACCGGGCGCTTCTCCAAGTTTTACAATCTCTCGCACACCGACCCGTACCGGACCATGGACGGCGTGCGCCGCACAGTCAGTCTCAATTTCCGGGACATCACGCAGTTCACCTCGGGTGCGTCGGACTTTTCGACCACCACAGCGGGCGCTTCGATCGACTACGGTTACCCGATCAGCGAATTCCAGACGTTGTCTTTCGGTCTCGCGTACCAGCGGTCGGAACTGCTGTCGTCGACGTCCAGTACCCGGCAGTCGCAGGACTGGGTGTCAAACAACGGTAACCCATTCATCGAGGATATCGGCGGCGGCATCGTCTTCTTCGGCACCGAGTTCGACGCCTTCGAGCTCATCGCCGGCTGGACCTA
Organism: Woeseiaceae bacterium; assembly: GCA_041601995.1. Classification (GTDB taxonomy): domain Bacteria; phylum Pseudomonadota; class Gammaproteobacteria; order Steroidobacterales; family Woeseiaceae; genus UBA1847. The sequence goes on along the minus strand of JBFIHC010000127.1, from coordinate 861 downwards.
CGACAGCCGCAACCGGGCGCTGTTCGCCACCCGCGGGATGCGGCATCAGCTGTTTCTCGCCGGCACCGTCCCCGGCAGCGAGGTCGAGTACTACACGGCGCGCTACAACATGACGATGTACTGGCCCCTGTGGCGCGGCTTCGTTCTGCGCTACAACCTCGAAACGGGCATGGGCGAGGCGCTCGGCGACACGACCGCCCTGCCGCCTTACAAGCAGTTCTTCGGCGGTGGACCCGGCTCGGTGCGCGGTTTCCGGGAGTCCTATCTCGGGCCGCGGGACAGTTTCGGCAATCCCTACGGCGGTAACGTGTTGGTTGCCAGTCAGTTAGAGCTTATAATTCCGCTACCGGACAAGTGGGCCAGCCAGGCGCGTGCGGCGGTATTTTACGACGTCGGTAATGTATTCAATTCAGGCGAGGTGGAGTTTACCGACAAGCTCGGCAGTCCGATCGAGTACACGCCCGAGTTTGACGAGCTTCGTACTTCGGTCGGCGTAGGAGTACAGTGGCTGGCGCCGATGGGCTTGTTCCGGTTCAGCTACGCCTATCCGCTCAATAACTACGCCGGCAACGACAGGTATTTCGGAGACCAGGTGGAAAGATTCCAGTTCTCCATTGGTCAGGCATTTTAAGGAATGGATACTATATGAGTTTTATCAATCGAAACCTGCTCAGAGCAGCCGCGGGCATTGCGGTCGTCTTCGTATTTGCATTGCCTGTCGCCGCGCAGGAAGTAAAGATCGGCGTGGTCAACGTACCCGTACTGTTGGACCGTGCACCCCAGACCAAGGCGGTGATGGATGCGCTTCAGGAAGAGTTCGCGCCCCGCCAGCGGGAATTCATCGCGAAGCAAAAAGAACTC
>JBFIHC010000126.1:0-5001 GCA_041601995.1 Woeseiaceae bacterium | reverse complement strand
CGCCGCCATGACGTCCTGGTGATCGCCGAAGATCGACAGGGCCTGCGCGGCCAGCGACCTTGATGCGACATGGAACACGGCCGGAGTCAGTTCGCCCGCGATCTTGTACATGTTGGGCAGCATGAGCATCAGGCCCTGGGAAGCGGTAAACGTCGTCGTCAGCGCGCCGGTCTGCAGCGCGCCGTGCGCGGTGCCCGCGGCGCCGCCCTCGCTCTGCATCTCGATGATGTCCGGTACCTGGCCCCAGATGTTGGGCTTGCCGCCCGCGGACCAGACGTCCGCCAGTTCGGCCATCGTCGACGACGGCGTAATAGGGTAGATGGAACAAATCTCGCTGACAGCGTAGGCGACGCGGGCGACAGCCTCGTTGCCGTCGAGTGCGCGCATCTCGGTCATATCGCTGACACTCCGCCGATTTCGAGTTCGTCGATCATCTCGATCGCGTGGCACGGGCACTGCTCGAAACACACGGCGCAGCCCGTGCACAGCGCATAGTCGAAACGGTAACGCCGGCCGGGCCCCAGTTTGATCACCGCGCCCTCGGGGCAGGCGCCGTAGCAGCCGTCGCACTCGAAACAGTTGCCGCAGGAGAGGCAGCGCTGCGATTCGAACAGCGCATCGGACTCGGACAGGTTGCGCATGATCTCGTCGAAACTGGTCCCCCGCTCGTTGACCGGCAGCCGTTCCTGTTCGACCTTGGGTGCGTTCGTGCGGTACCAGAGGTGCAGCCGCTCATGGCCGATGACGGGGTTGCGTGGCCCGCGCCGGTACTTGCTGCCGCGCAGATACGCGTCGATGTGCCGGGCCGCATGTTTACCGTGACCGACGGCGATCGTTACCGAGCGTTCGCTCGGCACCATGTCGCCGCCGGCGAAGATGCCTTCGTGGCCGGTCATCATGTTGTCGTCGACGATGACGGTATGGTCCCACTCGAAAGCGATGCCGGGGACCTTCTCGAGGAACGCCGTGTCGGTGTCCTGGCCGAGCGCGAGGATCAGCGAGTCCGCTTCCAGGGTCTCGAACTTGCCCGTCGGCTGTGGCTTGCCGTGTTCGTCGAGTTCCATGATCTCGACCTTGAACGTCGAGCGGTCGATCTCCTTGATGGTGCGCAGCCAGTTGATGACGACGCCTTCCTCGAGCGCCTCGTCCGCCTCGAAATCGTGCGCGGGCATGCTGCTGCGGTCGCGGCGGTAGATAATCATCGCCTCTTCGACGCCCAGGCGCTTGGCCGTGCGTGCCGCATCCATTGCGGTGTTGCCACCGCCGTAGATGGCGACGCGGCGGCCGAGTTTCGGCGCTTCGCCCTGCTTGGTGCTGGACAGGAAACTGACGGCGTCGAGAATCTTCCCGGCTTCGCGGCTCGGGATGTCGATCTTCTTGCTGATGTGCGCGCCGACCGCGACGAACACGGCGTCGAAGCCGCCTTCTTCCTTCTCCGTCAGCACGTCTTCGACGCGATGATTGAGCGTGATCCTGACACCCATGTTCTCGATGCGCTCGATCTCGGCCTGGAGTTCCTTGCGCGGCATGCGATACGCCGGGATGCCGAAATGGATCATGCCGCCGGCGACGGGGCCTGCCTCACGGATCTCGACCTCGTGCCCGAGCTTCACGAGGTGGTAGGCGGCGGAGAGCCCGCTGGGACCCGCACCGATGATCAGGATCTTCCTGCCGCTGGTCGTAGCCGGTGTCTCGAACTGCCAGCCCTTTTCCAGCGCGAGGTCGCCGAGGTAGCGCTCGACCGCGTGGATGCTGACCGCGGCGTCCGTGAACGCGCGATTGCAGACGTCTTCGCAAGGGTGGTAGCAGACGCGGCCGTGGATGGAGGGCAGCGGATTGTCGCGCACCAGTTCGCGCCAGGCGCCCTCGAAGTCGCCATCCTGTGCCAGCGCCAGCCATGCCTGGATGTTCTCCCCGGCCGGGCAGGCGTTGTTGCAGGGTGGCAGGAAATCGACGTACTCGGGCCGCTGGGTGCGCAGCGCCCCTGTACCTTTATCGTGGCGCGTCAGGTCGGCGCGCTGTGTGAGGTCGGAATGGGACATGAAGCCGATGATAGGCCCCCTGTGCCGGTACAGTATCCGGAAATCTACGCATGACCCTATCCGCCCGACGTGCTAGGCCAAGAAACGGGACGGGCGCCACAAAAACCGATATTTTGCGCCGCGAAATGGAGCTTTTTGCCGCGGCAGCGGTCAATATCGGGGTCCCGGGCGGTGCCAACAGCGCGAATGAGGCCGATAGACCGGCCGCTGACCTCTCGGGATAGGAGGCAGTTCACCGCATTTGCCTGGAATTTCCCGGTAGAATCCGCCGATCCAGCCCACCAGGAGGGGCCCGATGCCGTCGTTTGTCCGCGACCTGGCCGCCTACAGCGCTTTGCTGCTGCTCGCGAGCTGCACCACGCAGCCGTCGGCCCCGGTGCGCGTGGCAGAGGCGCCCGCCCCCGATACGGCCGCCTGCATCGCCGACCTCGCCGGGGAGCGCGTAACAGGATCGGCGCTGGACTCCCGTAACATCAGCGTCGTCAACTGGAACATCCAGAAGGGCCGCAACAGCGAATGGGTGCACGATCTCGACGAGATCGGCGCGCGCCCGGACCTGCTCATCCTGCAGGAGGCCTCCGTCAAAACGAACGTCTGGCGCGACCTCGTTCCCGGGCACCACGAGTCGTTCGCCGAAGGGTTCGGCCCCGACAGGTCCCCGAGCGGCGTCATGACGGTGAGCGCCGCCGCGCCGCTCACGGAATGCGAACTCGTCGCCCACGAACCGTGGTTCGGTACTCGCAAGGCCACCCTGGTTACCGAGTACGCGCTGTCGGGCACGGACAGGACGCTGCTGGTCTTGAATATCCACGGCATCAATTTCGCGCTGGGTATCAGCGACCTGCGGAACCAGTTCGCACAGGCGAAGGCGGTGATCGCGGCGCACGACGGGCCGGTCGTGTTTTCGGGTGACTTCAACACCTGGCGCAGCCAGCGCGCGAAGTTGCTCGAGGACATGTTGGCGGAACTCGGCCTTACGGCACTCGATTTCGACGAGGACCACCGCAAACGCTTCTTGGGCTGGGCGCTGGATCACATCTATGTGCGCGGGCTGTATTCCGAGTTCGCGACGACACTGCAGTCCGATGCCTCAGACCACAATCCAATGACGGTGCGGCTGCGGCTCGCGGAGGAGCCCCTGCGCGTGAGGGCGGCACTATGAGGTTCCTGTCCGCTCTTCTTGTCGTCATGGTGGCGTTGACGCCTGCGGATGCGCTGGCCGGCACCACGGAGACGGAGATCGAGCACCTGATCTCGGCGGTCGGCGAAAGCGGCTGCACCTTCATTCGCAATGGATCGCGCCACGATGCCGAAGACGCGGCATCGCACATGCGCCTTAAATACCGCCGCGGCAAACGCTATGCGACGACGGCGGAACTGTTTATCGAGCGCCTCGCGAGCAAGAGTTCGTTCAGCGGCAAACGGTATGCGATCGAGTGCCCCGGCAGCGAAGCCGTGCCCAGCAGCGAGTGGCTGACCGCGCGCCTGCACGAATATCGCGAACGGCAAGCCGCCACGCCGTGAGCGCCGCTGCGGCGCAATACATAATCCCTGCGTAGTTCTACGCATTAACGCCTGTCCCTGAATCCGCTAGAAAGAAGATGGAAATCTGCGTGTGTCGCAGAGCGGGAGGAACAGGATGTCTGGTCGCAATCCCATCGAAGCGCTGGCGAAGCTGCGCCACGAGTTCGGCGAGCACGGCGGCGTCAACATGTCCATCGAGGCGAGTTCGACGTTCACGGTAATGGAGCCGGGCACGATGCCGGCGATGTTCCAGGGCCTCAAGGGCCACGACGCGGGCTGCTATCTCTACGGACGGCATTTCAATCCCACCGTGTATCACCTCGGGCTGCAGCTTGCGGCGATCGAGGGCACCGAGGCCGCTTATTGCACGGCGAGCGGCATGGGGGCGATCTCCGCGACAATGCTTGCGCTGTGTTCGGCGGGCGACCATATCGTCGCTTCCAGAGCCGTGTACGGCGGCACCTACGCTCTGCTGCACGACTTCCTGCCGGCAAAAGCGGGGATTACGACCACCTTCGTCGACATCACCGATCTCGAGGCCGTGCAGCATGCGGTTACGGACAGAACGCGCCTCGTTTATACCGAGAGCCTGTCGAACCCGACGCTGCGAGTCGCGGACATTCCCCAGCTCTCTGCGATTGCGCACGATGCCGGCGTTCCGCTGGTCGTCGACAACACCTTCAGCCCGCTGATCCTGAGCCCGGTCGATCACGGCGCGGACGTCGTCGTGCACAGCATCACCAAGTTTATCAGCGGCATGTCCGACGTAATCGCCGGCGCCGTCTGCGGCACCGGGGAGTTCATCGAGTCGCTGATGGACCTGCACGCCGGCCCGCTCATGCTGCTCGGGCCGACCATGGACCCGAAGGTCGCCGCGAACATCAGCCTGCGGATCCCGCATCTGCCGCTGCGCATGGCGGCGCACGGCGAGCGCGCGCTGGCGCTGGCCAGACGCCTCGACGAATACGGCGCCAAAGTCAGCTACCCGGGCCTCGAAGGACATCCGGATCGCGGGCTGCTCGATCGGCTGCGCTGTCCCGACTACGGCTACGGCGGTGTCATGACGGTCGACATGGGCAGCGACGCGGCGGCGAACGCCCTGATGTCGAAGCTGCAAAACAAGCACGGCTTCGGCTTCATGGCGGTAAGCCTCGGTTATTTCGATACGCTCATGTCCTGCTCCGGCTCGAGCACGTCGAGCGAAATGACCGACGAAGACAAGGCATCAGCCGGGATCAGCCCGGGACTCGTGCGGTTGTCCGTCGGTTACACCGGTACGCTGGAGCAGCGCTGGCAGCAGCTGCACGATGCCCTGGAGGAGGTCGGCAAGCAGCAGGCTGCGGCGTAGTGTCCTGTCCGGTTAGTGCGCGTACTTTCAGCGCGTTGTAGCAGGCGTGTGGCGAGGCGCGTTCCGCCGGCAATGGCCCGGTCCTTG
>JBFIHC010000125.1:0-5243 GCA_041601995.1 Woeseiaceae bacterium | reverse complement strand
TCGCCACGGTCTCCCGCTACTTCGGCGACCACCTCAAGATCGGCCTCGGCTACAACTTCACCGACTTCTCCGACAACCTCACCGACCTCGACTACGACCACCACGGACTGTTCCTCAATATCACCGGGTCGTTGTAAGCGCAGCGTTCTCGAACCGCGACGGGTTCGACACCAATCCGGTTCACGGGCCAATGACGAAAAAAAACCATTGGCCCGGCCGTCGGTCTTTGTGGATGATGTGGTCGCTCAATCGCGCAACTTGAGGACCTGCAGCAGCAAGTCGCTCATGACCGTGCGGTACTCGGCGCGGTTGCCGCTCTTCGCGTGCATCTTCTCGATGCTCTTCGACTGCCACTCCATCTACTCCTTCGCCCGCTTCTCGCCTTCCGCGCCCGACGGGACGTCCTCGCGCACCCTGATCGGGCACAGGTCGGGTAGGTCGCTGCGCGCGCACATGGGCAATGACCTTGTAGTCCTTGATCCAGCCCTTGGACCTGGCGAACTCCGGGTCCTTAGCACAAACGGGATGCGATTTACGCGGGGCGGAAATTGCGCTGCCAGCACTCGCGCAACGGTTCCAGCCCCGCAGCCTCGTCGGCGATGAGGAGCAGCTTCGGCGTGTTCTCCTCGAACCACTTGCGGCCCGGTTCCCAGTGCGTCAGCACGCAGACGTAAATGTCGATCGCTGAGAATCGCCCGCCCAGAAACCACGGTGAACCGGCATGATCCTCGAACACCGAGTACAGGCGTTCGCGATAATCGTCCACGTGCCGCCTGAAATCTTCCTGTGCCGCGGCCCCTGACACGAAGCGGGCCGGTTCGTCGCCGTAGGTAAAGGTGGGGTAGATGTTGGCGACGATGTAGACAAGCCAGCGCAGGAAAGCCTGGCGTTCGGCGTTTCCGGGTGCCGGGACCAGCGAGTCCTCGCCCGCAAGGTCGGCCAGGAACAGCGTGATCGCGGCGCTTTCCGTCATGATGCTGCCGTCCGCCAGCACCAGGGTGGGCACCTGCACGATTGGATTGACCCGGGCGAGCTTCTGCCGCGCAGCGGCGGACTTGAAGAGGTTGCCGACCTCGACGAAATCGTAGTCCTGCCGGTACCAGGCGAGCTGCGCCTCGATCAGGGCGGAGCCCCAGCCGTGTTTCCCGTACAGCGTCATCCCGGACATGGATTCGCCTCGCCTGCGGAATATGCCTATTATCGGCCAATCCGACAGGACGAGTACATGGCGATAACACTCGCATTCGATGTCTACGGAACGCTGATCGACACGCACGGTGTCGTGGCGAAGCTCGAGGAGATCGTCGGCGATCGAGCCACGGACTTCTCGTCGACGTGGCGAGACAAGCAGCTCGAATATTCCTTCCGCCGCGGACTGATGCAGAACTACGAAAATTTCGCCGTCTGTACGGGAGACGCGCTCGACTACACCTGCCGTCGGTACGACCTGGAAATCGGCAAGGAAGACAAGCAGGCACTGCTCGATATCTACCGCGAACTGCCGCCGTTCGACGACGTCGAGGGTGCCCTCGCCGACCTCTCGGCGCGCGACTGCCGTCTTTACGCGTTTTCAAACGGCAGCGCGGAAGCCGTCGAGACTTTGTTGTCGGCGGCGAGCATCCGCGACCGGTTCCTGGGCGTGGTGAGCTGCGACGACGTCCGTTCCTTCAAGCCGAACCCGGCCGTCTATGCGCATTTTCTCAGGCAGGCGCAGGCGACCGGCGATCAAGCCTGGCTGATTTCGGGCAATCCGTTCGACGTGATCGGCGCGATCTCCGCCGGCATGCGGGGCGCATGGGTGCGTCGTACGAAGGACACGATCTTCGATCCCTGGGGCATCGAGCCGACAATCACGGTTTCGAGCCTCGCCGGACTGGCGGATAGCCTGGGGGTCTAGCAGCGCGTGATCAGTTGCGCCGCGGGTCGGACCGGACCTGCAGCTGGAACTTCGCCGGTTTCTGGTTCGCCATGTGTTCGTAAGTCGCCCAGCGCATGTCCACGAGTTCCTGCGCGCTCTTCATGAGTTTCTCCGCAGCGTCCGGGTGCGTTTTCAGCAGCGACCGGTAACGCATCTCGTTGTAGGCGTACTCTTTGAGCGGGATGCTCGGCCGCGGCGAGTCGAGCACGAACGGCTTCTTGCCGACGTCGCGCAGCGCGGGATTGAAACGGATCAACGGCCAGTAGCCGCTCTGCGTGGCGAGCTTCTGTTGCTTCAGTCCGTCCGACATGTCGTAACCGTGGGCGATGCAGTGGCTGTAGGCGAGGATCAGCGCCGGGCCGTTGTATTCCTCGGCCTCGCGCATCGCCAGAAGCGTCTGTTGCGGATTGGCCCCCATCGCGACCTGCGCCACGTACACGTTGCCGTAGGAAACAGCCTGCAAGGCGAGGTCTTTCTTGCCGATGCGCTTGCCGGCCGAGGCGAATCGCGCCGAGGCGCCGAGCGGGGTGGCCTTGGACATCTGTCCGCCGGTGTTCGAATACACCTCGGTATCCAGCACCAGCACGTTGACGTTGCGGCCGCTCGCGAGCACGTGGTCGAGGCCGCCGGAGCCGATGTCATAGGCCCAGCCGTCGCCGCCGACGAGCCAGATGCTGCGCCGGACCAGGTGATCGACGATCGACAGCAGCGCGGCCGCTTTCTCGTCGCCCTCATTGTCACGCAGACGCCGCAGCTTGTCCTTGAGCACGGATACGCGCTGCCTTTGCGCGCGGATCTCACTGCCGACCCGCTGCCGCGCATTGACCAGCCTGTCCGCGAGTTCGTCGCCGATTTTCGGCGCGAGCTCGGTGACGAGACCCTTGGCGATCGCCATGTGGTGGTCGGCGGCGATACGCATGCCGAGGCCGAACTCCGCGTTGTCTTCGAACAGGGAATTCGACCAGGCCGGGCCGCTGCCCTCCTTGTTCTTCGCCCACGGCGTGGTCGGCAGGTTGCCGCCGTAGATCGAGGAGCAGCCGGTGGCGTTGGCCACCATGAGCCGCGGTCCGAACAGCTGCGACAGCAACCTTACATAAGGCGTCTCGCCGCAGCCGGCGCAGGCGCCCGCGAACTCGAACAGCGGCTCGAGGAACTGTGAGCCGCGCACCGACGAGAAATCCACCTTGCCGCGGTCGGTGAACGGCAGCGATTCGAAGAATTCGATATTGGCGCGCCCTGCCTCGAGGATAGGCGCCTTCTCCGTCATGTTGATCGCGCGCACGCCGGGTTGGTCGGGGCTCTTGACCGGGCAGGCTTCGACGCACAGCTTGCAGCCCGTGCAGTCCTCGAGATAGACCTGCAGGGTATAGCGCGTCTCGGGGAAGCCGCGCGCGCTGATCGGCGCCGACGCGAAACTGTCGGGCGCATCCTTCAATGCACTGGCATGAAAGAACTTCGCGCGGATGACGCTGTGCGGACACACGAAGCTGCAGTTTCCGCACTGGATGCAGAGGTCTTCGCGCCACAGCGGTACCTGGTCGGATACGTTCGACTTCTCCCAGCGCGTCGTGCCGCTGGGGTAGGTGCCATCCGCCGGCAGCTTGCTGACCGGCAGCTCGTCGCCGTGGCCGCGCATCATCTGCGCGGTGACCTCGCGCACGAAATCGGGCGCAAAGTCCGGGACCACCGCGTCCATACCGCGCTCGCTGCGCCGGTCCTTCGGCACCTCGACCTCGTGCAGGTGATCGAGCGCGGCATCGACGGCCGCGAAGTTCTTCTCGACGATGGACTGGCCTTTCGACTTGTAGGTCTTCTCGATGGCGCCCTTTATCTGCTGTATCGCCTCAATGCGCGGCAGGACGCCCGACAGCGCAAAGAAGCAGGCCTGCATCACGGTGTTGATGCGCTTGCCCATGCCGGCATTGCGCGCCACGCGCGAGGCGTCGATAACGTGCAGGTGTATGCCGCGCTCGATGATGATGTCCTGCACCGGGCGCGGCAGCCGATCCCAGACCTCGCCGGCCGGGTACGGGCTGTTCAGGAGGAAGACGGCACCGTCGCTGGCGTTGGCGAGCACCTCGATCTTGTTCACGAGATCGAACTTGTGGCAGGCGATGAAGTTCGCACTCTGGATCAGGTAGGGCGCATGAATCGGCTCGGGCCCGAAACGCAGGTGCGAGATCGTGCGCGACCCGGATTTCTTGGAGTCGTAGACGAAGTAGCCCTGCGCCCAGAGATCGGTGTTCTCGCCGATGATCTTGATGCTGTTCTTGTTGGCACCCACGGTGCCGTCGGAACCCATGCCGAAGAAGAGGGCACGCGTAGCGCGCTCGTTCTCGATGTGCATCCCGGCGTCGTAGTCGAGGCTGGTGTGGGTGACGTCGTCGTGGATGCCGACCGTGAAATGCTGCTTGGGCTGCGGCTTCTGCATCTCGGCGATCACGGCCATGACCATCGCCGGGGTGAATTCCTTCGATGAAAGGCCGTAACGGCCGCCGATGACGCGCGGCATCGAGTCGCGATTGCCGTTGCCCAGGGCCTCCGCGAGGGCGGTAACGACGTCCTGGTACAGTGGTTCGCCGCTCGCGCCGGCTTCCTTGGTGCGGTCGAGTACGGCGATCGTCTTCGCGGTCGCCGGCAGCGCTGCCAGCAGGTGCTCGGCCGAGAACGGACGGTACAGCCGTACGTTCACGACGCCGACGCCTTCCGGGTGCAGGGTGTCGATCGTGTGCGTCACGGTGTCCGCGCCGGAGCCCATCAGTATGATGACCCGCTCCGCGTCGGGGTCGCCGTGGTAGTCGAACAGCTTGTAGTGTCGCCCGGCGACCTCGCCGAACCGCTGCATGGCCCGCTCGACGATGGCCGGTGTCGCATCGTAGTAGCGATTGACCGTCTCGCGGCCCTGGAAGTACACGTCCGGATTCTGCGCGGTGCCGCGGATGAAAGGGTTATCGGGGTTGAGCGCACGATTACGATGCTCGTAGACGAGCGTGTCGTCCATCATCGCGCGCATTTGCTCTTCGGACACCAGCTCGATCTTGTTGACTTCGTGCGACGTGCGGAAGCCGTCGAAGAAGTGGATGAACGGGAGGCGCGCTTCCAGCGTGGCCGCGTGACTGATCAGCGCCAGGTCCTGCGCAGCCTGCACGGACGATGCGGCGAGCAGGCCGAACCCGGTGGTGCGCGCCGCCATGACGTCCTGGTGATCGCCGAAGATCGACAGGGCCTGCGCGGCCAGCGACCTTGATGCGACATGGAACACGGCCGGAGTCAGTTCGCCCGCGATCTTGTACATGTTGGGCAGCATGAGCATCAGGCCCTGGGA
>JBFIHC010000124.1:0-5852 GCA_041601995.1 Woeseiaceae bacterium | reverse complement strand
TTCGGGGCCGCCGAGGTTCGAGAAGCTCAGGCTGACGACGCGGAAAGTGTCCGCCACGCGGTGCTCTTCGTCTTCCTTCTGAGCTTCGTCGAAGTCGTAGCCGATCGACTGGCGATAGTCGAGCATCGCCATGTACTGGTGCAGCGCCTCTTCGTAGAACTCCTGCTTGTAGAGCGCCCAGCCGAGCTTGTACAGGGCCAGCTCGTAGTAGGACGACGTGCTTCCCATGGTGATGATCGCGCCGTAAGCGCTCTCCGCGTCCATGTACTTCTTGCGCACGAAGAAGTACTCGCCGCGGCGGAAATGCACCTCGTCGATATACCGCGAATAAGGATACTCGGCGACAAGGCGATCCATTACCTTCATGGCATCGTCGGGCTGCCCGATCTCGTCGTAAGCGCGCGACATCTGGTACAGCACCTGGTCGTTGCGCTCGTAATTGGGATAGGTCTCGAGGATCTTGCGATACGTCTCGATGGCTTCGCGCGGCCCGGCCGGTATCGGCTCGCCACCGGCTCCCGTGAGCAAATCGTCATCCGCCGGCACATCGCTCAGCAGATCCTGCCGCCGCGACGCGCGTTGTTCGAATTCCCGCTCGGACTCGCCCGGCCCGGCCGGCGTGGCAAGCACCGGAGCGGAGTCGGTCCGCGCGAGCGGCGCCGCGGATTGCGGCGCCGCCATCTCGGGCGCCCTCGACGGCTTCGATGCGGCGGCTGCCGCGGCCGCGACCTCGACGACCTCGCCGCTGCCGATGACGCCGTAGGCCTGTTCGATTTGCAGGTCGGCGAGCCGGCGCATCGCCTCGGGTGTCCGGGCGCTCTCCGAAGTCTCCTCGAGGTAGCGTCGGTAGCTTTCGGCGGCGCGCTCCAGGCCGTCCTCGAGGTAAACCTCCTCCACGTCAGGCTGTACGCTCGCGAGTTCCGCAAGCGTGCCCTGCGGCTGCGTCGCGGCGCAGCCCGCGAGCCCTGCCGACGCGGCACAGAGGAGAAAACCGATTCGCCTGATCACTGGACCTCGCTCCTCGCCTGCGCCTGGGTTGCGCGGTCATAGCTGTCCGCGAGTGCAAAGCGCGCCTTGTCTCGATAGCTCTCCAGCCGGCCGCGTCGCGCCATGAGTTCATCGATCGCGACGATCTCGAGCTGCCGGCCCTGGCGCTTCATCAGCAGGTCGACCCTACGGACAGCCTCGCTGACGCGCGCCCGCAGGCGGCTGATCGGCGTCTCGTAGCCTTCAAAACTGTGGGTGGCCGCCTGGCGCGAGCGAACGAACCGGTCGTACTGCGTCTGCGCGACGGTCATCGCCTCGTCGAGCATGCTGAGGTTGTTCTCGAACTCGGTAAGCCGCGCGTGATACTCGGTCTCGAGCGTCCAGGTCAACAGGCCTTTCAGGCGCTCCATGCGCGCGACGAGCGCGCCCTCGAACGGCGTCGATGCATCTTCGAGCTGTTGCTCGATGTACTCGATCCTTGCGAGCACCGCCATCTCGTCGGGCGTTGCCAGGAACTCCGGGCGCGGCGTCGTCAACAGGTCATCGCGGCGCCTCACCAGCATCTTGTGCTGCTCCCTGCGCAGACGCAGCCGCGAATCCAGCTCACGGAACTTCATATCCACGTCCGGCAACAGCGGCTCGTAGTGATCGTGGCGAATTGCCACCATGTCGTCGAAGGAATCGAAACTGGTTTCCCAGCTGACGAGCTTCTTGCGCAGGTCGGCAAGGTCGAGGTAATTCTGCAAACCCGTCTGGAAATCGTGGGACGCGAGGAGTTCCATCATGTAATAGGTTTCCGGCGTTTCCGGCAGGGAGCGCAGGTTGATGACCCAGTCCTTGTTCTTGCGTATTTCCTCCCGGACCAGCGCCTCGAGGAACAGTCCTTCGCGGATGCTTTCGATCGACTCGTTGAGCTTGTCGACCTCGGTGCCGAACGCATCGAGCGCCTTGCCGTAATGGATGGCCGCACGCCCGTGTATGTCCAGTTTGCCGTAGGCATAGGGGAGCGCGAGCATGGCCTCCTGCGTCGCGCCGTCGGTAACCTCGCGCTGCGCGAGAATGCTCCATGGAACCACGGCCCGCTCGTAGTCCTCCGCCGACAGGCTCGCCCAGCCCGCGCTGAGCAAGGCCTGGTTGGAGAACGGCCCGTCGAGACGGACGCGGTTGAGGTACGGCATCGCTTTGCCGTATTCGCCGTCTTCCAGCAGGATCGTGCCCAGCACGAGGTTGGCCTTGTCCCGGATCGCGAGTTCCGCCGGATCGTCGGTGCTGATTTGCCCTGCGCGGTCGAGCTGCTCGATGGCCTGCTGGCGCTGGCCGTCCTGCAGGTAGGCGATGCCGAGGTTGTACGCCGCAAAACCGCCGAAGCTCTTCGAGCCCTGCAGGCGTTTCAGAACCTCGAAGGACTCTGCCGGCTTCTCCTGGGCCAGGTAGACGTTGGCGCGCAGAAATTCGATGTCTTCACGGATGGACTCCGGGATCTTGCCGTCGATGCGCTCCAGCGCCAGCAGCGCGTCCTCCATCTGGCCTTTCTGGAAATGAATGCGCGCAAGCCGGTACGCAGCGTCGTTGCGCACGACCTCGTCGACGGCGCCCTCGAGAACGGCCCTGATCGCACGCCCGGCGCGGTGGTGCATGCGGTAGCGCAACTCGAAATCGCCGAGGGAGAATTCCGCATCATCGATGTGATAGAAGAGCGTGTCGAGTTCGGGTTCGTCCAGCCCGGCGTATTGCGCGACCTCGGTATCGAGTCGCTCCAGTGCTTCGAAAAAATAGCCCTGGTGCGCGTAATACAGCGCCTCGCCGAAGTACAGGTCCTTCAGTTCGTCACTTTTGGTTGGGCTCGTTGCCAGACTGGCGATCAGCAGGAGCCCGATCACTGAGAACGGTGCTCGATACATGAATTACCAGTCTCCGAGCTGTATGCCGTTTTTGCCGAGGCCCGGGCCCGCCAGCGTAATGCCGAGCGCCTTGGGCTCGACGCCCTTGGCGAATGAAAACTGGTCCGTCTTGCTGAACTCCGTGCCGTTCCTGAGCTTGCCGATCATCGTCACGCCAAGCTGGTGATCGCCGGTCGGCACGTTGCCGGTATAGATACGCTGCACGCCGCCCTTTTGCAGGGCTTCGAGTTCCTTGAAACTGTAGATGTGATGCGTGGCGAGCTCGCCATCGATCTCGATCTTCACGGCATCGAGACGAAAGTCCTCGTCATCCTCGATCGCCACGAATACGGCGACCTGGGTGTTCGACGGATAGAGCAGACGCTCCTCGAGATTGCTGAGCTCCGACGCGATACTCAGCACGTCGGATTTAATCTCCTGGACCTGTCCGTCCAGACTCCGCATATCGTCCCGCGACAGGTCCTGTGCCGCGGCCGTCGCGAACGGGGCAGCTGCAAGTGCAAGCAACGTAATCGTGCGAATAAGTCTCGACATCGTATTAAGTCCCTTTCGTGTATTACATAATCCCTATGCGGTTGCCGCTATCGGGCGTCGCCACGCCGGTATAACGGACAGAGGCTAGTGTTTAGTAAACGGGTGGCTTTATCTGTGAACTGACCCGCAAATCCACCGATGACGGTAGTGTGATTCGCGTCACTGTGCGGCCACCGTGTTCGCCGCATAGTTGCGGCACACGGACATGATCGATAACTGGCTCAGCAGCGTTCGCGAGATCTACCTCGTTCCCGGGGACTTCGTGCTGTCGAAGTTCGGCGAGCTTGCGCCGCTGACTGCGGCCAGCTGGGGCGTCGCGGACAGCGATGATTCGATCGTGGTTGCGGCCGTGCTCTCCGGCATCTTCTGGCTGTTGATGACGGTTATCGCGTGGCGGCTGTACCGGTACGGCAGCAGCCTGTTGCGCAATACCGTCGCCCTGTACCACACGATCTGGCACCGCGGCCGGCAGGCAGCGGGCAGCCTCAAGACACGGCTGCTCTGCCGCCTGCGGGAAGTTGTTCCGCGGCGGCGGGAGCGGGGCGATGGCATCGATACGACGCCCGAAATCGACTTCGACGACCTCGACCTTGCGGTATTGCGAACGGCGGCCGCGCGCGGTCCCGGCCTGGCAACCTCGGCACCCGAGATCGCGGAAAAGTTCAAGCTGCGCCCATCCGAAGTTCAGCGCAGCGTCGACAAGCTGCGCCGCAACAGGATGCTGGATACCGTCATCGGAACGACGGACGGCTACGACAATTTCCGACTGTCGCCGTCCGGCGCAACCTTCGTCGCAATGTGGCAACGCCGGTACGGCACCTGAGGGGCATCACTTGATGTAGCCGGGCGACTGCGCCCACAATCACTGCTCCGCGGCAACGCGCGAATTTGCGAGACCAATGTCCGGCTGGCTGTTCCTGTTGGCTTCCCTCGTCGGCACGGCGATTGTCGTCAATGCGGCAAAGCCGCTGCGCGGACCGATATCGCTCGTACCCGGCTGGGCGCTGGCTTTCCTCACGCTGGATCTGGCGCTGTTTCACATCGGCCTCGCCCTGCTGCTGGCCGGCGGCTTCGCGTTGTCCGGTGCGCTCGACAGCTGGCCTGGCAAGCTGGCGTTGTACCTCGTCCTGGCATCGAGCGCCGTGCTGTTCGTCCTCTGGCTGCCGAGCCTGCGGGCCGCGTCGGTCGCAGAAGCGGTCGCCGCGGAACTCGAACTCGACGACGTCGAGCGCATCCCGAGGCACCTGCTGCTGAAGCCGGTCCCGAGGGTTCGGGAAGGCGTATCGGTGGTTCGCGACGTGCCGTTTGCACGGCGCGACGGGCGCATTCTCGCCATGGACATCTACCGCGGCGCCGGCCACGCGGAGCGGCGCCCGGCCCTCGTTTTCATTCACGGCGGCGCCTGGGTCCTCGGCGACAAGCGCGAACAGGGATTGCCGCTCTGCCACCATCTCGCGTCGCTCGGCTGGGTGTGCGCCAATGCCAATTACAGGCTGAGCCCCGGCGCAACCTATCCCGACCACGTCGTCGACGCGAAGAGCGCGGTCGCCTGGTTGCGTCAGCATAGCGACGAGTACGGCGTGGACCCGGGCTTCATTGCCATCGCCGGCAACTCGGCGGGTGCACACATCGCCGCGATGACCGCGCTCAGCGACGACTCGGTGACAGCTCCCGGTGAGGATGACCACGACACCTCGGTGCAGGCCATCGTGACCTGTTACGGCGTGTACGACTTCACGAACCGTCTTGGTGTGCACGGCTCGGCGTTCCTGAATCGACTGATCGGCCCGTACGTGGTGAAGGCCTTCTTCGACGAGGAGCCCGAGAAGTTCCATGCCGCGTCACCGATGGACCACGTCGAGCGTGTTTCGATCCCGTGGCTCATCCTGCAGGGCGATCGCGACAGCCTGACGCCGGCGCCGGAAGCGCGCGAATTCGCGCGCAGGCTGCGCGAGCATTCGAAACACGTGGTCGGCTACGCCGAGTTCCCCGGCGCGCAGCACGCCTTTGATATCTACTACTCGCTGAGGACCGTCGCCGCGGTCGAACTCGCAGCGCGCTTCCTCGCAACCGCGTACCGCGGTTTCGATCGTGCGCGCTAGAACGCAAACGGCGGGCGCGCAGCCACCGGAGATGGCCGCGTCACGATCAGGCGATGTACTCGTCGATCGAGCTCTCGATCGCGGCGCGGATCGGCTCCCGCATCAGCATCATCGCGAACCCGACGTGCACGTGTACCTCGACATTATGATCGGAAACCAGGATGCGCCCGGAGACTCCTTTACCATGAACGCGCAGGTGATCACCCTCCCACTCGGACGTGAGCCCGAGCTTGCCACCGAGCTCGTCTGCCACGCAGTCGACTCGACGTTTGGCTTCTTCGATACCGAGACCGTGCTGGCGTTTGATCTTCAATTCGCTGCCACCTGA
>JBFIHC010000123.1:0-6228 GCA_041601995.1 Woeseiaceae bacterium | reverse complement strand
TGACGATTTCGCTGTAGTCGATGCGGACGCCAGGAAAGGCGCATTCTTCATGCCGACGCTCCTGCACTGCGAGAAGCCGCTGCGATCTGCCGCGGTGCACTCGGTCGAGGCATTCGGCCCGGTTAGCACGGTCCTGCCCTACGACTCCCTGGACGAGGCCATCGAGATCGCACGCATGGGAGAAGGCAGCCTCGCGGGCTCCATCATCACCAACGACAACGACGTTGCGCGCGAACTGATCCTCGCCACGGCCGCGTACCACGGGCGCATGCTGGTCATCAACCGGCACTGCGCCGCCGAGTCGACGGGGCACGGTTCACCGCTGCCGCACCTGGTGCACGGCGGTCCGGGTCGTGCCGGCGGCGGCGAGGAAATGGGGGGCGTTCGCGGCATCAAGCATTACATGCAGCGGACCGCAATCCAGGGCTCGCCGGAGACCCTGTCGGCCATCGGCCACCGCTGGGTGCGCGGGGCCGAGGAGAAGGATCCCGGCTCGCACCCGTTCCGCAAGACCTTCGAGGAACTCGAACTCGGCGACACGTTCCGTAGCGATCTGCGCAAGGTGTCGCTGGACGATATCAACCATTTCGCGGAATTCACGGGCGACACATTCTACGCGCACACGGACGAGGAAGCGGCCGCGAAGAACCCGTTCTTCGACGGTCGCGTCGCGCACGGTTACCTGATCGTCTCGCTCGCGGCAGGCCTGTTTGTCGACCCCGACTTCGGACCGGTGCTCGCGAACTACGGGATCGATGACCTGCGCTTCATCACGCCACTGAACCACGGCGATTCGATGAAGGTGCGTCTTACGTGCAAACAAAAGACGTTACGTGGCAATAGTGGCTACGGCGAGGTTCGCTGGGACACCGAGATCTGTAACCAGAACGACGAGATCGTGGCCCAGTACGACGTACTGACGATGGTGGCGACCGACACACACTGGGCATCGGTGCAATAATCCCCCGATCAGGCGCCGCCCGGAATGGCGCGCTCCTTTTCCTCGACGCGCTCGAGCAACGCCGCGTAACGTGGAGAGCCTCGCAGCGACACCAGGTCCTCGTCGTTGCGCATCCAGTCCGAACTGACGGTGCCGTGTTCGACGGCTTGCTCGAGATAATCGAGCGATTCCTCGGCCTCGCCCAGCGTCGCGAAATTGCATGCAACGTTGTAGAGCACGATCGGATCGTCCGGGTCGAGTTGCAGCGCCCGCCGCAGCCAGCTCTTCGCGCGATCCGTCTGACCGAGCGTGATCAGCGAACCGGCGCCAAGGTGCAGGCCGCGGGCGTCGTCCGGGTGCCACTCCAGGTGTTTCTCGAGCACCTTGACCGCCTCCCTCGCCTCTTCCATGGCAAGCGCGGTATGCCCGGTGCCTCTGAGAATCTGCACCCTGAGGCATCGCGACTGGTAGTCGGCGGGATCGGTCTCGGCGGCTTTCCTGAACAGTTTGGCCGCGCCCTCGAGGTCGCCCTGGTGGAAGCGCGTTCGCGCAAAGTAGTAGTAGGCCTCGAACAGGCGCGGATTGAGTTGCAGCGCCCGGCGGAAAGCCCGCTCGGCCCTGTCGAATCTGCGGCCGACGAGACACGCGAGCCCGCGCGAGGCGTGTGCCTCGGCAAGTTCCGGCGCAAGTTCCAGCGCCCGCTTGCTGGCATGGTCCGCCTGCTCAGCATGGAGCGGGTCCGGGTCGACGTACATCATCAGGAACGAGTGGCAGTCGGCATAACCCGCCCAAGCGAGCGCGAAGTCCGGGTCGACGTCGAGCGCCTGCCAGAACATCTGCCGCGCATGTTCGATGTCCACCTTGTGGAAGCGTTTGAAGAACCGCCTGCCGCGCAGGTAGTAATCGTAAGCGTCGATGTGCGTACGCGGCAGCCCGCGGATGGCCTCCCATTCCTGCGCAGAGATCGTCTCCATCAGCGTCTCCGCGATGCTCTTGGCGATCTCGTCCTGGATCGCGAACACGTCTTCGAGGTCCTCGTCGAACACCTTCGACCAGACGTGATAACCGTCGCTGACATTCACCAGCTGCGCCGAGACCCGCAGCTTGCCGCCGGCTTTCCGTACGCTCCCTTCGAGTATCGTCTTTACGCCGAGCTTGCGGCCGGCTTCCCTGACGTCGCCCGACTGGGAGCTGAACTGGAATGACGACGAGCGCGCAGCGACATGCAGGTTGCCGATGCGGGTCAGCGTATTGAGAATCTCCTCGGCCACGCCTTCGCAAAAGTACTCCTGGTCCTGCTCGGGGCTGAGATCGAGGAACGGCAGCACCGCGATGGAAGGCTGGTCATCGTCCCTGCCCTGGTCCTGTGGCGCCAGGCGGTCGCGGCGAATGCCCTGCGGCGTGAAGTCGTAGACCCAGGCGAGGATCACGGCGACGGGGAAGCCGGCGACCGCGACGACGATCAGCGCCGTCATCGCCCAGTCCGGGAGGCCGAGCGGTTCGAACGTCACTTCGCCGACCTGCAACAATATCCAGGCGACGACCGTGTAGGCAACGATCACCGGGTAAACCTCGCGACGCCGCAGCTCCGCTGCGATCCAGCGCCACGAAAATGCCGCCTTTCTGCTCATGGCAGGCGATTCCCGACTTCTTGTTCTGTTCTTAAGATGGCGGCCGCGCCGGGACTGTCAAGCGGATCAGGCGGTTCCGTACTTGGTTTGCACCTCGATCCCGACTTCCTTGAGGAAGCCGGTCGGCAGGATCCCGCCGGCACACACGATTACTGCCTGGTTGGGCAGTATCACTGCCTCGCCATCGACGTCGATGACAACGGAATCCCTGCGGATCTCACGCACGTTGGAGTTCATCAATACGGTGAGGCGCCCGGCTGCTGCGAGCTGGGCGACCTTGTCCCTGTTCTTCGGCTTCGCGCGCGAGAAAGCAGGCGAACGGTAGGACAGCGTTACCGTGGTGCCCGGCTGCTCCGCGATGCTGTACGCGGCTTCCAGCGCGGAGTCGCCCCCGCCGACTACCAGAACGTGCCGGCCCCGGTACTGTTCGGCGTCGATCAGCCGGTATACCACCTTCGACGATTTCTCCCCGGGCACGCCGAGTTGCCGGGGTGTGCCACGGCGACCGATGGTCAGGAGCACCGCGCGCGACACGTAGGTCCCCTTGGTGGTCTTGACCTCGAACGAGGCGCCATCCGGCCTGCGGGCGATGCCCGTGACGCGTTCCTTGTAGTTGATGTTGAGCCCCGTCTGGCGTTCGACGCCGTGCCAGTATTCGAGCAGCTTCTCCTTGGTCGTCTCGGTGAACTTCATCTTCCCGACAATCGGCAGTATCGCCGGCCGCGTCATCACGAGCTTGCCGCGCGGGAAATGCGCCACGGTGCCGCCGAGGGAGTCCTGCTCCACCGTGACGAACCTGAGCTTTGCGTCGATCGCACCCAGCGATGCGGCAATTCCGGCCGGGCCGGCGCCGACGATGACGACGTCCAGCCGGTTCGGTTTGCCGAGACCGTCGAGCTTCCTGATCGATTCGAGCGCCTGGCGTCCCTGCTCGACGGCATTGCGAATGAGGCCCATGCCGCCGAGCTCACCGGCGATGAAGATGCCGGGGATGTTGGTTTCGAAGTCCGGCTTGACCACGGGGATATCCACGCCGCGCTTCTCGGTGCCGAAAACCAGCTCGATCGCGTCGACCGGGCACGCGGATTTGCATGCGCCATGGCCGATACAGTTCGACGGCCCCACGAGCCGGGCCTTGCCGCGGATTATCCCGAGGACGGGGTGCGCATACTGTTCGGGGCACGCGGCGACGCACGAGCGGCAGCCGATGCACTTGTACTGATCGATTATCGGGTGCAGCGAGGGCGGCTCGGTCATGCTCGCCGCGAGCGCCTCCTCCACGGCACGGATACTCGCAAGTTCTCTGCGGTGCCGTGAACGCACGTACCACGCAAAAATACCGACGACCGGCAAAAGGTACAGAACGAGAAGAAAAGGACTCATGTTTGATTATCTTGTCGTGCCCGGCGGCATCGTAGCAACGATAGCGCGGATCGCGTTCGAATGTTCTTCACAGTTTTGATTCACCTCCAGTGGTCACGGCGCGAGCATCGTTCGCGCGGGCTGCGTGCTTCGATACCCGGCGATTTAACTAAATTTCCCTTATCAAGAATGAATTTCAAATCCATCGGATGCGTTATCGCCGCGAGTGCCTTGATTTCCCGGCATAAAAAAATTCCGATGACGGTCTCCCACAGCGACAGGTAGACGGGTTTCCAAAAGTGCGCGACAGTTTCGCTCAAGTGTGTCGATGCACAACGTACGGCTCACGGTAATCAAGTCGGGTTGATTTGCTTTACATCCTTCGCTTGGGCAAAGGCGTCGAGTTGTAAAAGTGCTGTCGGCGATCGGCGACAGCCTGCATTTATACCTGCGGTTGGCAGCCGCACGTCTCGCTTGTCGCGAACAGCGGAACCTTTTTCGGGGACGCTTCGTGACAATAAAGGTGGGACGTGCGAATGCGGCCCGTGATTTCGAATCAACGGGCAAGAGAAAAATCGTATGGATGCAGTTTTTTTTGCAAGCACGTTCCTGATGCTGCTGGTTGCGGCCTCGTTTGCGGCTGCTCCGCTCGTACAGCGCGAGCACCGCCGCCGCGATCGCATCGTGTTCGTGCCGTGGGCTGCGGTGGCCGCCGCGCTCTTGCTCTCTATCGGAATGTACACGGTGATCGGCAGGCCCGACATCGCAACAGGCACAGCCGTACCGGGCCGATTGAACGGCGCGAGTTCGGCTGCTCTGCCTGGTGCGAGCAGCAACAAGACGAACTCGGTGGGCGAACTTGTCATCGGGCTCGAACGGCGCCTGCAGGAACACCCCGATGATGCAAAAGGCTGGCTGCTGCTGGCGAAGTCCTACGACTACCTCGGGCGCAGTCAGGATGCCGTAATGGCTTACGCAAAAGCGGCATCGCTGGGAATTTCGGACAGCGTCGTGGAGGCACGTCCCCGCTAGACGACAAGGACAGAAAAGGGGTTCAGGGAGGACCGAAACGAATGACGGAAAGCGTCATAAGAAGACCAGCAGTATCGCCGCCGACAGCGGCGCAGCAACAGGACGATGCAAGGAGCACCCTACGGGGTGAATTGCGTGCCTACGCGCTGATCAGTGTATTCCTCGTCGCCGGCTGGCTGTTGCGGGACCTCAACCTCATAAACCCCGAACACGGTATAGGCTACTGGCTCGGCATCACCGGCGGATCGCTGATGCTTTCGCTGCTGCTGTACCCGTTGCGCAAGAAGGTCCGCTTTCTGCATCGGCTGGGTTCCACGCGGCGCTGGTTTCGGATGCACATGATCCTCGGGCTCGTCGGCCCGTTGCTCGTGCTCTACCACTGCAACTTTCAACTCGGTTCATTCAACAGCCGCGTTGCCCTGTACTGCATGCTGCTCGTCGCCGTCAGTGGCATCGTTGGCCGGCATTTCTACGCGGCCATCCATCGTGGCCTGTACGGTCGCAAGCTGACGCTCGGGGAACTTCAGAAGGACCTCGCGAACTCCGCGGAAAAGAGCCATGGGCTCGCAACCTTGATGCCGAAACTCGTCGCGAGACTCGACGGGCTCTGCGAAGAGCTGCAGGGCAGCAAGGTGACCAACTCGCTGGGTATCGGTCGCAGCCTCAGGTGGTTGTTCACCTACCGGTTCGTGCGCCTCTCCCTGCTTTGGACGGCACGCCGCGAGCTTCGCCTGGCGGCCGTCAGGTTCGAGGTGGTCGCGCGCGACCGGAAACGACTGAAACGGACCACGTCGCGATTCGTTCGTGACTACACGAATCTCATGACGCGGGTCGCCCGCTTCACGGTCTACGAACGCCTGTTTGGGGTCTGGCACGTGCTGCATCTGCCGATTTTCTTCGTGATGGTGCTCTCGGCGCTGGTCCACGTGCTGGCGGTGCACATGTACTAGGCGCGCCGCCGGCATACGCATGAAATTTCGATTACTTCTGACCGGGGCCGCGATGACGTTACTGTTCGTAATACCCGAGCCATCAAACGCGCAGATCGAGACGCTCGTAATGCCCGGCGCGGTCGTCGAGGCGCATGCGGAATACGAGAAGGACTGCGATCTCTGCCATGCGAAGTTCAAGCCTGCGAAACAGAACGCCTTGTGCCTCGATTGCCACGAGGACGTGGCCGCCGATTTCGGCGCAGGCACGGGCTTCCATGGCCTGTCTGCCGAGGTCCGCGACGCCGGGTGCAAAAGCTGCCATACCGACCAC
>JBFIHC010000122.1:0-6384 GCA_041601995.1 Woeseiaceae bacterium | reverse complement strand
CGTTTTATGAATCATCCAGAATCACCCATGCCACTTCCAGACATCATCAAGCCCGACGGCGTGCTTTGCAACGCGACCGCGCGCAGCAAGAAGCACTGCCTCGAGATCCTGAGCGAACTGCTGGTACGCCACTACGCGGACATCGCGAGCGACGACATCTTCGAGTGTCTCGTCAGTCGCGAACGGCTCGGCTGCACAGGACTCAGCCGCGGTGCGGCGTTCCCACACTGCCGTATCGACGGCATTGACCGGAGCGTCGGTGTCATGATCAAGCTGTCCGAACCGATCGACTTCGACGCAGCCGACGGCGATCCCGTCGACCTCGTGTTCGGCATGATCGTACCCGCGGAAGTCGAGGACAGTCATCGCGCCGACATTCGGCAGGTCACTGAATTGCTAGCAGACGAGGGACTGCGCGCTCGACTGCGAGAGATGACCAGCAGCAAGGACCTCTACGACGCGCTGATCAACGGCGCGGAGATGACATGCCAGGTGAATTGCGCCTGATCATCGTCAGCGGGCTTTCCGGTTCCGGCAAGTCGGTCGCGCTGCGCGTTCTCGAAGACCTCGGCTACTACTGCATCGACAACCTCCCCGCGGGCCTGCTCGCTAGTGCAGTCGATGAGGTCCGCCGCAGCGGCGGCGGCCCGGCGCGAGGGTTGGCCGTCGGCATCGACGCCCGCAACCGGACAGAGAACCTCGATGCACTACCGGATCTGTTACACAGGCTGAGGGATCAGGGCGTCCGTACGGACATCGTCTTCCTGCACGCGAGCGACGAAATTCTGCTGCAACGCTTCGGCGAAACGCGCCGCCGCCACCCGCTGGCCGAGCAGGGTGGGCAGCTGCGCGCGGCCATCGAGTCGGAGCGCGCGATTCTCGCCGAAGTCGAACTATCTGCCGATCTCGTCATCGACACATCCGAAACGAGCATCTATGAACTCGCCGACACGATACGCTCGCGCATCGACCGGCGGGAGCGACAATCCCTGTCCGTACTGATCGAGTCATTCGGCTTCAAGTACGGCATCCCGGCCGACGCCGACTTCGTGTTCGACCTGCGCAGTCTGCCCAACCCCTATTGGACGCTGAAACTGCGCGGCCTCACAGGGCTCGATGACGAAGTGCGCGAATTTCTCGACAGGCAGGAACCTTTTGCGATCATGTTCGAGGACATCTGCGGCTTTCTCGCAAAATGGGTTCCGCACTATGGGCAGGCCAACCGCGGCTACCTGACCGTGGCAATCGGCTGCACCGGGGGACAACACCGCTCCGTCTACATGGTCGAAAAAGTCGCGGCACGACTGCGCGAGCTACACGACGCCGTGCTGACCCGACACAACGCACTCCCCGAGCATCGTCTCAATCAGGACTGAGGGCGCTCAGGTCCCGCTTGATCCAGTGCGGCGCAAACAGCCGCGGAACCTCGGCACCCGTGATGAAATCGTGCAGCTGGTCCTTCACCTGCATCGCATCCCGGTAGCCGAGCGCGATCAGCTCGCGCGTGTATGCCCGCTCGAACAACAGGAAGCTGAGCAGCTTGCTTTCGCCGGAATTCCTGCCGCCTACACTTCGCAGCAAGGCGCGAATCGCGAACGGCAGCTCCGCCCGGTGACGTTCCGCGATTTCGACCAGGTCCTCGCTCGGTACGATGAGCATCGTGTCGATGGGTCGCATCTCGGTATCCCCGACACTGATCGTTTCGTCGGGGACAGCGTCCAGCAGCTCGTTGATGCGCGTGATGCGTTCGAGGTCGGAGTACAGCCCGTCCATGAACAGCGTGTCGAGCATGTAGCCCGCAATCTGCGCGAAGCTCGGCGGCTGGTCGGCCGGCCCGGCTTCGCGGCCACCCGTTTCGTCGCGGATACCGATGACGAGAATGCGGTCGGCGCCGAGGTGGACCGCCGGACTCAACGGTGTGGCCTGGCGCATGGCGCCGTCGCCGAAGTACTCGTTGCCGATGCGTGTCGGCGGAAACACGTATGGCACTGCGATGCTCGCCATCAGGTGGTCGAGATTGAGTTCGGTGTTGACGGCAAGCCGCCGCGTCCGCTCCCACCCGGCCACGTCGGGGTGTGCTTCGAAAAATGTCGTCGAACGTGCCGACGCATACCCGGCGGCCGTGACGGCAACGGCGTCGAGGCAACCGGCGTCGATGGCATCGCGGATGCGGGGAAAATGAACGTTGCGGCTCAGCAGGTTTCGCAATGGCGAATTGTCGAGGAGCGACCTGGGCATGCCCACGCCGAGGCCGCCGAGCGTGAGCGCCACCATCCAGTGCAGGCTGCTCTTGAGCATGGTCCAGTGGTCCGTCTTGTAAACATGGTGACAGCGAAAATGGCCCCAGACGCGTTCGAGTTCGGCCACCGACGAGCGCAGGCTTTGCGCTCGCGATGCAAGTACGACGGAATTCACGGCGCCGGCCGATGTCCCGCTGACGACGGGGAACGGGTTGCTCGCGCCACGCGGCAATAGCTCCGCAATCGCCTTCAATACCCCGACCTGAAAGGCGCCGCGCGCGCCGCCGCCGGGCAGCACGAGTGCTGTTTTGAGTGAATCCACTTGGCCGTTTATCATCAATTACAAAGAGTTACACCGCCCGTGCCAACATCGTATTATAATGCGCATCCGTCAAACGGACCGGAATCATGAATCAATCCATTACACTCGGAATCAGCACTCTCTGCGTTGCCGCAATTCTCGGTTTTGCGTTGCCGGGTCGGGCCAACGAGCAACCGGCTGCAGGGCAGCCCGCGCCCGAATTCGAGCTTCCGGACCAGAACGGCCAGTTGCATTCGCTGGAGGATTATCGGGACCAGTGGGTCGTGCTGTATTTCTACCCCAAAGACGAGACACCGGGATGCACGACCGAGGCCTGCGAGTTCCGCGACAACATTTTCGCCTACCGGGATCTCAATGCCCAGATCCTCGGCGTGAGCCTGGATGACGTCGAATCGCACAAGGCTTTCGCTGAAAACCACGGCCTGCCCTTTCCGCTGCTCGCCGACGTGGACGGCACCGTCGCGTCCGCTTACGGCGTCAAGACGCGCATGTTCGGCATGACCGTCGCGAAGCGACAGACCTTCATCATCGATCCCGACGGGACGATTGCGAAGCACTACGAGAAGGTCAAGCCTGCCGAGCATTCGAAGGAAGTGCTTGCCGACCTGCAGGCGTTCGCCGCACAGTAATCGATCCGTCGGACGGGCCGGCACCGCTGTTTGAGTTCGGTCATTACGCCGCTACTATCGGGAACAATTCAGGCGGGAATGGCTTGCTGTGCGGCGCTTAGTTTCCCGCCTGATTGATTCCCGGTCGCGGTGTCATTAGCGCTGCCGCAATCGTCAAATGGCGAGTGCGGGCAGCACGACGCTGGCCAGGCTGAGCAACAGGAAGAACCCGCACATATCGGTGACCGTGGTCAGCAGCGGGCCGGATGCCACGGCCGGGTCCAGGTTCAGCCGCCGCAGCACGAGCGGCACGGTGCCGCCGATCGAGACCGCGACGATTGTGTTCAGCGCCAGCGCCGCACCGACGACCAGTCCGAGCACGGAATTTCCCTTCCAGGCCCACGCGGCAATCCCGAGCAGCGCGCCCAGCGCCAGTCCGTTGATCAACCCGACGACGGCCTCCTTGCGCCAGACACGGAACACGTCGCGCGGCATGGCGGCGCCGAGTGTCAACTCGCGCATGCTGACCGCAACGGCCTGGTTGCCCGAGCAGCCGCTCATGTCGGAAACGATAGGCAGGAACACGGCCAGCGCGATCACGGCGGTCAACGTGTCCTCGTACATCGCGATGACACTGGCCGCAATGATGTTCAGACCGATATTGATGCTGAGCCAGGCCAGTCGGCGGCGTGAGCGGACCATGACCGGCATGCTGCGGAGCTCGTCGCCGCCGATGATACCGGCCGACTTCAGGTGATCGGCTTCCGACCGTTCCGCGAGTGCCTCGAGGACGGCCCTGCGCCGCACGATGCCGAGCAGGAAACCGCGGTCGTCGACGACCGGGACTGCCGCGATGTCATGCGCATCGAAGAACTCCTCGAGTTCGTCGAGATGGGCATCGACTCCCACCGTCAGAGCCGGCGTCGCGACGTCACCGATACGTAAGGAAGGGTCCGCGAACACGAGGTCCCTGATCCGAATGACCCCTTTGAGCCTCCTCGATTTGACGACGACATAGACGTAGTGAACCGTCAGGAACTCGTAGTCGGTCGTGTCGCGAGTCAGGTCATCGACGACCTCGCGTACCGTCTTCGACATTGGATAGGACGCGAACTCGGTCATCATCAGACCGCCCGCCTGGTCCGGCGGGTAAGCGATCAGCTCGCGAACTTCGTGTGCCTCGTCTTCATCGAGCTCGGCAATGATCGCTTCGGCGTCCTCGGAATCGAGCTCTGCAAGCACGTCGGCGCGATGGTCGCTCGCCATTTCCTCGACGATCGACGCGGCGTTCTCGGCCGGCATCTCTTCGATCAGGTCGGCCGTATGGCTGTCCGGCAAGTCTTCGACCAGCTCGGCGGCCCGTTCGGGAGCCAGCGAATTCAGCAGTCGACGCTGATCGTCCGGACTGAGCAGGAATATCGCGTGCAAGACTTCGGCAGTCGGCAGTTCGTCGAGGAAGGCCTCGAGTTCGCCCGGTTGCCGATCTTCCCCGAGCAGTTCTCTGATTTGGACGGCCGGATTGGCTTCGAGATCTGTCATGTCATTGTCCTTGCGATCGATTCGACTGGCCGGTAACACGTCGCCGCATGCACGGCGGCAACGCAGTATGTTCCTGACCGCGCTCGTGTCAAGTATTTTTATATC
The DNA here is from genome assembly GCA_041601995.1 of Woeseiaceae bacterium. Classification (GTDB taxonomy): domain Bacteria; phylum Pseudomonadota; class Gammaproteobacteria; order Steroidobacterales; family Woeseiaceae; genus UBA1847. The sequence continues at coordinate 1,570 of JBFIHC010000122.1, read as the reverse complement.
GAATTATCTGGCCGGGCCCGACGCGAGCGAACCGTCAGTGCAGTTCGCGTATCGCGTCGTCGAGGCCGGCGATCGTCAGCGGGTACATGCGATCGTCCATGAGCTCACGGATCAGCTTTGTCGAGGGCGTGTAGTCCCAGCGTTCGCGGGGTTCGGGATTCAGCCACACGGCTTTCGGGTAGGTATTCAGCAAACGCTTTATCCAGACGGCACCCGGCTCTTCGTTCCAGTGCTCGACGCTGCCGCCCGCGTAGACGATTTCGTAAGGACTCATCGTCGCGTCTCCGACAAAGATCAGCTTGTAGTCCGAGCCATACTTGTGCGCAATATCGAGCGTCGGTGTCTTCTCCGACTGGCGTCGCCGGTTGTCCTTCCACAGCGCCTCGTAAATGAAATTGTGGAAATAGAAATATTCGAGGTGTTTGAATTCGCTGCGCGCCGCCGAGAACATCTCCTCGCAGACGCGCACGTGATCGTCCATCGAGCCGCCGATATCGAGGCACAGCAGCACCTTGATCGCGTTGTGGCGCTCGGGGACCATACGGATGTCGAGCAGGCCGGCATTGCGCGCCGTCTTGTCGATCGTGTCGTCGAGGTCGAGCTGGTCGGCCGCGCCTTCGCGCGCGAACTTGCGCAAACGCCGCAGCGCAACCTTGATGTTGCGCGTGCCGAGTTCGAGCGAGTCGTCGAGATTACGGTATTCGCGCTTGTCCCAGACCTTGACCGCGCTGCGGTTGCGCGACCCGTGCTGGCCGATACGTACCCCCTCCGGATTGTAGCCATAGGCGCCGAACGGCGAAGTCCCGGCCGTGCCGATCCACTTGCTGCCGCCCTCATGGCGATCCACCTGCTCGTCGAGACGCTCCTTGAGTGCACGCATCAGTTCCTCGAATCCGCCCATCGCCTCGACCTGCGCCCGCTCCTCCTCGGTCAGCAGCAGCTCGGCCTGGTGGCGCAGCCATTCCTCGGGGATGTCCTGGAACAGGTCACTCAAAGAATCCTCGACCCCCTCGAAGTAGGCCCCGAAGATGCGGTCGAAGCGATCGAGTTCCGATTCATCCTTCACGAGCGTCGTCCGGGCGAGATAATAAAAGTCATCGACGCTCTGCCCCGCAAGCCCGCGCCGCATCGCTTCGAGCAGCGCCAGCCACTCCGTGATGGACGTCTTCATCCCGCCCTCGCGAAGCATGTAAAAGAACGACAGCAACATGGACTTACTGCGGGTTGTTGCGCCGGTCGAGGAAGACGAGCTGCTCGAACAGGTGCACGTCCTGCTCGTTCTTCAGCAGCGCACCGTACAACGGCGGGATCGCGCTACGTTTGTTGTCGGCGCGCAGCGCTTCCGGAGGAATATCCTCGGCGAGCAACAGCTTGATCCAGTCCAGCAGCTCCGATGTCGAGGGTTTCTTCTTGAGGCCGCGGACGTCGCGGACCTGGTAAAAAGCGTTCAGCGCTTCGGCGAGCAGGTCCTTCTTCAGGTTCGGGAAATGCACGTCGACGATGTCGGCCATCGTCTCCTTGTCCGGAAACCTGATGTAGTGGAAAAAGCAGCGCCGCAAAAACGCATCCG
>JBFIHC010000121.1:0-6616 GCA_041601995.1 Woeseiaceae bacterium | reverse complement strand
ATTTCTCGAAACTCGAGGCCGGTAAATTCGAGATCGAGAGCATACCTTTCTCGCTGAACGACGTGCTCGACAACCTGGCGACCATCTGCATGGTGCGCTGCCAGGAGAAGCACCTCGAACTCGTATTCCAGCGCGACCCTAACCTGCCCGACACGCTGGTCGGCGATCCGACCCGCCTCGGCCAGGTGCTGATCAACCTGGCGGGCAACGCGATCAAGTTCACCGAGGAGGGACAGATCGTCGTGGAGGCGCGCCAGGTGTTGCGCACAAAGGACCGGGTTTCCATCCGGTTCGACGTGCGCGACAGCGGCATCGGCATGACCGAGGAGCAGCTGGGGCGCCTGTTCCAGTCCTTCTCCCAGGCGGACAGCTCGATAAGCCGGCAGTACGGCGGCACCGGCCTGGGGCTCGCGATTTCCCAACAGCTGACACAACTGATGGGCGGAGAGATCGAAGTCACAAGCAAAGTTGGCGCCGGCACCAGCTTCCACTTCACGCTGGGCATGGCGGTATCCGATATCGAAGTCGAGCGCCAGGACCATTCGGAGCACCCGCATGGACTGAACGTGCTCGTTGTCGACGACAACGAGCCCTCACGGGACATTCTCCGCGAATACCTCGAGTCCTTCGGCTACGCCGTGACGCTGGCTGAAAGCGGCGAAGAGGCGCTGGAAATCATGCGGCCGAAGCACGACTTCGACCTGGTACTGCTCGACTGGATGATGCCCGGCATGACCGGGCTCGATGTCGCGCTCGCCATTCGTGAGACCGAGTCGCCGCCGAAGATCGTTCTGCTGTCTTCCTGGAAGATGCCGAGCCGGGAGCACCGGTCGATGGTCGATGCGTTCATGGCCAAGCCGGTCAAACCGTCCGCGCTGCTCGACACGATCATGCTGGCGTACGGCAAGCAGGTCGTGAAGCGCAAGCGCTCGCTGGGAATGACCACGGGCCCGGAGGATCTGGAGGGCATACGCGGCGCGCGCGTGCTGATCGTCGACGACTCGGACATCAACCTGCAAATAGCCTGCGAGCTGCTGCAGAAGGTGCCGCTGGTGCTGGACACGGCAAGCAACGGCGAAGAGGCAGTCGCCATGATCAGGCGCAAGCGCTACGACTGCGTCCTGATGGACATCCAGATGCCCGGCATGGACGGGTACACGGCGACCGCGATGATTCGCGAGGATCCGCAGTTCGATAAGCTCCCGGTGCTGGCGATGACCGCCAACGTCATGTCCGAGGACCGTGCCCGCACCCGCGAGGCCGGAATGAACGGACACGTCGCCAAGCCGGTCGATCCATCGGAGCTCTACAAGGCGCTGCTCGACGCGATCCCGGAAGGCGACTACAGCGCCAACCTGCCCGAGGCGGAAGACGAGGCAAGAACCGGTGACGCGGAAGTCGAGCCTCTGCCGGAGTCCCTGCCGGGACTCGAAATTCGCCAGGGCCTGGGTCGACTGGGCAACAACGAGACCCTGTATATGCAGCTGCTTGGTGACATGGTAAACGCTTACGCGGGCGCGGCCGACGATATCCGTGCGCTCGTGGCTGCCGGCGACGCTGGCGAACTCCGCGGTGCCGCGCACAAGCTGCGCGGGATAGCCAACAACCTCGGCGCCGCCGACGTCGGCGCCGCCGCAGAGGCCATCGAGCAGGAAGCGATCAATGGCGCCGCCGTCACCGAGGAGCAGCTTGCGGTACTCGGTAATGCCATGGACACGGTGATCCTCTCACACGCGACACTGGTGCAGCAGCGCCGGTCGGCCGAGCCCGTGCACAGGGACTACCGAATCAACGAGCTCGAGGTGTTCGCGTCGTTGCGGGCCGCCGTCGGGTCGTTCGATCCGGGCGCCTCCGGGCTGGTGGACGAACTCATCGCGGCCCAGGACGACGGCTCGAATCTCGTCGAGCCGCTGACTCAGGTGCGGGAGCTGTTGAACGACTTCAATTTCGCCGACACCGGCCCGCTCCTCGACGAGATAGAGCAGGCGTTGCAGGGCTGACCGTGAGACTGCCCATACTCAGCACAGCGGCTGCATTGCTGCTGGTGTCTGTTGCCGGAACGGCGCCTGCGGCGATGACCGTGGCGGATCTCACGGAACCCGTATCGATCGCCGGCCAGTGGAAATTCCGGCCTGGCGATGAGAGTGCCTGGGCTGCGGCCGACCTGGATGACAGCGCCTGGCAGACAACAGAGGTTCCGGCGCATGCACCGCGAGGCAACGAGGGCTATACCGGCATGCTCTGGTATCGGCTGACCCTCGAACTCGACCTCTCGCGACCTGCCGTTCGCGAGACCCTGGGCGCGCTCGCCGTGACAATCGGCAACGTGATGAGCGCGTACGAGATATACGCCGGTGGCGAAAAGCTGGGAAGTATCGGGCGGTTGCCGCCGGAACCGGAATCGCGGTACGACGAGCGGACCACCTGGGCGATCCCTGCCTCCGCGGTCCGCGAAGACGGTCGCCTGGTCATTGCGCTCCGTATCTGGCGCAGCCCGGCGATAAGCCGGGGCTGGGAAACGGGGCCGAATTTTGGTGACTTCCTGTTCGGCAACGTCGGCGACCTGCGCGCCGAGCTCATTCGCAAGGCGCTGTTACCGAACGTCGTGCTGGCCGCGATTTACCTGGTTCTCGGCCTCTATCACCTGCTGATCGCGCGCCGCAACCCGGGCCTCAGGGAGTTCTTCTGGTTCGGCCTGTTCAGCACCGTCCTGGCCGGATACACGTTCGAAACCAGCCAGGCGAAATTTTTCCTCGATATACCGTATCTCTGGCACAAGAAGGCCGAGCACCTGCTCTTGTATGCGGCGCCGATACTGTTCACCAACACGCTGCTGACGGTAACCCGCACGCCCGTCAACCGCCTGATCCAGGTCTTCTACCTGGTTTTCGGCCTGTATTTCCTCCTCGCGCTGCTGGTGCCGGGTCACGCCGTGCTCAGCCATTCGCTGCGATCATTCCAGTACCTGTCCGCGCTCTGGGCGCTGGTCATGGCGGTAATCATGACGCGGCGCGCGCTCGAGGGCAGCCGCACCGCGCGGGTCGTCGTCGCCCTGCTGCTGCTGCTCGTTGCCGCGGTGTTCAACGACGTTTTGCTGGAGACAGCGATCGTCGGCTCGGGCAATATTCTTTACATCGTGTTCGCGCTGATGCTGTTCTTCATCGCCCTGATGATGGCCGAGCGTTACACCGACATACTCAGAAACCTCGAAAGCTCGGTCGAGAAGCGCACGGCCGCGCTCGTCGCCGCCAATCGTGACCTGGAAGCGGCGGTCGCGACCAAGGGCAATTTCCTCGCCAATATGAGCCACGAGATGCGCACCCCGATGAATGCCATCCTGGGTCTCACGCACCTCGGCCTGAGGACCGAGCTGAGCGATCAGCAGCGCGACTATTTCACCAAGGTCGAGCAGTCCGCCCAGGGGCTGCAGGACATCATCGACAACATCCTCGATTTTTCGAAACTGGAAGACGGCACCCTCGAATGTGTCAGCGAACCGTTCAGCCCGGCATCGCTGGTGGCCGGAATAGAACGTGCGTGGCGGGAGTCCGTCGACGAAGCCGGCCTCGAACTGCTTATCGAGACAGACCCGGCCGTTCCGGCAACACTGGTCGGCGACGAGAAACGCCTGAAGCAGGTGCTGGGCAATTTTGTCAGCAATGCGGTGAAGTTCACCGAGCAGGGTCGCGTCCTGGTGTCGCTGGCCCTGCTGGACATGCGCGAAGGCACGGCGCACGTTCGGTTCGCCGTCTCCGATACCGGGATCGGCATCGAGAAAGACAAGCAGCGGCAGCTCTTCGAGGCATTTTCCCAGGCCGATAACACGATGACGCGCCAATACGGCGGCACCGGTCTCGGCCTCGCGATCGCGCAACGGCTCGTCGAACTCATGGGCGGCAGTATCGTCGTCGACAGTACTCCGGGCGACGGCAGCACCTTCAGATTCGAGCTGGCGCTGCCGGTGGCGGACCGCGACGCGGCGCAGCTGCGTGACAGGGAAGAGCTCGACCTCGCACCGATACGCGGTGCCCGTGTCCTGCTGGTGGACGATTCCGAGCTCAATCTGCAGGTCGCCGGGGAACTGCTGCGGCAGGCACACCTGCAGGTGGACACGGCGCTGGACGGCAGGCAGGCGGTCGAGAAAGTCGGCCTTTCCAGCTACGACTGCGTGCTGATGGACGTGCAGATGCCGGTCATGGACGGCTACACGGCGACAGCGCGCATTCGCGCAAAAGCCCATTTCAAGGACCTGCCGATCCTCGCAATGACCGCCAATGCCCTGCAGCAGGACCGCGCCCGGGGGGCGGAGGCCGGTATGAACGCCTATATCCCGAAACCGATTGACCCCGATGAACTCTATCGCGCGCTGTTGCAGTGGATCCCGCACGGCGAGCGCGACTACGACGAACGACGTTTTGCGCCGGCGCGAACGGGCGGGGAAGCCGGGGTGGTCCTGCCGAACGCTCTGCCGGGCCTCAGCATCAGCGACGGACTGAAGCGCGTGGCAGGCAACGAGTCCCTGTATCTATCCCTGGTGAGAGATTTTTTCAAGGATTACTCCGACGCGCCTGCACGCCTCGAGACGATGCTCGATGCCGGCGAGGACGACGAAGCGCGGCAACTCGCGCACAAGCTGCGGGGCATTGCCAATAATCTCGGCGCCGATGAAATCGGCTCCGCGGCTGAATCGATCGAACTGACCCTGAAGTCGGGCGAACCGCTCGCGCCCGAATCGCTGCAGCAACTGTCCGATGCGCTGGTTCAGGCTGCCGAATCCTGTTCGTCGCTCGAAACGCTGGTGAACGACGACGGCGGGTCGGACGACCTGGACGAGTCCGGCCGCCAGGCGCTGTTCGAGGAGGTCCTCAATGCCGTTGCCGAGAACAACCCGGTTGCCCTGGATAGCATCGAAAAGCTGCTCGCCGGCATGGCTGAGGACACGGGCGGATACGCGGAACTGAATGCCGCCCGGGACGCGCTGGACATTTACGATTTCGGTGGTGCGGCCGAATTCCTGCGGTCCGCCTTGCAGGCGGGCCATTTCACCGAGCCGGGCTAGTCCCGCGCTGCGGCCGGCCGTTCCCCGCGCGCGCCGGCAACGCCCAACCGGTTCGGCGGGGCCTGTGCAAGCCGCCTGTCCGCCAGCGCAAACGGCAGATAAAGAACCGCAAAGAAGAGAACGGCCAGGAATTCGGCCGCGACGATGTACCACGGCCACGGCCCCATCACGTCGAACAGGCTCGCCGTCGCCGGCTTGTGCATCGTGTACATGTAGTTGCTGCCGATCAGGTAGTTCACGCCGGTGACCAGGAACATGTAGACGTTGACGATCAGCAATGTCCGCCAGATCGACATCCAGGTCGGCCGGAAGCCCTCTATCGTCGTCATGTAAACCAGCGTTATCACCAGCAGCCCGTGCGAGGCCAGTGACTGGACCGGCCAGAAGTGCGGCAGGCCGTACGGACCAACGGCCGGCGTCAGCAGCGCCTGCAGGGCGCCGGCGATGCCCATGAAGTACAGGACCTCGTACAGGCGATAGTTACGCGTCAGCAACAGCGGAATGCACAGCCAGATGCCCACGGAGCAGCTGTGCAGCGGCAGGTGCCGCTGCATGTCCCAGGTGTCGCTCGCCACGTTCCAGATATGCCAAGAGGATTCGACGACCAGGATCACCGCGGCCAGCGCCAGCCGTACCCGGCGCTTCGCCTCCTCGCCCGGTTCACGCCACCCCCGGACCAGGAACACGACGACTGCAGCGATGATGGCAAGCGCGAACAGGTGACCGGGCCCGAAAAGGTCGAACGGCGGCCCGTTATAGTTATGGTCGAAGTACTTCTGCATTCGTCTCGTCGATTCACCGGGCGGACATCCCGCAATGAGGCCTGCCGGCTACGACCTCGTCATGCAAAACGCGTTGAGCTTGTTGCCATCCAGGTCCCGGAAATACCCGGCATAAAAATTGTCGAAGCGTTCCCCCGGGGCGCCTTCGTCGGTTCCGCCGAGTTCCAGCGCCTTCGCGTGGACGGCGTCGACTTTGTCCGGCGCATCCAGGACCAACGCCACCATGACGCCGTTGCCGATCGTTGCAGGCTCCCCGTTGTACGGCTTGATAATGCTCAATGCCGGCGTCGTCGGGCTGGTCGCCCACGCGATGAAAGACTCCCCCTCCATCACGCGCGACGCACCGATCGTCGCCAACAGCTCGTCGTAGAATCGGGCCGCTTCATCGTAGCGGTTCGTGCCGAGTGTTACGTATCCAATCATGGTTCTTCTCTCCTAATGAATCGCGTGAGCTTTGCACGCCGAAACGCCCTGACGATGGGCAGGCGATCGTTCCACGGCGAGGCGTCGGCCCGGTCCGGGTCGTGCTCGCACACGTCGCCCGCGAAGCCCGGCGGAATCTGGTCGTCGACCTGGCCCGAGCCGTCGTTGTCGAAGAACTCGAAGCCCGGGATGCTGATCTCCTCGTCGGCGATGACGTCGACCGTGCGCAATCCGTAACTCGACAGCTCCACCGTGAACGACTGCGGATAGACCAGCCAGACGTGGTGCGGCCCCCTGGCGAACAGGTACTGGATGCGCCGGTTGCGCGAAGCGATCCGGTACTTTCGAACCT
>JBFIHC010000120.1:0-6912 GCA_041601995.1 Woeseiaceae bacterium | reverse complement strand
GCAGTATGCGGTGACGGCCGCGTTTACCGTCTGGCCCACGGTTACGCCGTCGCAGATTTCGAGACGGCGTGCCAGGGACCTGTTGCGGACGATCAGGTGCTGCTTGACGCCGAGGTTGCTCAGCCCCTCCACCAGCTTGACGAAGTGCTCGCCGGTCCCGTTCATCGACGCTGCCAGGTTGATGTGGCCGATTTCCACGATTTAGCGATGCTCCCTGTATCCCGGTCATTCCAATAGACGGTCGGCGGGCGGGTAATCGGTCGCGCCGAGATCTCCCATCACTGCCTCTGTGACCTCGCGCACGGTAGGTACCGCATCGTGCATCGCGGGCAATGGCGACTGTGCGGCGGTGGTCGGCGCGAAGTCAGCGCAGCCAACACGGCTTCGAGACGCACTTCGGGATCGGGATCCGCCAGCAATACCGGTGGAACGGCCACGATGCCGGCACAACCGAGCAATAGCCCTGTATAAATTACGGTAGCTTCTCGTGTCATTGCGCCTGCACGACATCAGACGGTTACGAGGAGCAAAAACGGTCGGCGAAACAGCCTATTGGAAAATCGAAATTTGCCTGTCGGCCGAGAACTCGCGGCGCGCGATCGCAGCGCGTTCGGCCGGGGTCACCGTGTCGTCGTGGATTTCGTCAATACGCCTGATACGGCTGGCCAGGCCGATGCCGTTCGCGATCTGGATATTGAGCCCAGGTCGCGCATTCATCTCGAGCATCAGCGGGCCACGATCCGCATCGATGACCATATCGACGCCGAGATAGCCGAGGCCGGTGACCTCGTAACCGCGCGCAGCCGACTCGAGAATGAAATCCCATTGCGGGATCTTGAGGCCGGCGATCAGTGCGCCGGTGTCAGGATGGTCGTCGACGATCTCGTTCTTGAGCACGCCGTTCAAGGTCTCGCCCAGGGCGATATCGACGCCCGCCCCGACCGCGCCCTGGTGCAGGTTTGCCTTGCCGTCCGATGCGCGGGTGGGCAATCGCACCATCGACATTGCCGGATACCCCCGGTACACGATGACACGGATATCCGGCACTCCCTGGTAGCTGACTTCGGCAAAGATCGGGTCGAAATGCACGCAGTACTCGATCAGGGCCTTGTCCTTGCCTCCGCTCAGGCTGTACTGGCCGCTCACGATGTTGGACAGGTGATGTGCGATCTCGGCTTCGGTGATGAGCAGTCCGCTCGAGCGCCGGAAGCAGTCGCGTTTGCGCTTGCTGCGGCCGGTGATGACCAGGATGCCGTCACCGCCGCTGCCCTGCGCCGGTTTGACGACGAAACTGTCATGGTCGGCAACTATCTCGGCAAAACGCCGCACATCGCCCTGGTTGTCGATGATGCCGTAGAGATCGGGCACGGCCATGCCGGCCTCCAGCGCAAGCTGCTTGGTGAGCGCCTTGTCGTCGACGCGCGGATACAGGCGCCGCGGGTTGAGGCGCATGATGAACTCCGCATTGCGCTCGTTGAGGCCGAGCACACCGGCCTCACGCAACTTTCTGGCCGTAGCAAACATCAGTTACTGGCCAGGGCCTTGAAGCGGCCGATTTCCGTTAGCCGGTAACCGGTGTAACGGCCGGCCAGAAGAACCAGCGCAAGCACGATGAGCAGGAGCTCGGGAAATGTGAAAATCAGGTGCTCCAGCCAACCAAGGCCCATGAAAATATACGCGATCGTCGCCACGAACAGGCTGCCGCCGCCCGCCCGCATCGCGTCGCCGGCGCCACGCTCCTCCCACACGACCGACATGCGTTCGATGGTCATCGCGATGATGACCATCGGGAACAACGCCACCGACAGCCCGGTTTCCATGCCCATCTTGTGGGATACGAGGCTGATCAGCAGCATGAGCAGCACCACGACGATGAGCACGGCGCTCAGCCGCGGCACGAGCAACAGGCGCAGGCGTTCCAGCAGGAAACGAATGCTGAGACCGAGCGCGATAAGCACCGTGAACAGAATGATGCCCCACACCAGCTTGGTTTCCCGGAACGCGAGCGCGATCAGGACCGGCATGAAGGTGCCGAACGCGTCGATCCCGACGATGTTGCGCATCACGACCATAACGAGCGCGCCGATGGGTATCATCAGCAACACGGCGTACACCGCCTGCGTCTGGATCGGCAGGCTGTAAATCGAGAAATCGAATATGGTGGCACCGGTCTTCGCCGCCTGCGATTTCGCGATGGTAATGGCATTCAGGTGGGCTTCCTGCACTGCGAAATCGACTTCGACGTTGCTGCCCCCCTCGACGTTGACGAGCTGCTCGTTGCCTCGCCACCAGATGAAGAAGTGCTCGGGGAGATTTTCCTCACCGGTATTCGGGTTGAAGAAGCGCCAGCGGTCGCCGTCGTGAATTTCCAGCCACGGTTCCAGGTTCGCGCTCCGCTGCCGCCCGCTGAGTTCGAATCCCCGGACCATGCGCGCGGGTATACGGGCCTCGGCCAGCATCATCGTCGCAACATTGACGAAGTCAGTTGCATTTCGCACGTCCGTCATCAGGAGCTCGACGTTGGAGTCCGGCGACGGATCGTTCAGGCGCCGCAGAAGCTCCGTCGCGAACGACGCAGTATCGGCGGAGTGCTCGCGAACTTCGGCCACGATCACGTCGACGGCCGTGCGGAACGGCTCGTTGATCGCCGGCGGAGGCGGGAATGGCGGCGTGGTATCGGCCTGTTCGCTGCGGGGATCCTCGAATACCGAGATGCGGTAGTAAATAGTCTGGCGGCCATCGGCGCGGCGTATCGCCCACTGCGCCTCGCGACCGCCGCTGCCGTAATTGAGACTGAAGCCGTAGCCGCGCGACACGGAGTTCTCGTTGAGCGTGCGGAAGCCGGGTGTCAGCGTAGGAATGTGCAGGTTGACCTTGATGGAGCCGGGACCCGAGTCGAAACTTATCGCGGATTCGATCGTCCAGACTGAGGCTTCCTGGTTCTGGGTCAGCGGAAACCCGAACACCTGCCACTTGTAGACGAACGCGGACAGTCCGACCAGCGTCAGCAGCAAGGCAAGTATCAACACATATCGCTGCGTCATAGCATTCCCAAACCGGTGTGGCCGATCAGTGCCGGCCGGTACCCAGTGCGACGCGAACCGCGCGCTCGCGCAGCGGGCCGCTCGCGTTGAACAGGCGCATGCCGGCACGGCGCAATTCACCGAACGTCGGTGAGGCCACCGCAAACAGCTGGTTCAGCCCTGTCATCAAGTGCAGCATCGTCGCATTGGCGCCCTTGCGGGCTCGTTCATATCGCCTGAGTACAGGCCTGTCCCCCGGGTGTTCGCCCCTTCTGATTGCTTCTTCTATCACAGTGGACAGCGCACTGGCGTCGGCGAGGCCCAGGTTGGCGCCCTGCCCGGCCAGCGGATGTACAGCATGCGCTGCATCGCCGATCAGGGCAAGACGTGGCAATACATAATTCCTGGCGTGCTGCGCGGACAGCGGAAACGCACCGCGCGGCCCTGCGGCCGTGAGCTCACCGAGGACCTCGTCGGAGGCTTCTGTCAGCATCGCCCCCAGCTCGGTGTCGCCGGCATGCATGGCCTGACGGGCGATCCGCGGTGTCGTCGACCAGACCACCGAGATACGGCCATCAGCGAGCGGCAGCATTCCCAGCGGGCCGTCTTCCAGGAAACGCTGCCTCGCCGTCGCGCGGTGCGGCCGTTGCGGCCGCAGATGCGTCACGAATGCTGTCTGCGCGTACGGCCGCCGCATCACCGCGATGCCGGCGGACTCACGCACGAATGAGCGCGCCCCATCGGCGCCGACGAGCAGGTCGGCTTCCAGTTCGCGGCCGTCCTCGAGCCGCAGCCGGTACGATTGCCCGCTGCCGTCGATTGCCTGGATGGGCGCGTCGAATCGCAGGGTGACGTCCGTCCGGTCGAGCACGCGGAGGATCGAATCCTGGATCAACAGGTTCTCGACGATGAAACCGAGTTGCCGGACCGCGAACTCGTCGGCATCGAAGCGCAGCGTGGAAGGTCCATCGGGATCGTCAGCACCGTCCCACACACGCATGTGTTCGTACGGGCATGCGCGCGTGTCGAGAATGCTGTCCCATGCGCCGATTGCATCGAACAGATCGGCCGATCCCGCCGCGATCGCCGACACCCGCAGCGACACATCCGCGGCGGGGTCAAAGCGGGGTCGCGCGACCGCGTCCACGACCGTGATCCGCAGCGCGTCGGCACAACCGCCGTGCGACAGCAGCGCCGCGGCAGTGAGGCCCGTCATGCCGCCGCCGACGATGACCACGTCGTAGCGTGGCCTCATTTGAGCGGCACCCCTCGGGATAACCGCGGCAGGCGGCCAGCAAGCCCCATCATGTGCTTTGCAAACAGGGAGCGGACGCCCGGCACGATGTCGAAGCCGAGCATCCCGATATTACGGGCCGCCCTGAGCGGCGGACTCGAACTGCCGAACAGCCGCACGATGCCGTCCGTGAGACGCACCAGCTTGCCCTGGTCATCGCGGCGCCACTGCGCGTATCGCGCAAGCAGGTCCGGGTCGCCGAGATCCGCCGACGGGTCCTCGCTGCGCGCATCCGCGATGCAATCGCACAACGCTGCGACATCGCGCATGCCGAGATTGAAGCCCTGCGCCGCAACCGGATGCAGGCCGTGTGCGGAATTTCCGACGAGGACGGCGCGCCGGGCCGTCAGTCGCAGCGCCTTGGTCAACGACAGCGGATAAGCGGCCCGTTTGCCGACCCGCGAAAGCCGGCCGAGCCGGTAACCAAACGCCGTTTGTAATTCGTCGAGGAACGCCTCGTCGTCGAGACCGAATACTCGATCCACATCGTGGCTCGACACGGTCCAGACAAACGCGGCGCGATCATCCGCAACCGGCAGCAGCGCGAGCGGCCCCTGGTCGGTGAAGCGTTCGTACGCACAATTGTCGAGCGGTTTCTCGGGCAGCACGTTGCCGATGACGGCGTGCTGCCCGTAGTCGGTCTTTGTCGCGCAAATGCCCAGCATGGGACGCAAGGCCGAATTCGCGCCGTCGGCCGCCACCACGAGCTTGCAACTCAAATCCCGGTGGCTGCCGTTCGCCGTGTCGATTCTCACGCTCGCAAGTTCGTCGCCCGTTTCGACCTCAGAAACTCGCGCAGGACACCGGATGTCCACGGTCCCCGCGTGGGCCAGGGCAGATTGCAACACGTCACCGAGCACGCGATTGATGACGACATAGCCAAGCGCGTCCACACCCTGTTGCGCCGCATCGATGTGCGAGAAGCCGAAACGGCCCTGGTCCGATACGTGAATGCGGCGAATCGGCGTCGCGGCGGAGATCACCTCCTCCCACAGCCCCATCGCCTCGAACATGCGCTGTGTGCTTCGCGACAGGGCCGTCGAGCGGTCGTCGAAACTCGGCTGCCGGGATTCGCCACGGGCGACGGCCTCGACGACGGCAACGCGCAGTCCCAGCGGCGCGAGGGCGAGCGCCAGGCTTGCACCGATCATGCCGCCGCCGGCAATAACGATATCGTATTGCGTGTCTGTCGAATCGCTCATATCAGCCCTGCATCAACGCCTCGATGGCATCAGGTTCTTTCGCAAGCCCCTTGCTGAGCACGTCGGCGCCATTCGTCGTAACCACGACGTCATCTTCGATACGGATGCCTATATTACGAAAACGCGCCGGGACCTTGCGGCTGTTCGGCAGGTAGATGCCGGGCTCGACTGTCATCGCCATGCCGGGTTCCAGCAGGCGCCACTCGTCTCCGACCTTGTAGTCACCCACGTCATGAACATCCATTCCGAGCCAGTGCCCGGTTCGGTGCATGTAATAGTCGCGATAGGCGCCCTCCCTGACCAGCTTCGGCAACGCGCCCTGCAACAATCCCAGCTTCTTCAGCCCGCGGGTGATGACTTTCACCGCGGCGTCGTGCGGCTCGTTCCAGTGGTTGCCGCGGCGGGTTTTTTCTATTGCGGCAAGCTGGGCCTCCAGCACGATTTCGTAGACGGCGCGTTGTTCCGGGGTGAACCGTCCGTTGACCGGCATCGTCCTGGTCACGTCGGAAGCATAGTAGTCGACTTCGCAGCCGGCATCGATGAGCAACAGCTCGCCGTCCTCGAGTTGAGCCCTGTTGTCGACGTAGTGCAGCGTGCAGGCATTGCGGCCCGAGCCGATGATGGGATTGTACGACACCCACGCATCGTTGCGGCGGAACTCGTGAATGAACTCAGCCTCGACTTCGTATTCGAACATCCCCGGCCGCACGGCACGCATCGCCCGCGTATGTGCCTTTACGGCAATCTTCGCCGCCCTGCGCATCGCGGAGATCTCCGCACGGCTTTTGTAGAGACGCATATCGTGCAGCAGATGGTCGAGCGCAACGAACTCCTGCGGCGTGTGGACGCCTTTGGAAGCCCGCGAGCGCAGCGAGTTTACCCATCCGGTGATGCGCGTATCGAAATCCGCGTACAGGCCCATCGTGTAATAAACCCGCGTGCACGACTCGATGATGCCCGGCAGGATGTCGTCGATATCGTCAATGGGAAACGCGTCGTCGGCGCCGAAATTCTCGATGACGCCCTCGGGACCCGTCCTCGAACCGTCCCAGCGCTCTTTCTCCCGGTCTCTCTCCCTGCAGAACAGCAGATACTCGCCGGCGTCGCGCCCCGGCACCAGGACGGCGACCGCCTCGGGTTCCGGGAACCCGGTGAGGTAATAGAAATCGCTGTCCTGGCGATAGCGATGTTCGACGTCCCGCGAGCGGGTGCGAATCGGCGCGGCCGGTAGTATGGCGATGCCGCTGGCACCAACCATGCTCATCAGCTGCTTACGCCGACGAAGGAATTCCTTGCTATTCATTGAAAAGGTTCGGGATGCAACACGGGCGGATCCATTCTAACCGGGGCCGCGATTCAGTGCAGTGTCTCGCCGGCCTCGGCCTGCGGGCCT
>JBFIHC010000119.1:0-7452 GCA_041601995.1 Woeseiaceae bacterium | reverse complement strand
GCGAGGAAGAACGGCATCTGGATCAGGATCGGCAGGCAGCCCGCTGCCGGGTTCACCTTTTCGCGCTTGTAGAGGTCCATCATGGCCTGGCTCAGTGCCTGGCGGTCGTCCTTGTAGCGATCCTGCAGCGCCTTCATGCGCGGCTGCAGGTTGCGCATTTTGGCCATCGAGCGACCCGAGGATTCGGTCAGCTTGTAGAACGCGAGCTTGATCAGGAAGGTCACGACAATGATCGCGACGCCCCAGTTCGCGACCCAGCCGTGGACCAGGCTCAGGAGCCAGAACAGCGGCTGCGACAGGATCGTCAGCCAGCCGTAGTCGACCGTCAGCTTGAGGCTGTCGTCGATTTTCTCGAGCTGGCTTTGCAGTTTCGGTCCGACGAACAGCGTCGTCGCGAATGTCTCGCTGCCGCCCGGCTCGACCGTGACGAGGCTCCGGCGGATGGCGCTGCTCGTCGCGACGTTGCCGTTGACGGCGACCGAGTACTTGTAGTCGACGCCCGCCGCCGGCACGGCCGCTCGGACGAAGTGATGCTGGATCGAACCGATCCAGCCGCGCTGGCTGTTGTATTCGTACGGCCCGTCGTCGAGAAGATCGTCGCGATCGAGTTTCTCCGACTTGTCGCCGTTGTAGATGATCGGCCCCTTGAACGAGTACGACTCGACGTTGAACATCGAGCGCTCGATTTCGCCCGAGTGCCGCTTGATGCGCACGTATTCCGCCCCACGCCAGCTCTCGCCCGAGTTGTTGCGAACGATCTGCTCGAGCTCGATACGGTAGCTGCCGCGCGTGAAGCGGAAGCGCTTCTCGATCGTGACGCCGCCGGGCCCGGTCCAGGTCAGCGGCACGACGACCTCGTCCGCATCACCGAGCTCGTAGTTCGTCCCGGCCGCTGCAAACGTCGCGAGATGCGTTGCCTCGGCTCCGCCCCCAGTGGCGCGGACGCCGGACTCGATCAGCGCGAATGCCGGGCCGCTCGTGTCGAGCAGCCGGACAAGGTCGTCGGGACGATCCTTGGCCACCGGGTAGCGGGTCAGCGTCGCGCCCTGCAGCGTGCCGCCCGCCGCGCTGATGACCACCTCGAACACATCCGTGCGCACCTGCACCGCTGGCGCCGTGGATGCGACGGCCGCGTCGCTCGTCGCCTCCGCGGGCGCGGTGCCCTCGCCGGCGTCGGGATCGCCGATGGCCGGCAGGTCCTGATCGTCGGGCTCGACCTCGGGCGCGGCGCTGATCTCGGCAGGCGTGTCGGCAGCGGGCGGCGGCGGCTTCGGGCCGAAGTCCTGCTGCCAGGTCTGCCACGTCATCCAGCCCATGAGCAGGAAGAAGGCCCAGATCAGGAGGCGTTGATTGTCCATGTGTTCGCGATCCTCGCTATCTCGCCTTGCTGCAGCGATGCCAGTGCCGCTCGAGGCTGTCGAACAGCTGGCGGTTTCCCGCCGTCGTCGCGGCCGGCCGATTGATCACGACGACGTCGAGGCCCGTCAATTGCGTGTGCTGCTGGCGAAATGACTCTCTGACTATTCTCTTTATTCTGTTCCGTGCCGTGGCGCGGCGGCAGTGTTTTTTCGATATCGCCAGACCGAGCCTCGCGATGCCCTTGTTGTTACGTCGGCACAATACCGTAAACAGGTTGTCCCCGCTGCGAGTCGCGCTATCGAACACGCGGCCGAAGGCCGCCGCATTCAGGAGCCGGTTGTCTCTGCCGAACCGGTTGCCTGGCGTGCCCGTCAATCGTGAATTGTTACCCGTCGCTGCGGCCGACGTGAATGAGCTTACGGCGTCAACCGGGCGCGGCCTTTCGCACGGCGGCGCTTGAGGATGAGGCGCCCGGCTTTGGTCGCCATGCGGGCACGAAAACCGTGCGTGCGGGCGCGCTTGGTTTTGCTGGGCTGATATGTGCGTTTCATGGCCTTAATCCGACCGGTATCCGAGAAGGGCGGCAAGGGTACGCAGAAGGTCCGGGACTGTCAATAGACTGATGTAAACACTGGATTTTCGGCTGCCCTTGCCGTTTCGGAAAGCCGATCTGGCGGCTTCCGGGGATACGGTATAGACTGCCTCGTCTTTCATCCAGTCACGTTGCCCGGCGCCCGCGGCGCCGCCCCGGGGAAGCTCTTGTTTGCTGAATCGACGCTTTGGAACCAGTGCATTCGCGTCCTGCAGGCGGAGTTGCCCGAGCAGCAGTTCAATACCTGGATCCGGCCGCTCCAGGCCGTCGACGATGGCAACGTCCTCAGGTTGCTCGCACCAAACCGCTTTGTCGTCGACTGGTTGCAGCAGCATTACCTCGAACGCATCCTGCAGGTCGTCGACGACAACAATACCGATACCGAGGTCGTTGTCGAGGTCGGCTCCCGTGGACCGCAAGCCACGGCTGCGAGCCCGGCCCGGCCGGACCGCGGCGGCTCGATACGCGCACGCAGCCAGGCCCCGGTGGTCTCGCGGCTCAACCCGCAATTCACGTTCGCGAACTTCGTCGAGGGTAAGAGCAACCAACTGGCGCGGGCAGCCGCCACGCAGGTCGGGGAGAACCCGGGTAAATCCTACAACCCGCTCTTTATTTACGGTGGCGTCGGCCTTGGCAAGACCCACCTCATGCACGCTGTCGGCAATGCGATGCTCAAGGCGAACCCCGGCGCCCGCGTCAGCTACGTGCATTCGGAACGCTTTGTCAGCGACATGGTCAAGGGGCTACAGCACAACAAGATTTCGGAGTTCAAGCGGGCATACCGCTCGCTGGACGCCTTACTCATTGACGATATTCAGTTTTTTGCAGGCAAAGAGCGCTCACAGGAAGAGTTTTTTCATACGTTCAATGCGTTGCTCGAGGGGCAGAAGCAGATCATCCTGACGTGTGACCGTTACCCCAAAGAAGTCAACGGGCTCGAAGAACGCCTCAAGTCGCGCTTTGGCTGGGGTCTGACGGTCGCGATAGAGCCACCCGAACTGGAAACCTCAGTCGCGATCCTGATCAGCAAAGCCGATGCCGAAGGCATAGAGCTGCCGGATGAGGTTGCGTTTTTTATTGCCAAGCGAATTCGCTCGAACGTTCGTGAACTCGAAGGTGCGCTGCGCCGCGTTATCGCCAACTACCGGTTTACGGGTCGCCCGATCAACCTGGATTTCGCGAAGGAGGCGTTGCGCGATTTGCTCGCGCTCCAGGACAGGCTCGTCTCGATCGAGAACATCCAGAAAACCGTCGCGGACTACTTTAAGATTCGCGTCGGTGATCTTCTGTCGAAGAAGCGCAGTCGCTCGATCGCCCGACCGCGCCAGATCGGGATGGCCCTTGCCAAGGAGCTGACGAACCATAGCCTGCCCGAGATTGGCGATGCATTCGGCGGCCGCGATCACACGACCGTGCTGCATGGTTGCCGGCGTGTGGAAGCGTTGCGCGAAAGCGATAAGCGCATTGATGACGATTATTTGAATTTGTTGAGAACTCTGACAGGATAATGTGGATAAGCGGTGGACAACGCGGGGCGCAAATTTTGTCCACAGGCTGTACACAGGAGGCTTACGGGACTTCAGCCATTGGTTAGAGCTAAAATTGATACTTAACTAATTGTTTTTATTGGTTCTTTTGAACTTATGCACAGATGCTGCCGTGCGTAATAATAACAATAAATATAAATTTTCCAATATTTATTAACAGGTGGATAGTATGAAGTTTACCGCTGCCCGGGAAGCGCTGTTGAAGCCGCTCCAGGCCGTCATCGGGGTTGTCGAGCGACGCCAGACGATGCCAATCTTGTCCAACGTCCTGATCGTTACACGTGATGGGCAACTCTCGGTTACAGCCACGGATCTCGAGGTCGAGCTCGTCGCGGCGGCAGACGTGGACACTGAGACCGGGGGAGAAATTACGGTATCGGGTCGCAAGTTACTCGATATTTGCCGGGCGCTGCCGGACGGCGCGGAGATCGACGTCGGTGTCAGCGGCGAGAAGCTGACAGTGCGCTCGGGTCGGAGTCGCTTTAATCTTGCGACGCTACCGGCGGCGGAGTTCCCCGTCGTCGAGGACATCAAGGCCGGTCAGTCCATCTCGGTGTCGCAGGCGACGCTGGGGCGGCTCATAGAGAAGACCCATTTTTCGATGGCGCAGCAGGATGTGCGCTACTACCTGAACGGCATGTTGCTGGAGACCGGTGGTGGTCGTTTGCGTGCCGTGGCGACCGACGGCCATCGGCTGGCGCTTTGCCACGCGGATGCGGACGGCTCGTCGGAGGAGCAGCAAGTGATCGTGCCGCGCAAGGGCGTGCTCGAGCTGCAGCGGCTGTTGAGCGGGGAAGGCGATCTGAACATCGAGTTGGGCGCGAATCACGTGCGCATTCAGCTCGATGGGATTCGCTTCACATCGAAGCTTATCGACGGGCGTTTTCCCGAGTACGAACGCGTAATTCCCAAGGAATCAGCGAACGAGCTTAAAGCCGACCGGGGCGCGTTCAAGGGCGCGTTGCAACGTACGGCGATTCTCTCGAATGAGAAATATCGGGGTATCCGGCTCGTGATCCGGGACAGCGGCGTCGTGCTGCAGGCACACAACCCTGAACAGGAAGAGGCCGAGGAAGAGCTCGAGGTCGAATACAGTGGTGAAGACATCGAGATCGGCTTCAACGTTAATTACCTGCTTGACGCACTGGGGGCGGTGGACGGAGACGAAGTGACGCTCTCGGTACAAGACAGCAATTCGAGCTGCCTGATCCGGCAACCGGGCAAGGACGACTGTACGTTTGTCGTCATGCCGATGAGGCTGTAGCGGCGTTTTGGGGCGAATCGCTCGGCGATGATCCGACGCTTCAAAGTCAGCGACTTCCGTTGCTTGGAAGCGGTTGACCTGGAACTGAGCCCCGATTTCAACCTGATCTATGGGGCCAATGCCTCCGGGAAAACGAGCTTCCTGGAGGCATTGGCCTATCTCGGGCGGGGAAAATCATTCCGTGGCGCGGCGACACCGAAGCTCATCCGGCACGGTGCCGGCGAATTCATACTGTTCGGCGAAACCGGCGGGGAGGGGCGGCACCAGCGGCTCGGCGTACGAAACAGCCGGGACGGGCTCGAAGTCCGCGTCGACGGACAAGACCAGGGCGGCGTCGCGGCGCTTGCCGGCGCGATGCCGCTGCAGGTGATCGATCCCGAGGTACACAACCTGGTCGCGGGCGGGCCTGAGCTGCGCAGGCGCTTTCTCGACTGGGTGGCGTTCCACGTGGAACATGATCACCTGGAGACCTGGCGCCGGTTTCGGCGGGCGCTGAAACAGCGCAACGCGGCGCTCAGGGCGCGGTCGCCGGCGAAAACAATCCGCAGCTGGGACGCTGAATTCGCCGAACTCGGCCAGCGGCTGGACCGGCAGCGCCGGCACGTGCTCGAGGTCATGCACGACAGCCTCGAGGATTACGGTACGGCGCTACTCGGCACCGCGCTCGGTTTCGAGTACCAGCAGGGGTGGAGCCGGGACCGGGGCCTCGAGGAAGCCCTGGTCGAGGGGCTCGATCGCGACCTGCAGCAGGGTGCGACGCAACACGGCCCGCACCGTGCGGACCTGCGGATCCGTTACGACGAGCACCAGGCCCGGAAACTGGTGTCTCGCGGCCAGCAAAAGCTGCTTGCAAGCGCCATGATCCTGGCGGCGACCGAGACGGCGCAAGCCGCGCTGGAGCGGCCCCTGTTGCTGCTGCTCGACGACCCGGCCGCGGAACTCGACGGGGATTCCCTGGAACGGCTGCTTGCGGCCGTCGCCGGGCTCGGGTGTCAGGTCGTCGCCACGAGCCTCGTCAGGGGTGCCCTCACGCTGCCGCCCGGGGCAGCCGTGTTCCACGTGGAACACGGCGTTTTGACCCGCGAATCAGGGGCTTAGAAAACCGTTTCCAAAGCGGTCAAAAAAGCGCCAAAATACCTTAAAAAATAACGCTTTGAGGGTCCTTTGAGGGGCCCGGTTTTGGTACAATGCGCCGGTTATCTCTCAGGGCCCGGGCATGACCGACGAAACAGAATATACTTCCAGTAATATCAAGGTCTTAAAGGGCCTCGAGGCGGTTCGCAAGCGGCCGGGCATGTACATCGGCGACACCGATGACGGCACGGGCCTGCATCACATGGTCTTCGAGGTCGTCGACAATTCGATCGACGAGGCGCTGGCGGGTCATTGCGACACGATTACGGTCACGATTCATGCCGACGAATCGGTGACGGTCAGCGATGACGGCCGCGGCATTCCCGTGGATATGCACCCGGAAGAGGGGCGGTCGGCGGCCGAGGTCATCATGACCGTGCTGCATGCTGGCGGCAAGTTCGACGACAACTCCTACAAGGTCTCGGGCGGCCTGCACGGCGTCGGTGTATCCGTGGTCAATGCGCTCTCGGAGCATCTCGTCCTGACGATTCATCGCGAAGGCAAGATCCACCAGCAGGAGTACGTGCACGGCGAGCCGCAGGAACCGCTGGCGGTCGTCGGCGACACCGACCGCACCGGCACGACGCTGCGCTTCAAGCCGAGCGCCGGCACGTTTTCGAACATCGAGTTTCACTACGACATCCTGGCGCGGCGCCTGCGCGAGCTGTCGTTCCTGAACTCGGGTGTGCGCATTCGTCTCGTCGACGAACGCGAGGAAGACAAGGAAGACATCTTCGAATACGAGGGCGGCATCCGGGCGTTCGTGGAGCACCTCAACAGGAACAAGACGCCGATCCATGGCGCGGTGTTTCATTTCATGGCCATGAAAGACGACGTCGGCGTCGAGGCCGCGATGCAGTGGAACGACGGCTACCAGGAGAACATGTTCTGCTACACGAACAACATCCCGCAGCGCGACGGCGGCACGCACCTGGCCGGCTTCCGCTCGGCACTGACACGGACACTGAACACCTACATCGAGAAGGAACTCTCGAGCCGCAAGGACAAGTTCATGCCCTCGGGCGACGATGCGCGCGAAGGCCTGACCGCCGTGCTTTCGGTCAAGGTGCCGGACCCGAAGTTCTCGGCGCAGACCAAGGACAAATTAGTTTCATCTGAAATTAAAGGTATCGTCGAGCAGGCCATGGCCGGCCGCCTCGAAGAGTTCCTGCTCGAGAACCCCCAGGAAGCCAAGGCGATCGTCTCGAAGATCATCGATGCGGCGCGCGCCAGGGAGGCCGCGCGCAAGGCGCGCGAGAGGACGAGGCGCAAGGGTGCACTCGACGTCGCCGGCCTGCCCGGCAAGCTCGCCGACTGCCAGGAAAAAGACCCGGCCCTATCGGAACTGTTCCTCGTCGAGGGCGACTCGGCCGGCGGCTCGGCCAAGCAGGGCCGCGATCGCCGCACGCAGGCGATCCTGCCGCTCAAGGGCAAGATACTGAACGTCGAGAAGGCGCGTTTCGACAAGATGTTGTCGTCCGCCGAAGTCGGCACGCTGATCACTGCGCTCGGTACCGGAATCGGCCGCGAGGACTTCGATCCCGACAAGCTGCGGT
>JBFIHC010000118.1:0-7487 GCA_041601995.1 Woeseiaceae bacterium | reverse complement strand
TGGGGCCGGATGCCGAGTTTCCGGCTGAACTCGCCGGCGGGCGAATTTGCCGCGTTCGGCCAGATGTACGAGCGTTATGGCCGGATCAATTTCGCTCGCCTGATCGTGAATCCGGCAATGCGGGGAGCCGGCGTCGGCAAGCGACTGCTGGCAGCGCTCATGGAGACCGGACCCCGGGTAATGACCGCGGATGAATTTTCCCTGTTCTGCTACCGGCACAATGCAGCGGCACTCGCGTGCTACAGGTCGATGGGATTCGCCGTGCGCGATTATCCGGACGGGGCGCCCATGGCCGACGTCTGCTACTACCTGACCCGGCCGGTCTAATCGGCCCGGAACGACGCGGCGAGGGTCTCGAGCTCGCCCCAGCGATCGATGCGCCGCTCGAGTTCGGCTTCGGTGTCCGAGAGCGTCTGCAGCATCTCCTTCACGTCCTTGCCATCCCGGGCATAGAAGTCCGGGTCGGCCACGGTCTGCTGCAGCCGGGCGATCGTTTCTTCGAGCGCTTCGATTTCCGCCGGCAGGGATTCCAGCTCGCGCTGGTCCTTGTAGCTCAATTTGGTCGCCGGTCGTTGCCTGCGTCGCTCGGCGGCGCGGCGCCTGCGCTCCTCGGCCTCGTACGGATTGTCCGTGACCGCCAGCTGCTTCCCCTGTCGGAGCCAGTCGCTGTAACCGCCGACATACTCCTGTATGCGCCCGTTCTCCTCGAAGACGATGGTGCTCGTTACCACATTGTCGAGGAACTCGCGGTCATGACTGACGACGATCAGGGTGCCGTTGTATTCGCAGAGTTTGTCCTCCAGCACTTCGAGTGTCTCGATGTCGAGGTCATTGGTCGGTTCGTCCAGTACCAGCAGGTTTGCCGGCCGGGTGAACAGCTTGGCCAGGATGACGCGATTGCGCTCGCCGCCCGACAGCGCCTTCACGGGCGTCTGTGCACGCTTGGGACTGAACAGGAACCCCTTGAGATAGCCAACGACATGCCGGTCCTTGCCATTCAGCCTGATATAGGTCCGGCCTTCGCCGACGTTGTAGGCAACGCTCTTCTCGAGATCCAGCGTCTGTCGCAGCTGGTCGAAATAACCGATCTCCAGGTTGGTGCCGTGTTTCAGCGTGCCGGTCTGCGGCTCGATCTGGCCGATCAACAAACGCAGGAGCGTCGTCTTGCCGACACCGTTGTTGCCGATGAGACCGATGCGGTCGCCGCGCATGATCTTGACAGAGAACCCCTCGATCAACGGTTCGTCACCGTAGCGGTAGCCGACGTTTTTCGCCCGGATGACCTTGCGCCCGGACTGCTCCGCTTCTTCGATGTAAATCCGCGCCCTGGCCTCGGGCGATACCCGTTTTGCGCGTTCCTCGCGCATTTTCAACAGCGCCCGCGCCCGGCCTTCGTTGCGCGTGCGCCGTGCCTTGATGCCCTGCCGGATCCACGCTTCCTCTTCCTCCAGTTTCCTGTCGAAGCGCGCATTCGCGGCGGCCTCGTCCTCGAGCGCCTTTTCCTTGCGGCGCAGGTAATCCTGGTAGTTGCCCGGCCAGCTCGTGAGCTTCGCGCGATCGATCTCCACGATGCGGGTCGCCAGCCGCTGCAGAAAAGCGCGGTCGTGCGTGATGAAGATGACGGCGCCCGGATAGGAATGTACGCGGTCTTCGAGCCACTTGATCGTCGCAATATCCAGGTGGTTCGTGGGTTCGTCGAGCAGCAGCAGGTCGGGTTTCTGCACCAGCGCCTTCGCCAGCGCAACACGGCGCCGCCAGCCGCCCGACAAGTCATTCATCTTCTTGTCCGCAGGCAGTTTGAGGTCCGTGATCACGGTTTCGACGCGCTGTTCGATGTGCCAGCCGTCGTGCGCGTCGATTTTCGCGTGCAGCGCCTCGAGCTCCTGCAGGCCCTGGCGGTCGAGAGCCAGCTTCGAGCGCTGCTGGTATTCCGTGAGCAGCGCTTCGATGTCGTTGAGCCCGGAGCGCACGACGTCGCGCACAGGCAGATTCATGGTCTCGGGCAGTGTCTGTGCGAGCTGGCTGGTTACCAGGTCGTGGGCGCGCACGATCTCGCCGCGATCCGGCTCGAGCTCCCCGCCGATCAGCTTCAGCGTGGTGGACTTGCCGGCGCCGTTTCTCCCGATCAGGCATACGCGCTCGCCGGTGTCAATCGAGAACTCGGCCCCGGTCAGGATCTTCAGGTCGCCGAACTCTACGGACACTTCGTCGAAGCGAAGTAATGACATAATTCAACCGCGCTCGCCGGGCTTGCCGGGACTGCAAAAAACGGAGGCTACCATGTCGGAACAACGCTTCGTCGATCTGGAGACAAAGCTCGCCCACCAGGAGCACCTGCTACTGGAACTCAACGACGTCATCACGAAACAACAGGAAAACATCATGCGCCTGGAGAAGCTGTGTGACTCAATTATCGAGCGGGTTCGCTCGCTGGGCGAGGCGCTGCCGACCAGCGCGAACGTCGACGAAAGGCCGCCTCATTATTGATGCTGGGCGTCCGGATTGACCCGGATAACGCGCCGCACGCGTTCCAGTATAGTGTCAACGGAGGCATGCCGGAGAGATGACCATGTTGCGGATGTCCAGACTGTTTCTCGTTTGCCTGTTGCTGCCCCTGGCAGCGCATCCTGCCGAAATTCAGGTTCCCGATGAGCTCGAGGGGTGGCAGCAGTGGGTGCTGCACGGCAAGGATTACCGGGATTGCCCGTTCTACTTCAACGGCGTCGCTGCGGCACGAGGCGACTTCGTCTGCGCCTGGCCGGGGCTGCTCGACATTGTCATCGATGCCGACGGGGGTCGATTCAGCCAGCAATGGACGGTGTACGCGCCGGACGCCTGGCTGGCACTGCCCGGAAGCAGCGACTACTGGCCGAACGAAGTCACCGTCAACGGCAAAGCCGTCGTCGTCGTCGAGCGTGACGGCTTCCCGGCGGTCCGGGTCGCACCCGGCGCGCACCGGCTATCCGGATCTTTCGAGTGGGACGAACGCCCGGGCGTGCTGCCAGTGCCGGGACAGAGCGGCCTCATCGCGCTCAGCGTGAACGGCAAGCGAATCGAGACACCGGAGCGGGGTCCGCGCGGCCTGTTTCTCGGCGAGCGGGAACGTGACACGCGGGTACGGGATGCGGTCGAGGCCGAGGTGTATCGGCTGGTTGCCGACGACGTGCCGACGCGACTGACGACCCTCATCAGGATCAACGTGGCGGGCGGCGTTCGCGAGGAACTGTTCGGCCCGGTACTGCCTGACGGGTTCGTGCCGATGCTGATCGACAGCGCGCTGCCGGCGCGCCTGGAAGCCGACGGCAAGCTGCGCGTCCAGGTCCGTCCCGGCCGCTGGCAGATCACGCTGACAGCACGTGCGCCGGCCGCGGTCGACGAGGTGGCGCCGCCCGGGGCAGGCGCGAATCTCCCCGACACGGAAATATGGTCCTACCGTGCCAACGACCGGCTGCGCGTGACGGCCGTTGAAGGCCTGCCGCCGGTCGATCCGCAGCAAGCGCAGGTGCCCGATCAGTGGCGCATGCTGCCGGCTTTCCGCGTCGCGGGTGCCGATACGATGACGATCGTCGAGAGGAGTCGCGGTATCGTCGCGCGTGATAACGACCTGCGCCTCGACCGGACGCTATGGCTGGATTTCGATGGCGGCGGTTTCGTCGTTCGTGACGACATCGGCGGTACGATGCGCAGCGACTGGCGGCTCGATATGGCGCCGCCCTATGCGTTGCTCAGCGCTACCGAAGCCGGGGACAACCTGCTCATCACGGAAGGGGAAGAGCCGGGCGAAACCGGCGTCGAATTGCGCCGCGCGAACGTCAGCCTGACCGGTATCGGGCGCAGCGAGACACGGGCATCGATGCCGGTAACCGGCTGGGATGCGCGCTTCGCGAATGTCACCGCGTTGCTGCACCTGCCTCCGGGCCACAAGCTGGTCGCGGCGCCGGGTGTCGACAAGGCACCGGCCAGCTGGGTCAGCCGGTGGCAGCTGCTCGATTTCTTCCTTGTATTGATCATCACGATTGCCGCATGGCGGCTGTTCGGCCCTGCAGCCGGCATCATTGCGTTGCTTGCCCTCGCACTCAGCTACCAGGAGTCCGGTGCGCCGGCCTGGCTATGGCTCAATTTGCTGGCGGCGATCGCGCTGGTTCGGGTTGCGCCGGCCGGGCGGCTGCGGCAGGCGGTGCAGGTCTACCAGGGCGCCAGCGTCCTCGCGCTGGTGCTGGTGCTGGTGCCGTTCGTGGCGGGCCAGCTGCGCATCGCCATCTATCCGCAACTGGAATCGCAGTACGAAGCCGGCTTCTCGGTATTCCCTGCTGCGGCACCGGAACGGCCGGCCGCGGCGATGGAGGGCCGCCTGGACGAGCCAGCGCTCAAGCTGCGGCGCACCGAGGGCGACATGTCGGCGCTGACCACGATGCAGGCCGAGCAGGCGCCGGAAGAGGTCGCCGTGGCGGGATCGACGCAGAAGGCGCCGCGGCGCTATTCGCGGTACGCGGAGAACGCCGTCGTGCAGGCCGGCCCGGGCGTGCCCTCGTGGGCCTGGAACAGCTACCGGCTGACGTGGAGTGGTCCGGTCGATGTCGGCCAGGCAATGCGGCTGGTCGTATTGCCGCGCTGGGCCGTCACGGCATTGCGGTTTTTCGAGGTCGCCATGTTGTTGCTGTTTGCGGCCGCGCTCGCGGCGGAAATCATGGGCAGGCGCTGGAGCTTGCCGGGCGGCCTGAGCCTCGGCACGGCGCGCTCATCGGCGACGCTGGGTGCCCTGCTGCTCGCGCTGTTGTTGAGCACCAGCCCGGAGTCGGCGGCGCAGATGCCGGACCGCGATTTGCTGCGCGAGCTCGAATCGCGGCTGCTCGAGCCGCCGGACTGCGTACCGCGCTGCGCGGAGATTGCCGCCGCCAAAGTCCGGGCCGACGGCGACGGCATCGGCATGACACTGACCGTGCACGCCGCCGAAGACGTGGCCATTCCGCTGCCGGGATCGGAGCGCGGCTGGCGTCCGCAGGCCATAGCGCTGGACGGCAGCGCCGCGGCGCAGGTCTTGCGCAGGGAAAACGGCACGCTCTGGCTGCGCGTTTCGCCGGGACAGCATACCGTCGTGCTGCGAGGGGCGGCGCCGCCCGTCGACAGCCTGGAAATCCCGTTTGCCACGCCGCCTCGCGTGATCGAGGTCGACAGCGACGGCTGGCTGGTGGCGGGCATCAAGGACCGCCGCCTGCTGTCCGGGTCCCTGCAGCTAACCCGGCTGCAGTCGGTTGGGGGCGGCGAGGCGATTCCGCGCTGGGAAAGCAGCCGGTTCCCCGCCTTCGTCAGGGTGGAACGCAACGTCGAACTGGACCTGGAATGGCGCATCACCACGACCGTCGTTCGGCTGGCACCGGCGCAGGGCGCGCTCACGCTCGAGGTTCCATTGCTCGACGGCGAAACCGTGCTCAGCGAGGACGTAGCCGCCGCCGACGGCAAGGCGCTGGTATCGATGCAGCCGACGCAACAGTCCGTGAGCTGGGTCTCCAGCCTGCAGCGCGTGTCGCCGCTGGTTCTCGCTGCCGCGCACGGCGAGCCGTGGAGCGAGGTGTGGCGTTTCGGGGTCGGCAGCATCTGGCGCGCCGAGTTCAGCGGGGTCCCGGAGAGCGAGTCGCAGCAGGGCAGCCCGGACGCGCGCATCGCCGAGTTTCATCCGCGGGGCGGCGAGCAGCTGACCATGACGACGACCCGGCCGGACGCCAGCGAGGGTACGACGCTGGCATTCGATGCCGTGAACCTGGTTATTTCGCAGGGCGAGCGGTCGAGTACCGCGCAGCTGACGCTCCAGTATCGCAGTACGCGCGGGTCGCAGCACGTGCTGCGCCTGCCGGACGGCGCAGAGGTCAGCGAAGTCCGCATCGACGACCGCATCGAACCGCTGCGCGCCGACGGCCGCGACCTCACCGTGCCGATCCTGCCGGGTTCGCACACCGTTGCCGTTAGCTGGCGGGAGAACGAGGGCGTGAGCAGCCTGGCTGAAACGCCGGATGTCGATCTCGGCGCGCCCGCGAGCAACATCTCGATACGGCTGACGCTGCCGCAGAACCGCTGGTTGCTCGGCACGAGCGGACCGCGCCTTGGTCCGGCAGTGCTGTACTGGCCCGAGCTCGCGGTGCTTGTCCTGTTTGCGTGGCTGCTCGGCCGGATCGACTGGACGCCGCTGAAAACGCGCCACTGGCTGCTGCTCGGACTGGGGTTCAGCACGTTCAACTGGCCGGTACTTGCCGTCGTCGTCGCCTGGCTGCTGGCAGCCGGCGCGCGCGATCAGTGGCGCGCGCGGATCCCCTGGTGGCGCTATAACACGACGCAGGTTCTGTTTGCGCTGTTCACCGTGGTGGCGCTGCTGTCGATCATCGGCAGCCTGCCGGGAGGACTTCTGGGGACGCCGGACATGCACGTGACGGGCAACGGTTCGGCCGGGAATTCGCTCGCGTGGTTCGGCGATCGCAGCGCGTCGGCCCTGCCGATAGCGACGGCGTGGACCGCGCCGATGTGGATCTACAAGGTGCTGATTCTGGCCTGGGCGCTGTGGCTCAGTTTCGCGTTGCTGCGCTGGCTGCCGTGGATCTGGAAAACGTTCGCGAAACAAGGGTTCTGGCACTCGCGCCAGGGCGACGCCATCGATGCGTCCGCCGGGGCGGAGTAACGATGGCCGGGTTGCGTCTCACACAGCCACGAGCAGCCAGCTGGATGGCCATATTCGCGGGCTTCCTGCTCTGGTCGGGCTTCGAACCGAAAGACACGGTCACCTGGTTGCTGGAGGTGGCGCCGGCGATCATCGCCGTGGTAATTCTGTTCGCAACGCGCAACCGCTTTCCGCTCACCCGCCTGGCCTACGTGCTGATTCTCGTCCACTGCATCATCCTGATGGTCGGCGGGCACTACACCTACGCAGAGGTGCCCGCCGGCAACTGGTTCAGCGAGTTGTTCGACCCACCGCGCAACAATTACGACAAGCTCGGTCACCTGGCGCAGGGCTTCATCCCGGCTATCGTCGCGCGCGAGGTCACGATCCGGCTGGGCGTTTTCAGTGGCGCCGCATGGCGTAACTTCTTCGTCGTGTGTTTCTGTCTCGCCGTCAGCGCGCTCTACGAGCTTATCGAATGGTGGGTCGCGCTGCTGTCGGACGAAGCCGCCGAGTCGTTTCTCGGGACCCAGGGCTACGTCTGGGACACCCAGTCCGACATGTTCTTCGCACTGATCGGGGCGGTGCTCGCACTGCTTCTGCTCGGGCGGGTGCACGACCGCCAGCTCGCCGAGTACGTGCAGGACCTGTAAGCTCGCCCGCTGGAAAACCGAGGTGACCCGGGGAACAGGATGAGCCGGCGCTGCGCTTACCTGACGATGGACGATATCAGCGGCTTCGTCTCCGATGCCGAGCTGAGTTTCGAGCCCATGGCCGAGCTGGGGTGGGAGGTCGAGATGGTGCCGTGGCGGAGGGCCACGGACTGGAACGACTACGATCT
>JBFIHC010000117.1:0-7530 GCA_041601995.1 Woeseiaceae bacterium | reverse complement strand
TGCGCTCGTTGGCTCGAGCGGCGCGATCCTGAGCTACATAATGTGCCGCGCGATGAACCGCAAGTTCCTGAATGTGATCGCCGGCGGATTCGGAACCGGCGGTGGCGCCGCGGCCGCGAGCAGCGGCGAGGACCAGGGCGAAGTCGTTGCCATCGACACCCAGGAAGCCGCAGAGCTGCTGTCCAGCGCCAAGGAAGTGATGATCATCCCGGGCTACGGCATGGCCGTCGCACAGGCGCAGCACACCGTTTTCGAGATCACCAAGACGCTGCGCGAGAAAGGCGTGAACGTCCGCTTCGGAATCCACCCGGTAGCGGGGCGCATGCCCGGTCACATGAACGTGCTGCTGGCCGAGGCCAAGGTGCCGTACGACATCGTGTTCGAGATGGACGAGGTCAACGAGGACTTCCCGGACGTCGACGTGTCGGTCATCATCGGCGCGAACGATATCGTCAACCCGTCGGCGCTTACAGATCCCGACAGCCCGATCGCCGGTATGCCGGTGCTCGAATGCTGGAAGGGCAAGACGTCGATCGTGCTGAAGCGCAGCATGGCGACCGGCTATGCCGGCGTACAGAACCCGCTGTTTTTCCTGGAGAACACGCGCATGCTGTTCGGTGACGCCAAGGAGACGCTCGACGAGGTTTTAAAGGCGCTCTGATTGCTGTAATAATGCGCGCATAGGCTACGGAGGTGGCTATGCTCGCAGGCGTTGCATCGGATATTTCGCAACAGGTCCTTCGGACCGATGTTGCCGGTATGCCGCTCGAGTGGATCGATTACAGGGAGGCCGTGCGTCTCTATCACACCGAGCAGGTCGCTTATGATTGCGGCACTCTTTTATATACGGTGTTCGGCGGTTACAGCTCGATGGACGGGCGTCGCAGCAAGATCGACGTCAGTTCCATCATCGCGACCCAAGGCACCAGCCAGAGCCTCTCGCGTAATCGCGACAAGTACGTACCGCCGCTCAATAACCGGACGCTGTTCAAGCGCGACGCGAACCTGTGCCTGTACTGTGCCATGCGGTTCCCGACGCGCGACCTGACGCGAGACCACATTACTCCGCTCTCCCAGGGCGGACGAGATACCTGGAACAACGTCGCGACGGCCTGCCGCCGCTGCAATAACTACAAGGGCGGCCGCACGCCGGAGCAGGCAGCGATGCAACTCATCGCGGTGCCGTTCACGCCGACTTACGCCGAGTACATTTATCTGAAGGGCCGCCGCGTTCTCGCCGACCAGATGCAGTACCTGCTTGCGCACATCCCGCGCTCGAGCCCCCTGCACGCCCGCCTGACCGATCACCTGTTCTCCGGTGAAGAGGTCATCGATACGCACTTCCACGACTGAGTTTCGCCGCCGCGCCCGGTGCGCCATGAAACAAGCTGCAGGAGCACCACGAGCGACGCGCCGGTCGCGATCGCCCGACCGTTAGCTACCGGTTTGCGAAGACGGCCGAATTGCTGAAAACGATGGGGGAGTCCCCCGACTCGATGATCGGTGAGATCGTTCCCGCGCTGCCGTCGACGTACGTCGTCATGCCGGTCATGACACTGATTCTGCTCGGCGCTTGCATCGGCACGCCCGCGGTTTTCCGGCAAGCGCGCAAAGGGGTGGCGCCGACCGGATTGCCTAGTCCTTGTTGCGATGCATCACCTGCGTTTCATGGAGAAAGGCGACGCGATTGCGACGGTGGAAACGCCGTCGGGCCTGGTAGATGTACAGGGCCCGGAACAGGCAGACCAGCGCGAGCAGCAGATAGGCGTAGAACAGCCGGAAGCCCGGTCCGGCCGCGAGGCCGATGAACAGGAACAACAGGCCGATCGACAGCCAGATATGCGGAATGCGGGAGTAGAGCCAGTCCGGGACCAACATGGCGATCACCCAAAGTCAGATAACTCTTTAGAATAATGGAGATAAGAGCTACCGATGTCCCATGCACAGCGCACATTTCGGTGCTCCGCTATACTTCGACGATGCAGTACCTGATCGATGCCAGCGTGTATGTGTTCCGGGCCTATTACTCGATGCCCGACGACATCGTCGACGGCGACGGCAACCCGGTCAATGCGTTCTACGGCTTTGCCCGCTTCCTGGGCGATTTCATCGAGCAGGTGAATCCCGAGCACATCGCCGTGGCTTTCGATGAGAGCCTCACGACCTCCTTCCGCACCAGCATCTACCCGGAGTACAAGGCGAACCGTGAACCTGCGCCCGAGGAACTGAAGCGCCAGTTCTCGCAGTGCCGGCGCTTCGTCAGCGCGCTCGGCCTGATGAACTGTGCCGACCCGCTGTACGAGGCGGACGATCTCATCGGCACGCTCGTCGAGCACGGCCGCCGGGCCGGGCGGCCTTCGACGATCGTGAGCCGGGACAAGGACCTGACGCAGCTGCTGACCAGGGACGACGTGTTCTGGGATTTCGCCGGCAAGGGCAAGCTCGGCTACGACCACATCCTCGACGTGTTCGGCGTGCTCCCCGAGCAAATCGCGGATTTTCTCGCACTTGCCGGCGACAGTGTCGACAACATCCCCGGCGTACCCGGTGTCGGCAAGAAAACGGCTTCGGCACTCCTGGCACACTTCGGTACCCTCGACGATATTTACGCAAACCTCAATCGCATTCACGAGGTGCCGGTGCGCGGTGCGAAAACGCTGGGCGCGAAACTGGATACCCACCGCGAAGCCGCGATGCTGGCGCGGCAGCTAACGGGGATCGCCTGCGACGCACCCATCGACGATCCCGAAACAAACCTGCGCCGCTCGATGCCGGACCTCGGCGCGATCAACGCGCTGTTCGACGAAGCGAATATCGGCACGGCCCTGCGGCGCCAGGCCGAGCGGGTCTCCGATCTCAGCCGCTTCTGACGATGGCCGGCCGCGGCGACGCTTTCGTAAAGACGGGTCCCGCGAACGCGCTCGACATGTTCGAGGCGGAAGTCGAAGGATTGCGCGAGCTTGCACTCGCGAGCGCTATTCGGGTGCCTGCCGTCATCGATTGCGGCATCGAGGACGGCAGGGCCTTCATTGCGCTGGAGCGACTCCACTTCCAGCCCGCAACGTCCGCAGCGGAGTCCCTGCTGGGGCAGCAGCTGGCGGCCTTGCACCATCACACCGAAAAGCGACACGGCTGGCACCGCGACAATACGATCGGCCCGACGCCGCAGCACAACCCGTGGACGGCTGACTGGGTCGTGTTCTTCCGCGAACACCGGCTGCGCTTCCAGTTGGACCTCGCCGCACGCAACGGCTATTCGGGCGAACTGCAATCGCTGGGATTGCAGCTGGCCGAGCGCCTGCCGGAGCTGTTCGAGGGCTACCGCCCGAAGGCGTCACTGTGTCACGGCGACCTGTGGAGCGGCAACTGGGGCGTCGCTGGCGGGGCGCCGGTGATTTTCGACCCGGCCGTGTACTACGGCGACCGAGAATCCGACATCGCGATGACGATGCTGTTCGGTGGTTTCGGGCGCGGATTCTACCGCGCCTACGAAGAGAGCTGGCCGATGGCGGAGGGACATGAGCAAAGACTCAAGCTCTACCAGCTCTATCACGTGCTGAATCACCTGAACCTGTTCGGCTCCGGTTACCTGGGCCAGGCGATGACGTTGCTGCGCGAGCTGACCTAGCGCCTGTGCTCAGTCGAACCGGCCCTCGACCTCGCTCGGGTCGACATCCTCGTCCACTACGATGGCCTCGCCGAGAAAGTCCTCGTCGAACAGGAACAGCTGCGTGCCCTCGGGGGCAGTCAGAACCATGAATGCGCCCTCGAAACCTGGGAATTCTTTCGCCTCGATGTCGCGCGCTTGCTGGAGATGTTTGAGCGCGTCCCTGTCATGGCACTTGAAGCACAGCGATGGCGCCTCGAGCGCGATGCTCTCCGAGAGGCCGAGCGCGATGCCGCCCGCGTCGAAGCGCATGTGCACGGTCGGCTCTTCGCGCATCCTCAGGATGGAACCGGCGACGGGGCCCCAGAAGCGCGCCGAGTGCACGGCATCACGCACCGGCAGGGTCAGCTCGAACCAGGCGCCGCAGGCCGAATCATTGTCGTCCTCGTCATTGCCATGGAAGGTGCGCGCTTCCACGATGGTGACGAGGTGCCGGTCACGATCGTTGACGCCGATCTCGTTAAAGCGCTCTTCGCCGAGATGCATGAAGCTGAACTCGAAACCGTGATCGGCCATCGAACGCGCATGCCGCGCGAGGTCCGGTTGCACGAAAGTGATGGCGGGCGACTCGAATTCGCGGTCGTGGATACCGATGTTCAGCACACCGTCGCTGACGACCGCATACTTGTGCGGGTATACGTCCGCCGTTTCGAGCTCGGAAAAACCGAGCGTCTTGTACCAGAGCAGCGATTCGACGACGTTCTGCGAACGGACGCTGATTTCGAGGAAGCGGCCGATGCCACTCAACGTTCCGCCCCCATCGCAAGGGCCCGCTCCCGCGACTTGTCGCGTTCCCGCGCGGCTTCGCTCTCGCTCCAGTCGGGCGACGACTCCGGCCAGCCGCCCGAATGCTTCTCGACGAGGCGGGCGAGGAAGGCGACGTGATCGTCGCGCGCGTTCAGGGCGGGAATGTAGTGCAGGTCGCCGCCGCCGGCTTCGCGGAAGATTTCGCGGTTCTGCATCGCGGTCTCCTCGAGCGTCTCCAGGCAGTCGGCCGCAAAGCCCGGACACAGCACATCGAGGCGCTCGAGGCCGCCACGGCCGAGTTCCGCGATGGTCTCGTCGGCGTAAGGCTTCAGCCACTCCGCTTTGCCGAGGCGCGACTGGAAAGCGACCATGCACTGAGCGCCGGATAAATCCAGGGCATCGGCCAGCAGCCGGGCCGTCTTCTGGCACTGGCAGTGGTAAGGGTCGCCCTTGAGAAGCGTTTGTTTGGGCACGCCGTGGAATGACAGTAACAGCCGGTCGCCGCGCCCGTTCCGGTCCCAGTAGTCGCGGACGCTTGCGGCGAGCGCCGCGATGTACCCGGGCGCGTCATGGTAATGGTTGATGAAGCGCAGCTCGGGTACCCAGCGCCGCTTCGAGAGCTCTGACGTCACCGCATCGAACACCGATGCCGACGTGGTACCGGAATATTGCGGGTACAGTGGCAGCACGACGACGCGCCGCGCGCCTCGGTCATAGAGCTTCTGCAGCGCGTCCGGGATAGAGGGCTGGCCATAGGACATGCCGAGCACGGCGTGCACCGGCCCGGAGAAGCGCTGCTTGAGTTTGTCCTGCAGCGACCGGGTGATGTCCTCCGAGATGCGCAACAGCGGCGAGCCGTCTTCGGTCCAGATCTTCGAATACGCCTCGGCGGAACGCTTCGGCCTGAAGGGCAGGACGAATCCGTAGAGGATCATCAGCCAGAGCGGCCGCGGAATCTCGACGACGCGCGGATCGGACAGGAACTGCCGCAGGTAGCGGCGCACCGCGCCGGGCGACGGGTCGTCCGGCGTGCCGAGGTTGACGACGAGCACGCCGAGTGACTCGGGACTGCCGTGCTCGTACCTGGGTGAAGAATGAAAGGTCGGCATATACCGTGGGCCCGTCTGCGAACGCGGTAACACTACTGGAAAGCCCCGATTCTTGCCACCGCTGGCGGTTCACGCCAGCCGCTATAATCGACTGACCCGATTCACAATAATGGCGGTCATCGACAATGGAACCGAATCCGCAGACGCCGAACGATTACCCCGATCGCTGGACCCTGATACGCGACCTGTTCGTATTCCAGGCAAAACTTCTCGTGGACGGGCTCCGCGACCTGCTCCTCGTGCCCGCTTCACTGGTGGCAGGGCTCTGGAGCATCGTCAGCAGCGACAACGGCCGCCCGGGACCGCAATTCTACCAGCTCATCAGCCTCGGCAAGCAGAGCGAACTGTGGATCGACCTGTTCAAGGCCTACGAGAACGCGCCGGAGGACGTACGCCGCAAGGACGAATTCGAGGTGGGCAATATGGACGAACTCGTCGGCCGGTTCGAGTCGTTCGTCGTGGACGAATACGAGCGCGGTGGCGTCACGGCGCAGGCGAAGGCGCGCATCGACAA
Source organism: Woeseiaceae bacterium (assembly GCA_041601995.1). Lineage (GTDB taxonomy): Bacteria > Pseudomonadota > Gammaproteobacteria > Steroidobacterales > Woeseiaceae > UBA1847. The sequence continues at coordinate 1,493 of JBFIHC010000117.1, read as the reverse complement.
GGCGCTCGACGCCATCCAGCGCCGCCACCCACCCGAATAACAAACGCGCTCCGTCGACGCCGCGTTCTCGATTCGGGCTGGCATGCGCGCCGGGGCATTTCTCTCCCTCATGGCTCGCTGCACTGCGCTTTACTTCGGTCGAAAAACGCCCCGGCGCGCGACCGCGGTTCGAGAACCTCTCCTACAGTGAGCCTGCGCCGTGACAGGGGTTATTTCTGGATGTCGCGGCCGGACAGGAGGTCGTCGAGCGACGGCGGCGGATGGTCGGGGCCCATGCGTCCGCTCTTGAGGCGTGCGATGTAGTCCTTGTAGGCGCGCATCGCCTGGTAACCGAAGAACCAGCAGATGGGGATATTCGCGCACACCAGCACGCCGGTGCCGACGCCGGTGAAATTGTCGAGGTCGGCGGCACTCTCGATGAAGCCGAGCGTCGCGACGAACACCAGTACGCAGTAAACGATCTTGTAGGCGAGTACCGGCTTTTCACCAGCCAGGAACACGACGCCCTGTTCGCCGTAATAGGCCCAGGAGATGATCGTCGATATTGCGAACATCCACGCGGCGATCGTGATCAGCCACTTGCCGAGGCCCGGCGTCACGGTGTCGAAAGCTTTCGCGGTGAGCGCCGCGCCGACGAACGAACGATACAGCCCGTCGCCCACGATTCGCGGTTCCACATCGCTGACGAAAAGGTCCCAGCGAACGACATAACCGCCGGGACCGCTCACAACCGTACCTTCCAGCCTGTACTGGTCGAAGCCGCCGTCGCGCTCGTGCGCGGCGACTACGAGGACCACGCGCTCGCCGTCACGCCAGTTGTCGCCGTCGACGCGCGTATCCTCGAACTGCCAGCCGGCTCTCGTCGCTTCGACCGCGGGAACGACAGGGAGCGGATCGTCCGGCGCGCGGTTCCATATACCGGTCGCGAGAATGATGAGGGCGGTGAAAGTACACACGACGATCGTGTCGATGAACGGCTCAAGCCCGGCGACGATGCCTTCGCGAACCGGTTCGTCGGTTTTCGCGGCGGCGTGCGCAATTGGCGAGGAGCCCTGGCCCGCCTCGTTGGAGAAGATCGCCCGCTTCATGCCGAATACGAAGGCGGCGCCCGCCGTGCCGCCGACGAAGGCGCCCGTCGCTTCCGTAGGCACGAAAGCGGACTTCACGATGAGCATCAGCATCGCCGGTATCTCGGTAACGTGCGAACTCAGCACCCAGATGCCGGCCAGCAGGTACAGGGCACACATGAAGGGCACGAGCGTGGCAGTCACCTTGCCGATGCGCTTGATGCCGCCGATGATGACGGCACCCACGGCAATGGCGAGAACGATGCCGCAGATCCAGCTCGGTACACCGAAGTACTCCTCGGTGAGTTCACCCACGTTCCAGGCCTGGAACATATTGCCGCCGGTCGTGGTGGAGACCAAGAGCATCACGCAGAACACGACGCCGATTGCCCGGCCGAGGCCGCCGAGGTTCTTACGCTCGAGTGC
>JBFIHC010000116.1:0-7598 GCA_041601995.1 Woeseiaceae bacterium | reverse complement strand
TACCTGGTAACGCCCAAGCGCACCGTGCATGTGCGTTTCCCCATTCACATGGACGACGATACCGTGCAGACCTTTCACGGTTTCAGGGTGTTGCACAACTCGTCACGCGGGCCGGGCAAAGGTGGCATTCGCTACCACCCGTACGTGACCGAACACGAAGTCGCGGCGCTCGCGGCGTTGATGACCTGGAAGACAACGTTGGCCGACCTTCCGTTCGGTGGCGCCAAGGGCGGCGTGGTCTGCAACCCGAAGAAACTCAGCCGCGCCGAACTCCGGCGCATCACGCGCCGCTTCGTGATCGAGCTGGGCGACGCGATCGGTCCGCACACGGACATCCCGGCACCCGATGTCTACACCAACGAGCAGACCATGGCGTGGATCTACGACACCTTCGACGTGTTCCACCGCGGGCAGAACAACCGGGCCGTCGTCACGGGCAAGCCGCTGCAGCTGGGCGGTTCGCTCGGTCGCGACTCCGCGACGGGGCGCGGCTGCCTGAATGCGACGGAGCGGTTCCTGGAGCATCGGATCGTCGGCGGCCTGGACAGTCTGGCGGGCGCCCGCGTCGCGATCCAGGGCCTCGGCAACGTCGGCGCGCACAGTATGCGGTTGTTCCATGAAGCCGGGGCGACGATCGTGTGCGTGTCCGATTCGCAGGGCGGTGTCGCCGACCATGGGGGTCTCGATCCGCGGCAGGTGCTGGCGCACAAGGCGGAACACGGCAGCGTCGTCGGTCTGCCGGAGACGAAGACGGTCACCAACGAGGACCTGCTCGCCTGCGACTGCGACATACTGATCCCGGCCGCGCTCGAGTGCCAGATTCGTAAGGACAACGCGGGGGACGTGAAGGCGCGTCTTGTCGTGGAGGCGGCGAATGCGCCGGTGACGCCAGAGGCAGACGAGGCGTTGCAGCAAAGAGGCATTGTCGTCCTGCCGGATATCGTCGCTAACGGCGGCGGCGTCGTGGTCAGCTATTTCGAGTGGGTGCAGAATCTCGAGAACCAGCAGTGGCCGCTCGACGAAGTGGAGCGCAAGCTGAAGTCCAGGATGGAGGCGTCGGTGGACGCTATCGTTGCACGATGGCAGGTGATTCGAGAGAAAAACGAGCGCGAGGATGGATTGGTGCCGACCCTCAGGGACGCGGCGCTGGTCGAGGCCATAACGCGGCTGTCCGAGGTCATCCTGCAGCGCGACATCTGGATGTAGCCGGCGCAGGGGCTCTCAGCGCGCTGTGAACAGGTCCGCGCGTGCCGTGTTGGTGATCAGCAGCACCGAGGGATGCTTCAGGCGCCGCTCGGGCGAGATCGCGTAGAAACGCTCCTCGATCTCGTCGGTCCGGCCAACGACGGCCATCCGGTACATCCTGCAGATTTCCTCTTCGATCGCGGTCGATGCGGCAAACAGCCCCGCACCGGCTTCGCCGAACGCCTTCATCAGTGCGCTGTCGTCGAATTCGCCCGCGACGCGCGGCGACAGGTCGTGGGTCTCGAACCAGTCGTCGAGGCGGCGTCGCAGCGCGGAGTTCTGCGACGGCAACAGCATGGGAGCGTCCTGCAGGCTCGTGGGAAAGCTGTTGCGATAGCGTCGTGCGTGCCTGCGCTGCGCGAAAAAGGACATGCCGCTGCGGCCGAGCCGATGATTGTATGCCTTGAGACTGAGCCCGTCGTGCACCGGCTGATCCGATAACACGATGTCGATCCTGTGTATTGCCAGTTCCGAAAGCAGGTTTTCGAGAGACGATTCCTGGCAGCGAATGCGGATGCGGTGTTCCCCCGTCAATGCGGGTGCGATGATGCGCTCGGCAATCAGTTTGGGCATGGAGCTGACGACCCCGACGTTGAGCGTCGTCGGTGACCTGAGCTGGTTGCCGCGCACGACATTGGCGAGCTCGGCGCCGACCGAAAAAATCTCGTCGGCATACTGGAACACGACCTGCCCGATTTCGGACAGCACCAGCCGGCGGCCGGCCCGGTTGAAAAGCGGCTGGCCCACCGCCTCGTCGAGCAGCTTCAACTGGCCGCTGATCGTCTGCGGGGTCAGGTGAAGTACCGCAGCCGCCCTCGCGATACTGCCTTCCCGCGCAACGGTCCAGAAGTACTGCAGGTGGCTGTAATTCAGGTGGCGCATGCGTCGATTGCCTCCGCTCGAATGCGATCGTCAATGCATCGAGAATTCCGAATTATTGTATCGGATAGTTCGACTAGATCGACATAAATTTCACGGTAGGCTTGAACCTGCGTTACAGGAGGCTTGCATGGATATCACCGCCGGCACCCACGGCATTCGCATCGATTCGAGCACCGGGTCGTTCGTGCGCGAACAGATCCAGTCGGCACTGCAGCGTTTCGAAGAGCAGGTCGATGGGCATCGTGCGTCCGGTCATGGAACAGCACCCCCACGCATGGCTGTTTTTCGTGCCATTCCTCACTGCCACGAGTTTTGCCGTGCTGAACCTGTTCATCGCGCTGATCGTCAACTCGATGCAGACGATGCAGGTCGAGACGAACGAGCACGTGACAGCGGAAGCGCTGGCGGCACACGACGAGCGTGAAGTACTATCCCCGCAGATCGAGGCACTGACCGCCGAGATCCGGCAAATTAGCGAAGCACTGAGAAAAGAATGAGCGTGGACCCCGTCATCCTGTTTTTCGTCCTCGGACTCGTAGCGGGGCTGGCGAAGTCGGATCTCAGGATACCGCCGGCAATCTACGACCTGCTGAGCACCTTGCTGCTGATCACGATCGGTCTCAAGGGCGGTGTCGAGCTGGCGCGATCTCCGCTCGTCGGGGTAATGCCGCAGGCCGCCGGAGTCCTGGCGATCGGCTTCATCCTGCCGCTGCTGGTCTTCCCGATTCTGCGTTTCGTCGCACGATTCGGCAGGGCGGATTCCGCGTCGCTCGCGGCGCATTACGGCTCGGTGAGCGTCGCCACCTTTGCGGTGGGCGTGGCGTTTCTCGCGGAACGCAATGTTGGGTACGATTCACAGCTGCCGCTGTTCCTCGTCCTGCTGGAGGTGCCCGCGATTATCGTCGGTATCCTGCTGGCGCGTGGCCTGAGCGGCAATCAGTCATGGGGCAAGTTGCTGCACGAAATCCTGCTGGGCAAGAGCATCGTACTGCTTGTCGGCGGACTCGCGATCGGCTGGGCCGCGGGCCCCACCGGGGTACAGCCGCTCGAACCGCTGTTCTTTGACCTCTTCAAGGGCGTGCTCGCGCTGTTCCTGCTGGAAATGGGTCTGATCGCGGCCGGCCAGGCCCAGGCCCTGCGCAACAAAGGCTTGCCGTTGATCGTTTTCGGCGTCCTTGCGCCGCTGCCGCTTGCCGCGATCGGCGCCTGTGCCGGCTGGGCGATGGGCCTCTCGGTCGGCGGCACCACCTTGCTGGCCGTGCTGACCGGCAGCGCGTCCTACATTGCGGCGCCCGCCGCAATTCGTATGGCGGTACCCGAAGCAAATCCCTCGCTGTCGCTCACCGCATCACTCGGTGTAACGTTCCCATTCAATATCTTTGTGGGAATACCGATCTATTACTCGATAGCCATAGCGCTGCATCAGTGGGGAGGATGAATCCGTGCCTGACGACAGCCGAAAACTGATTACCATTGTTACCGAGGCGATTCTCGAGGTGGAACTCTGCGAGCACCTGGAGAAGCTCGGCGCTACCGGATACACGGTCACGAACGCCAGGGGTTCCGGCCACCGCGGAATTCGCGACGCGGGCTGGTCGTCCAGCAGCAATGTCCGCATCGAAGTCGTCTGCAATGAAGTAGTCGCACAGCGCATCGCTACCAGCCTGCGCGACAATTATTACAACAATTACGCGATGATACTTTTCGAGGGTGACGTGCGGGTTCTGCGGCCGGAGAAATTCTGACGGCGCGAACTCACGGTGTCCCGAGCTTGCGAAGCGCTACGAACATCATTGCGACAGAAAGCAGGACGAAAAGTACGCTGATCGCTCTGCGCATCGTGTGCGGCGACACGCGGCCCTGCAGGCGTGGCCCAATCTGTCCGCCGATCAACACACCCGGAATGTCGTAGCACAGCAGGTTCCAGGGCACGGCGGTCCATCCGCCACTTTTTATCAGCTGAGCGAACAGCGTCGTCGACGCGAATACCACTGTCGTAATTACCACCATCACCGAGGTTGCGGCGGCGACGGCGATGGGCAGGCCCTTGCGCGTGAGCTGCGAAATCGTCACCTCGCCGATGCCAACCGAGACCATGCCGGTGAGGAAGGCGCCCGTTGCGGTGAGCAGGTTGCTGCCCTTGCCGAGCTGTGGCACGTCGTATGCATAGGTATGGCCTTTCGAATCGACGATCGTGCGCCACGTGGCGCTCTTCATCGCGATAGCCGCAGCGGAGGCCGGCGGTCGATTGCGCCACATGACGACGGCCAGGACTGCAACCAGCAACGCGTAGCTCGCGATGAGCACGCTGTCGTGGACGACTCCCGCGGCAAGCGCCCCAGCGACCGCCACCGGGACCGACACGACGATGATCCGCAACGCCAGGCGGTAGTCGATCAGCCTGCGGCGGTAGTAGCCGATGAAACCGGACAGGAATCCGAATGTCTGTGTGATCAGCGCCGTTGCAATCGCCGCGACGGTCGAGTCGAGCACGTACTCCGGCCCCAGCAGCGGAAACACGAGAATGAAGATCGGCGTGAAAAGGGCTGCGCCGCCGATGCCGCTGAGCATCGCGCAGGTGGCAACCAGGATCGAAACGGGGAACATGAACCAGTAAAGCGTGAAATCCATTGCGTAGCCGACTCTGGGGATTTGCCGCAATAGTGTATGTCAGGCCGCGGGCGCAGCATACGAAATGAACGAGCAGAGCTGCCGCTGAATACCGTGTTCCGCACCGTGCCACTGCCGCCGGCACAGCTCGCGGCCTGCCGCGGAACCGCAGCCGTCGTGTTGTTCGCCGTCGAACTCGACAAGGCCGTACGCTGGCGACGCGCGACCTGACGGCTATCAGTTATCTTTTGCGCCCTGTTCGATCCAGTTGGCTATGGTCTCGATGTGCGTTCTGGACAAGGCGAACCCCCTCCCTTCGGCCAGCGATTCGTCGTGGTGCGGCGGCATGTGAATCTTCTTGTCGGCCTTCCCGGTGATAACGAGGTAGAGCGAACTGGACATCGGGCTGCCGGGCACGACCACTTTCCCGTATTTCGTGCCGTGCATCACGGATTCGTAGTCGTCGACAGCGAACCCGCTTACGGCTTGACCTTCCCCCGAGCCGGAATGGCAGCTGATGCAGTAATTGTCGAGGATGGGTTTAACGTCTGCCGAGAAACTAACCTGGCGTTCGCAGCCGCTGAGCGCGGCGCAGACCATCGCGATACCTAGCGGCAAGAGTGAGTTTGAGGCCATCGTATGATCCTCTCCGGGTCCTCACCCAACGCTAAGGCAACGCGGGGGCTGTCGCTATCGTGGCTTTCCACATAAGCGCGCAGACTTGCGGCTGCCACAGGACCGTCCGACAATCCCTGTTCATGAAGGACGGAGTGCCGTTGTGACGGCAAAGATCGAGACGCTCGTTTTTGGCGCCAGCGGCTATATCGGGACGAACCTTACCCCGCGACTCATCGAGGCCGGCTGGCAGGTACGGGCGGCCGCTCGCCACCGTGCCGTACTGGAGGCACGCGACTGGGGCGGCGTTGATCTTGTCGAAGCCGATGCACTCGATCCCGAAACTCTGCCGGCAGCGTTGCAGGATATCGACATTGCCTTCTACCTCGTCCATTCGATGGCCGCCGGGAGCGATTTTGCAAGACTGGACGCCGAAGCGGCGAAGAATTTTGCAGCTGCCGCCGCGGAAGCGGGTGTAAAGCGAATCGTGTATCTCGGGGGGCTGATACCTTCCGATCCGCGCTCGCAGCACCTGAAGTCCCGGGCGGAGACCGGCGACGTATTGCGCCGCGGATCGGTGCCGGTCACGGAGATTCGTGCCGGAATGATCGTCGGCCCCGGCTCCGCCGCCTACGAGGTCATTCGGGATCTCGTCAATTACCTGCCGGTCATGGTCACGCCACGCTGGGTACAGTCGCGCTCGACACCCATCGCACTCGATAACCTGCTGGACTACCTGATCGGCGTCGCAAAGCTCGAGGATACGGCGGGCAAAATATACGATGTCGGCGGCCCCGAAGTTCTCACCTACGAGCAATTGATGAGGCAGTACGGAGAGATTCGTGGCAAGCGTTTCTGGCTGCTCAGCGTGCCCGTCTTGACACCGCGGCTGTCATCCTACTGGCTCAAACTGGTTACCGCCGTGCCAAGCAATATCGCGCGCGCGCTGATCGATGGACTCGAGCATGACGTCGTGGCCGACGACGAGGCCATTCGCCAACTGATCCCTATCGAATTGATGACCTTCAAGGAATCCGTGCAAGCGGCCCTCAAGGCGGAGGAAAACAACAGCGTCTGCGCGCACTGGGCCGAGGGCTCTATCGTGTGCCGTAATTTTCATCCCGAGTATGCCTATTACGCAAAACGCGCGGGGGGGCTGGCAACGACGCGCGCCAGCAAAGAATCCTTGTGGCGCCAGGTGATGGCCTTCGGCGGCGACGAAGGCTATTACTACGCGGAATCATTATGGTTCCTGAGAAGACTCATCAACTGGTTTGCCGGCGGCCCGAGTTTCTATCGCCGCCGACGGCACCCGCGGGAGCTGCGTGTGGGCGACGTTGTGGATGCATGGCGTGTCATTGCGGTAGAGTCGCATCGACGACTGACGTTACTGATGGAAATGCGTGGACCCGGTTCCGGCGTTCTCGAGTTCGAGATCGACGAGCAGGGTAATCATCGTATTCTCCGCGCGACGGCATACTGGCACCCTGCCGGGCCGGCAGGACTCATCTACTGGTACTCGTTACTGCCGGTGCACGCCGTCCTGTTCCGGGGCATGACGTCGGCGATCGCCAAACGCGCGGAGAGGAAAGAGGCGGCAGCCATGAGCGCATCCTCGTAGTTGCGCGCGGTTGCAGAGACAGGAAATCATGACTTATCAGCACAGGCTACTGGATGACGTAGAAACCCTGGCGAGTTTCAAGGGCTGGAGCAGGGAAGTCTACAGGGACTTCTTCAGGCTGCGGGAGGGCGACATCAGCGAAGCCGATTTCCGCGAAAAATATTGCAGGCAACGGGCGATCCTCGCAATCGACATGACCGGTTTTACCTTGTCCGCGATTGAGGTCGGAGAAATCCAGAGCCTGGTGCGGATCTTCGATGCCCAGCGTGCCATCCTGCCGGTATTGCAGGATGGTGGCGCCGAGTTGATCCGCTGTTTTGCGGACGATATTGTCGCTCTTTTTCGAGATGCCGGAACCGCGGTCGATGCGGCCCTGGAAATTCACCGACGAATACGGCAATTCAATGCCTCGGCGCTTGCTTCGGCACACCCCACCGTTTGTTGCGCGGGTATCGGATTCGGCAGCGTGTTCGCCATTGGCCCGAATCTGGCGCAAGGCGACGAGATGAACCGTGCATCGAAGCTCGGCGAGGATTTCGCGCGTGGCAACGAAACACTGGTAACCGAGCGCGCCTATGAAGCGGTCGCGGGTCGTGACGGTCTTTGCTTCGAGCGTCAGGATCAG
>JBFIHC010000115.1:0-7653 GCA_041601995.1 Woeseiaceae bacterium | reverse complement strand
GAGTATGTCGGGTTTGTGTTCGTCGAGCGCCGCCAGGTAGGCGTCGACATCGTTGTTGATGCCGATGTCGACAACTTCGAAGCCGGAGCCCTCCATCATCATTGCGACGAGGTTCTTGCCGATGTCGTGAATATCGCCCTTGACCGTGCCGATCACCATTTTGCCGAAGGGCTTTACGCCGGTCTCGGCCAGTAGCGGACGCAACAGCGCCATGCCGCCTTTCATCGCATTCGCGGCAAGCAACACCTCCGGCACGAACAGGATTCCGTCGCGAAAATCGACGCCGACGATGCGCATACCCTCGACGAGGGCTTCGTTGAGCACCTTTTCGGCGGACCAGCCGCGGTCGAGCAGGATTTCTGTGCCCTCGACGATCTCCTCCTTGAGGCCGTCGTAAAGATCGTCGTGCATCTGCTCCACGAGTTCGTCATCCGCGAGATCCGCGAGGACAATATCCTCTTCGTCGCCGGCGCCGATCTCAGCGTTCACGTCTTCGTCAGTCATCTAGTAGTCCCGATCTTCGAATTCCGAATTCCGTCGTGCGATGTAATCGAGGAGCGCCTCGTCCACTGCTTCATCGAGCGGCGGCGCTTCGAAATCATTCAGCATGCGTTTCCAGATCGCGTTGGCCCGCTGTGCTGCATCCAGCGAGCCATCCTGCTCCCACTGCTCGAAACTGTTGTTGTCCGCGACGATAGAGCGATAGAAGGCCCGCTCGAAGTTCGCTTGCGTATGCGCGGCGCCCAGGAAATGTGCGCCCGGCCCGACCTCGCGAAGCGCATCCAGCGCCTGACCGTTCTCAGACAGGTCGATGCCCTTCAACATCACGCCGATGATGCTGGCCTGGTCGGCATCCATGATGAACTTTTCGTAGCTCATCGCCAGGCCACCCTCGAGCCAGCCTGCCGCATGCAGCATGAAGTTCACGCCGGCCAGCGCTGAGGTCTGGAGTGTATTCGCGGCCTCGTAAGCCGCCTGGGCATCGGGAATCTTCGACGCGCACAGACCTCCTCCGCTCCTGAAAGGTACCCCGAGCCGCCGGGCGAGCGCTGCCGTCGCGTACAGGATCAGGCTGGGCTCCGGGGTGCCGAAAGTCGGGGCGCCCGACTGCATGGATACCGCCGCGGCGAAAGTACCGAACACCACTGGCGCTCCCGGCCTGACGAGCTGCACGTAGGCCATACCTGCGAGGGCTTCTGCGAGGATCTGCGTGACCGTACCCGCGACGGTGACCGGCGACATCGCGCCCGCCAGCAGGAATGGCGAGATCACCGTAGCCTGATTGTGCTCGGCATAGACGGTAGCCGAGCCGAGCATGGTGTCGTCGAAGGTCAGCGGCGAATTCGCATTGATCAGGCTCGTCACAACCGTGTTCTGGTCCACGAAATCGGCGCCGAACACCAGCTTCGCCATCTCGATCGTGTCACGAGCGCGTTCGGGGTGGGTAACGGACCCCATGAAAGGCTTGTCGCTGAACTTGATATGGCTGTAGACCATGTCGAAGTGGCGTTTATTGACCGGCAGATCCACCGGCTCGCAGACGGTGCCGCCGGAATGGTGCAGCCCCGGGCTCATATAGGCGAGCTTCACGAAATTGCGGAAATCCTCGATCTTCGCGTAGCGCCGGCCCTGGTCCAGGTCGCGGACGAAAGGCGAGCCGTAGGCCGGCACCAGCACCGTGCGATTGCCGCCAATCGCAACGCTACGGGCTGGATTACGTGCATGCTGTATGAATTCCCCGGGTGCCGATGCCTGGATGATCGAGCGGCACAGGCCACGCGGGAAATGCACACGCTCGCCATCGACATCGGCGCCGGCCTCGCGCCATAATTCCAGCGCCTGCGGAAAGTCGCGGAATTCGATGCCAATCTCTTCCAGCACCGTGTCCGCATTGTGCTCGATCAATTCGAGTGCTTCCTCGTCGAGCACCTCGAAATAGGGAATCTTGCGGTCGATCCACGCGGAGACGTCGGCGGTCGACTTCTGCCGCGCCGCCCGCTTGGCCTCCCGACCCGCACCCCGTCTACGTCGCGGTCTGTCGCTCATTGGTACCTCTACCGAGGGGTGGGGAAGAATCTTGAAACCCTTCGGAAATACTTGGGGCTGGAATCGCGAGTGTGATCGAGAATGCGTCGCCCTGCATGGCGCAGTGCGACATCGATCTGGCCAAAAGCGACATCTCCGGCCGGGGCGGCGCTTCGCCTGCCAATGCGCCAGCACCGCCAGAGATGTTGCAGTCCAGCAACAAAAGTGGGAGAAGACACCCCCACGCAGCGCTTCTATGTCGGTTTCAGGCAATTAACTGTCGCGGATCGCCAATATCCGGCACCGATGAGTGTTATCCTCTGTCGCCGATAGTAAGTAGAAACCGAAAGACAAGGGGGTCACTATGCCACGGGGTCCGCATCCCAAACGAACAGCTATTTCCGCCGCCGTCGCGGCCGCGCTTGTCGCGAGTCCGCTTGCGGCCCAGCAAACCGGAGCCGACGGCCAGCGAGGAAAAAACCGGACGCGAGCGCTCGAAGAAATTACCGTCACGGCAACCCGAGTGGAGGAGTCTCTCCAGGATGTACCGATTGCCGTGCATGCGCTTGGCGGCGACGACATCGAAGAACTCGGCATCACCAATTTTTCCGACTACGTATTGCAGCTCCCGTCCGTCACGGCCGGCGGCAGCGGCCCGGGCCAGAATACGATTTACATCCGCGGCATCGCGTCGACGACGCCGAACCTCACGACGGCGGGCGTTGCAGGCCTGGCGCCGAATGTGGCGTTCTACCTCGACGACCAGCCGCTTGCGCAGCCCGGTCGCAACCTCGACGTTTACGCAGCCGACCTGCAGCGGATCGAAGTACTGTCCGGCCCCCAGGGTACGCTCTTCGGCGCCAGCTCGCAGGCGGGCAACGTCCGCCTGATCACCAACAAGCCGGATTTGAGCGGCACCTTCGGAAACGTGCGGGTGGGCTTTGGTGCGATCGACGGCGGCGACATGAACAACAACGTCGAAGCCATGCTCAACGTCCCCCTCGGTGAGAACTTCGCCGTGCGCGGCGTCGTCTACTACGACAGGAAAGGCGGCTGGATCGACAACGTCGCCGGCACCGTCGATGCGAGCGAGAGCGCGCGTTTCCGGCCCGAAGGCACGGTTCGCGCCAACGGCGAGCCCGTGAGTGCGCAGCGTGCCGGCTTCCAGTCGACCGCAGACCTGAGTGGCGTGACGTTTCTCGAGGCCGACAACAGCGGCCTGGTCGAAGAGGATTTCAACGAGACGACCTATACCGGCGGGCGCATCAGTGCACGCTGGGACCTGAACGATTACTGGCGATTCGACCTGGCATACGCCACTCAGGATATCGAATCCGACGGCGTGTTCTTTGCCGACCCGAACCTGGGCGATCTCGAGATCGAGCGATTCTCGCCGGATACGATCGACGACAGCTTCGACAATGTCAGCTGGACCGTCACTGGCCTGTTCGGTGAGCTGGAGGCGATCTACACCGGTGCGTTCACGGACCGCGAGACGGACCAGGTCACCGACTACACCGACTACCTGTTCGTCGGCCAGTACCTGCCGTACTACATCTGCGATGGCTACGTGACCTATCCGGCGACGGTTCCGCTCGGCAACTGCCAGCCGCCGAACCTGCTCGTGGACAGCAATACCAAGACGCAGGTCCAGACCCACGAGTTCCGTTTCACGACCGACCAGGCCAGGCGCTGGCGCGTGACTGCAGGCGCTTTCTACAGTGATCTCGAGCTGAAGGAACGCAACGACTTTACCTATCCGGGCTCCATAAATGCGCTGGGCTTTGGCACGCAGACGGGCTTTGCGCCCAACTACCCGCTGACCAATGTCGAGGTTACCGGCATCATCAATAATGCGTCCCCGGGCTACTTCTCGGACCCCGGCCCGTTCCCGGACGGCGTGATTTTCCGCAATGACATCCTGCGCACCGACGAGCAGCTCGGCGTATTCGGCGAACTGTCCTTCGACCTGACGGATCGGCTCTCGTTGACGGTGGGCGGACGCTGGTACGACATCGAGGTCGACTTCGAAGGCAGCGCAAATTCGTCCTTCTTCAACAAAGGCGCTGACGACGACGCACAGGCGTTTGGCACCAATATCTCCGCACAGTTCGCCCCAGACAACACGGTGGGCGCCCCGGACAAGGCCGCAACGGACGGCACGATCTTCAAGGCCACGGTGGACTGGCGTCCGTGGGACGACAAGATGTTCTACGTCACCTGGTCCGAAGGCTTCCGGCCGGGTCTGCTCAACCGGCCGGGCGGCGCCGGGGATCCGAACACCTTTACGGTGCCGTTTGCAATCGACACGGATGACGTGACGAACATCGAGATTGGCACGAAAGCGGATTTCCTGGACAGCACACTCCGTCTTAATGCCGCGCTGTTCTTCGTCGACATCGAGCGCCTGCAGACGACGATCTTCGATCCCAGCATCACCAACCTGTTCTTCTCGGATAATGCGGCAGACGCGGAGGTGACGGGCCTCGAGGGCGACTTCAGCTGGCTGCCGGCTTTCTCTGACCGGCTGACCGTCTCGGGCTCGTTCTCGTTCCTCGATACCGAGATTACCAGGGTGATCACGCCGACGAACGACGTGCGGGCCGGCGATGAACTCGCATTCGCGCCGGAATTCCAGGGGTCGCTGCGTGCGCGCTACGAGTGGGACGTCTTGACCGGAGGCTGGGTCGCGCACATCATGCCGATGGTGTCCTGGTCGTCCGATTCGTTCAGCGACATCATCCTTATCAATCGCGACAAGATCGATAGCTGGACGATGTGGGGCCTTTCAGCCGGTGTGGCCAATGAAAAATGGTCGTTCGAGTTGTTCGGCAACAATCTCACGGATGAACGCGCGGAAATCGCACGGAACTTCGTTTTCGACCGGCAGCGCGTAACGTATGCATCACCCAGGACGATCGGCGTCAGGGCGACTCTGAACTTCTGATTAGGTTTCTGGCATTCGATCGGCGCGAAATGGCGCCTCCTCCAAGGGGGCGCCTGTGCTCATGATGGAACTTTGCGTGGAAGAAGAACGTCCGCTCCCCGATCTTGGTGCGATCCAGGAAAAGGTGGTCGCGAAGCGTTTCGACGACGCACTGGCCGACCTGTCGAACATTCTCCAGGCGGAGCCCGAAAATCCCGATGCGCTCTACATGGCCGCTGTGTGCAGGCGCTACCTGCGCGACTTCGGCACGGCGCTGCGGCTGATCGGACGGCTGAAGGAAGTCTCGCCGGAACACGGCCGCGCCCACCAGGAGGAAGGACATACCTATCGGGACATGGGCGACCCGGACAAGGCGCTCACGGCGTACGCGCGCGCCTGCCGTTTCAATCCAGCACTGGTGGCGAGCTGGCGCGGACAGCTCGAGATACTGACGCGCAAAGGTCTCGAGCCTCAGGCCGAACAGGTAAGCGCCCAGCTCAACAGCCTGCAGCAACTGCCGCCGCCGCTGCTCAGCGTTCTGGACCTCATCGGCCAGCGCAAGTTGCTGCAGGCGGAGGACGTCTGCCGCAAATTCCTGCTGAAAGTGCCGCACCATGTCGAAGGCATGCGCCTGCTTGCCGACATCGGCGTTCGCCTCGGTGTGCTCGACGATGCGGAATTCCTGCTCGAAGCCGCTTTGAAGCTGGAGCCCGACAACACACGCGTCCGGATAGATTACGTCCAGGCGCTGCGCAAGCGGCAAAAATTCGGCGCTGCGCTGGAACAGGCGAAAATGCTGCTGGAAAAGGCGCCCGGCAACCTGCAGTTCAAATCGCTGTTCGCGATCGAAAGCATGCAGACCGGGGATTACGAAACGGCCCTGGCGACGTTCGACGAGATCCTCGAGCAGCTTCCAGCCGATCCCGTCACGCTGACGTCCAAGGGTCACGCGCACAAGACCTGCGGCGATTACGAAGATGCTGTCGAGGCCTACCAGGCGGTGATCAAGAGCAATCCGCATCACGGGGAAGCGTATTACTCGCTCGCCAACCTCAAGGTATACGAATTCACCGATGCCGAGATACGTGGAATGCATGTGCAGGAGGAAAACCGCAACCTCTCGCACATGGATCGTGTTCACCTCAATTTCGCACTCGGCAAAGCCTACGAGGACAAAGGGGATTTCGCGACGTCATTCCGTTACTACGCACAGGGCAATCGGCTGAAGAAATTCCAGACGACCTACAAAGCGGAGCAGATGTCGGAAGATCTTGAGGCCCAGCAGGAAGTTTGCACCGCAGACCTATTCGAGCGTCGATCGGGAACCGGCCACGCCGCGCCCGACCCGATCTTCATCGTGGGCCTGCCACGCGCCGGCTCCACCCTGCTCGAGCAGATCCTGTCCTCGCATTCCCAGGTCGACGGGACACTGGAGCTGCCGAACATCCTGTCGCTGTCGCAGCGACTGAGGCGCCGCGCGCGCCAGGAAGGCGGAGCCAGATACCCCGAAATACTCAACGATCTGTCAATCGAAGAACTCGAAAAATTCGGCAGGGAGTACATGGACGATACCCGCATTCATCGCCAGGGATCGCCATTCTTTATCGACAAGATGCCGAACAACTTCCGTCATATCGGGCTAATTCACCTGATCCTGCCGAATGCAAAGATTATCGACGCCCGCCGGTACCCAATGGCCTGTTGCTTCAGTGGTTACAAGCAGCTGTTCGCCGAAGGGCAGGAATTCACCTATGACCTCGAGGACGTCGGCCTTTACTACCGAGACTACGTCGAACTGATGGACCACTGGGATGCGGTTCTGCCGGGCAAGGTCCTGCGCGTGCAGTACGAGGACGTAGTCAAGGATACCGTGGGCGAGGTGCGTCGAATCCTCGACTATTGCGGGCTTCGCTATGAAGACGCGTGCGTTAATTTCTATCAGACAAAGAGATCCGTTCGGACTCCGAGTTCTGAGCAGGTGCGGCAGCCCATCTACACGACCGGCCTCGAACAGTGGCGCAACTACGAAACGTGGCTCGATCCGCTGAAGTCGGCCCTGGGGCCCGTTCTCGATCGTTATCCGGTTCCTGAACCAGCTGCGAGCGTGAGGACCTGATCTTGGAAGACGATCACGTCAGCCAGCACGACCCCGAGGAGATCGGCCACGAGATCGGCGAGCACAATATCGAGATCCTCGGCCTCGATATCCATAATCCCGTCTTTGCCATCTCCGCCCTGCTTTCCATCGCGCTCGTCATTTTGACGATGCTCTTCCATAAGCAGGCTGCCATCATCTTCGGCGATCTAAGAACCTGGATAACGTCGGCTTTCGACTGGTTCTTCATGATCGCCGCAAATATTTTCGTAATTTTCGGGTTGGGTCTCGCAATCTCGAAACTGGGTCGCGTGCGCCTGGGCGGTGCTGATGCCAAGCCACGCTATGGCTACCCGGGGTGGCTAGCGATGCTGTTCGCGGCAGGCGTCGGAATCGGCCTCATGTTTTTCGGTGTTCTCGAACCCGTGACCCACACGTTGAATCCGCCGCTTGGCATCGATCCCGCCGACACCGAAGCCGCACGGGCGGCGGGCATGTCATCGGCAATCTACCACTGGGGCCTGCACGCCTGGGGTATTTACGCCATCGTCGGCCTGTCTCTCGCGTTCTTCTGCTTCAACCGGCAAATGCCTTTGACACTGCGCTC
>JBFIHC010000114.1:0-7739 GCA_041601995.1 Woeseiaceae bacterium | reverse complement strand
TCGTCGGCATCGAGGTACTGGGAGTGGGCATCGAGATCGCTGACCATCCCGCGAATCGCGCTCTCGAGCAACTCGCTGTCGTCCAGCGGCTCGACATAATCATGCTTGACGCGTTCCATGACCTCGGCGAACAGCCGCGCATTTTCCCACGCGAGCTCTTGCTCGGCCGGCGCCTCGCCGCTGGAAAGCAGGCCGCCACCGATGGACAGACTCAGCCCCATTACGGTTCCGATCACGACGACCAGGATGGCCCTGACTTTCAAAGACATATACCACTCCGCGCGCCGGCCCCTGTTGTCCGGCCGCTCCAAATGACGATACCACAGTCGGCGGGGCCTGTACTGTGAGCGCGGACAAGTTCGGTAGCGCCGGCTACTCGCCCGGCCGGCGGGTCACCCAGCGTCTCGGATTCATCGGTTTGGTGCCCTGCCGGATCTCGAAATACAGTCCGGGCTCCGCCTGCCCGCCGCTGTCGCCGACCGTGGCGATGACGTCTCCCGGGGCCACCCAGTCGCCCGCGTTCTTGAGGATGGTCTCGTTGTAGCCGTACAGGGTCATGTAGCCCTCACCGTGATCGACAATGACGAGCAGGCCCATGCCCGCAAGCCAGTCCGCGAACGCAACCCGGCCGTGGTAGACGGAGCGTACTTCCCGGCCGCGCGGTGCCGCCAGCACGACGCCGTTCCATTTCAGCTGCCCGCCCACCCGCGGCTGGCCGAAATCCCGCAGCAGGGTGCCCGCGACCGGCCAGGTCAGGCGGCCGCGATACTCGCTGAACGGCTCCTCGGAGGTGATCGGGTAATCGGACAGGATGCTGGTCAGTTCTGCGATCAGGCGCGCGAGGTCCCGCTCCTGCGCGGCCAGCCGCTCTATTTCGCGCCCCTCGGCCGCCATCCGGTCCTTGAGCGCCGCCAGCAAGGCCTGCCGCTCCTGCTGCGCGGCCGCCAGTTTCTCGAGCTCCGTTTTGCGCGTCCGGGCCAGGTCCGCGAGGCGCGCCTCCTCCGCGGCGACTTCGCTGTGCAGCGCCGCGAGCTCGCGGATCTTCGCGCTGACCGCGCCGATATTGTCGGCCCGGTAGTCGTTGAAGTAGCGATAGTACGCCATCATGCGCCCGAGCATCGCCGGGTCGTGCTGGTTGAGGAGCAGCTTGATCTTTTCCTGGCTGCCGCTCATGTAGGCGGCGCGGACCTGGGCGGAGAGGTGGTCGGACTCGAGCTCGAGTTCGGCTTCGCGCTCCGCGATGGCCGCGTCCAGCTCCCCGAGACGCTTGCCGCTGTAGGCCCGTTCCCGCTCGATATCCTTGAGGCGCAGGCGCTTCTCGGCAATCGCGACCTCGGCTTTCTGCAGCTCCCCGGTGAGTCGGTCGCGGTCCCTCGCGCTCCTGTCCATGCTCTGCTTGAGGTCGCTTATCTTCTCGCGCACCTCTTCGAGTTCCTGCTCCTTGATCTTGGCGAGGCCGTCATCGTCCTGGGCCATGGCGCCCGTCGGCGTAGCGAGTAGCAGCAGGATCAGGGTCGGCAGGTGGCGCATGGGCGCACAGTGTAGATCGTTTGCGGGGTATTTCCATCGCTGCGCGCTGTTATAATGCGCCTTTCGACCAACCCTGCGCGGCCTGCGCACACGACGCCTCATGGAAAGATTAATGGAGTTCGCCGGCAACCACACCTTGCTGGTGTTCGCGCTGGTAACCAGCTTCCTGCTGCTCGTTTTCACGGAGCTCAGGCGCAAGGCCACCGGCATGCTGGCCGTTGGGCCTACCGATGCGGTGAAGCTCATCAACAACGAAGCGGTCGTTCTCGACATGCGCAGCGCGGAGTCTTTTTCGCGCGGCCATATCGTCGGCGCCCGCAACGTACCGATGGACGAGCTGGACGGTCACCTGGAAAAGCTCTCCAGGTTCAAGAACAAGCCGGTCGTCGCCGTCTGTGATGCCGGCATAACCTCGTCGAAAGCGGTGAACAGGCTGCGCGGCGCCGGCTTCGAGAGCGTTTATAACCTCAAGGGCGGGATGAATGCCTGGGGTCAGGCAGGGTTGCCTGTCGTATCCGGCAAGAAGACCAAGAGCAGGAAGTAGGCGCCGATACTGTCATGACCGACAAGATCCCGGTAGTCATCTACGGCGACGAATATTGCGCGTATTGCGCGGCAGCCCGCATGTTGTTCACGCGCAAGGGCGTCGACTTCGAAGATGTTATCGTGTCGCGGGACCCGGCCCGTTTCGATGAAATGCAGGCGAAGACTGGCGGCCGCCGCTCGATTCCCCAGGTCTTTGTCGGCGACGTGCATGTCGGCGGATTCGATGATTTGTGCGCGCTCGACAAGAGCGGCGAACTCGACAAACTGCTGGCCCGCGAAGCCGCCGGCGAGCACTCCCATTAACCCAGGACAGGAACATGGCTGAACAGGAAGCACAGACCCCCGAGAAGCGTCTCTCCGTGGTAAAAATCTACGTCAAGGATTTTTCCTTCGAGTCGCCGCAAGCGCCGAACATCTTCAATGCAAAGGAGTGGGCGCCGAACACCAACCTCAACCTGCGCAGCTCGCATTCGCCGGTCGACGATACGTTTCACGAAGTCGTCCTGACGATCACCGTCGAAGCCAAGGAAAAGGAGGGCGACAAGACGATCTTCCTGGTCGAGCTGCAGCAAGCCGGGGTATTCGATATCACCGGCTACCCGCAAGAAGAAGTGGGCGTGCTCATCGGCAGTTTCTGCCCGGGCGTGCTGTACCCCTACGCGCGTGAGTCTATCGCCGGCATCATCCAGAAAGGCGGCTTTCCCGAGTTCGTGCTGCAGCCCATCAACTTCGATGCGCTGTACCAGCAGTCGCTGCAGCAACAGCAGGCCGAGGCTGCCTCGGCGGCGGGGACACACTGATAAGCGGCGCTCGCTCACAGCCGATGGCCGTCGTCGGGGCGGGTTCCTGGGGCACCGCGCTGGCGCTGCAGTTCGCCCGCTGCGGGCGGCCGATACGGCTGTGGGGGCGTGACCGGGCCCAGCTCACGCAAATGCGCGAGACGCGCGAGAACACCCGTTACCTGCCAGGTGCAGCATTTCCCGAAAACCTGGGGGCCGTGGTCGAGCTCGAAGCGTGCCTCGACGGCGTGCGTGACATCCTCATCGCGGTGCCCAGCCACGGCTTCCGCGAGACCCTCGAAGCAATCAAGCCGCTGCTCGTCGACGGTGCCAGGGTCTGCTGGGCGACCAAAGGCTTCGAGCTGCACACCGGTAAGCTGCCGCACGTCGTCGCGGCCGAAGTTCTCGGCGCCGACCGGCCGGTTGCCGTCTTGTCGGGCCCGACCTTCGCGAGGGAGGTCGGGGACGGCCTGCCGACCGCATTGACGATTGCCGCCAATGACCCGGAATTCGCGCAGGACCTGGCGGTGACGCTCTCCGGTGACAATTTCCGCGCCTACACTTCCGACGACATGATCGGCGTGGAGGTGGGCGGCGCTGTCAAGAACGTTCTCGCGATCGGCGCCGGCATGTCCGACGGCCTCGGCTTCGGTGCAAATACCCGCGTCGCGCTGATTACGCGCGGCCTGGTCGAGATGACGAGATTGGGCGTCGCGCTGGGCGCGAAACGCCAGACCTTCATGGGCCTGGCCGGCATGGGCGACCTGATGCTCACCTGCACCGACAACCTGTCCCGCAACCGGCGCATGGGACTCGCGCTCGCCGAGGGCAAGTCCGTCGCGGAGGCACAGGAAGAGATCCAGCAGGTGGTGGAAGGCGTCATGGCCGCGGAGGCCGTGCACGAAGTGGCCGAGAAGCTGGGCATCGAGATGCCGATATGCCACCAGGTGTATCGCATCCTCTACGAAGGCGCGTCCCCGCGCGAAGCCGTTGGGGCTCTGATGCGCCGCGACCTGAAATCCGAGCACTGAGACCGCCCCCGAACTGGCGATTCGCCGGCGTTGTTCTAAACTTTTTCCCCATACGGCGTTATTTCGTATAAGCGCCAGACAATTTGAGGGGGGTTCCATGAACAGACGTCAATTCTGCCGGTCTGCTGTAGCAGCCGGTGTATCTGCAGTATTCCTGCCGGGCTGTGGCAAGGAAACGCCGGTCGCCGCCCAGGCGGATACCGGCATCACTGCGGTATCCCTGGACGGGGCAGAAATCGAACTGAGCCGAGCAGCCATTCGCGAGCTCGGCGATGCGCTATCGGGACCCGTGATCCTATCCGGCCATCCGCAGTACGACTCGGTGCGGATGATCTGGAATGGCATGCACGACAAGCGCCCGGCGCTGATCGCCCGTTGCGTGACCACGGAAGACGTCAGTAACGCAGTCAGTTTTGCGCGTGACAACAACCTGCTCGTGGCCGTCCGCGGCGGCGGGCACAGCTGGCCGGGCAAGTCCGTGTGTGACGGCGGCCTGGTGATCGACCTGTCGAAAATGAACACCGCGGCGGCGGACGCGAACACACGCCGCGCCCGCGTCCAGGGCGGTGCATTACTCAATAACCTGGATACCGCGGCGCTCGAAAAAGGCCTGGTAACCACCGCGGGTGTCGTATCGCACACCGGCTGCGGCGGTTTTACGCTCGGCGGCGGCTTCGGGCGCCTCAACCGCAAGTACGGGCTGACGGTCGACAACGTGACAGGTGCCCGGATCGTCACCGCGGACGGCGGCGTTCGCTGGATCAGCGCCGAGGAGGAACCGGACCTGTTCTGGGCCATCCGCGGCGGCGGCGGAAACTTCGGTGTCGTAACGGAATTCGAGTACCAGCTGCACCCCTTCGATCGCAACGTCCTGTCGGGGAACATCGTGTGGCCGGTCGAGCAGGCTCGCGACGTGCTGGAGTTTTACGCGGAATGGTCGTCCGGCCTGTCGGATGAACTTTACGTCGGCCCCTCGCTGGCGAGGATTCCCGACGCCGGCGACTCCGTCATCATGGAGGTCGTCTACAACGGCGATCCCGCCAAAGGCGAAAAAGAAGTCGCGCCGCTGCGTGCGATCGGCAAGCCGCTCGTCGATGGCGTCAAGGTGCAGGATTACATGATCATGCAGACGCAGGAGGACGCCAACCTGGCGCACGGCGTCCGGTCCTATGCCAAGAACGGCATGGTGAAGGAGTGGTCACAGGGGCTCGTGGACACGATGATCGACGCCTACGACCCGCGGGTATTCCTGACCAACCACGTCGCCGGCGGCGCCGTGAAGCGCGTGGGCGAGACCGACACCGCGTTTCCGCATCGCAACGCCGAGCTGATGCTCGTGTTCGTCACGGGCTGGGGCGATCCGGCGATGGACCAGGAAATGATCCAGGCGACCCGCGCGCAGTACGCCGCCCTCGAACCCTACATGGGCGGCTATTACGACAACATCGAGTACGATCGTGACGCCAGGGTCGGGAACTACGGGCCGGCTTACGGGCGCCTGTCGAGGATCAAGGGGCAATACGACCCGGGCAACCTGTTCCGGCTCAACAGCAACATCGAACCGGCGGCCTGATCACGCACCCTGCTCGAAGCCGAGCTGCCGCCATGCCTCGTAGACCACGATCGCGGCCGCGTTCGACAGGTTGAGGCTGCGGTTGCCCGGCCGCATCGGCAGCCGCAGCCGCTGCTCTTCGGGCAGGCTGTCGAGCAGTACCTGCGGCAGGCCGCGTGTTTCCGGGCCCATCAGGAACGCATCGCCACGGCGGTAGCCCGGCGCATCGTAGCGGGTTCCGCCGCGCGTGCTGAGCGCGAAAACGCGCGGCTCGCCGAGCGCCGCGAGCGCCTGTTCAAGGGACGCGTGCGTCTTCACGCGCACAAATTCCCGATAGTCGAGACCGGCCCGGCGCAACCGCGGTTCGTCCAGCTCGAAACCCAGCGGTTCCACGAGGTGCAGGTCCACCCCGGTGTTGGCGCAGAGGCGAATGATGTTCCCTGTATTGGGCGGGATTTCCGGCTGGTACAGGATCAGGCTGAACATATCGTTTAGAATGCCGCATCCCATGAGCGACCGAAACAACCCTCTGCACACAGACCTCTGCGGCATCCCGATGGACTCGCCCATCGTGCTGCTATCCGGCTGCGTCGGCTTCGGCGAAGAGTACACCCGTGTCGAGGGCTTCTCGAACCGTGACGTCGGCGGCGTCGTCCTGAAGGGCACGACCGGCGATGCCCGGCTCGGCAATCCGCCGCACCGCGTTTACGAGACACCGATGGGCATGCTCAACGCCATCGGCCTGCAGAACCCCGGCGTCGACTCGGTGGTGGGCGAAATCCTGCCCGGCCTCGATTTCACCGAAACGCGTTTCTTCGCCAACGTCTCGGGCTCGACGATCGAGGAATACGAGCGGGTCACGCGGCGCTTCGACGACTCGGCGATCGACGGTATCGAGATCAACATCTCCTGTCCCAACGTGAAGGAAGGGGGCGTCCAGTTCGGCAACGACCCGGAGATGTCCGCCCGCGTCGTTGCGGCCTGCCGCGCGCAGACGACCAAGCCCATCTTCACCAAGCTGTCGCCGAACCAGACCGACATTCGCGACAACGCGCGGCTCTGTATCGAAGCCGGCACCGACGGGTTCTCGGTGATCAATACCGTGACCGGGATGGCCATCGATGCGGAGTCGCGCAGGCCCGTTATCGGCAACGTGCGCGGCGGCCTCTCCGGGCCTGCGATCAAGCCGATCGCACTGTTGAAGGTCCACGAAGTCCACGAAGTCGCCGCACCGCACCGCATTCCCATCATCGGCCAGGGCGGCATCCGCACCGCCACGGACGCGATCGAATTCATCGTCGCGGGCGCAACGGCCGTCGGGGTCGGCACCGCGTTGTTCTACGACCCGCTCGCCTGCAAAAAAATCAACGCCGGCATCCTCGACTACCTCGAACGCCACGGTTTCGACTCCGTCGGCGACCTGGTCGGCACGCTGCAAACCTGAAACCGATCATCCGGCAGCCTTTTTTCTTGCGGGTGCTGATCGCCGTGCTGGCTCAGGCGTGACTTTGCCGTTTGGCGGTCTCTTGTTTTTTGCTGATGCAGCAAATCGATATTGCTTGCTTTGGTATCGAGTTCAGCGGCACGTATGAGGCAGGAGTACACGCCGCTGGCAAACGGCCGCTGTTGTACCCCAAATGCCCCCCCGAGCTAATTGCTTCAAGAACTCCTCCAGATCAGCAGGCACTTGAGCCTGTCTCCTGATAACCGGCCCGACAGCCTCCAATGACTCGCGCTTGATCTTCACGCGTCGGACCCGGACGCGTTCAATGTGATCGAGATCCCGGATTAGGTCATTTTGAATACGTTGTACGTAGTCGATTGCGAGGCGTCGTTCATATTGGTTGACTCGGTAATCGTCGAATCCCGGTGCAATGAGAACGCCAGGCACAATCACCGGGGTCTCTGCGAAAAGCCGGCGCAGCTTCTTTGCGGACAAAAAGCCTGCGACCATGGTCCGCGATTCGCTTAACCCGCCCTCTCCTGTCCACGGAAGCGCTCGTGAGAATTGTTCGATTGCTCTGCGTCAACAGGCGGCAATTCTGCCAATTTCTGGCCACCGCCTCGGTACGGCCAATAGCAGGCGCCCAGGTAGCGGTTCGGTATGCACCGCTGTACCGGGTGATTCCCGGGCAAGCCGCGAGTCACGATTGACCGGCTTTGGGCAAAGAAAACGGCAATGCCGGTGCGGACGGACGGCAATACTGTGAATTTGCTCACGTTTCAGCAAGGTCGATTCCATTTATTCCACATAAGCCATTACTATCGTCCGCACGTCCTAAATCAAGGTATTACCGGTGA
>JBFIHC010000113.1:0-7777 GCA_041601995.1 Woeseiaceae bacterium | reverse complement strand
TCGCCCATTTTCGCGGGCGCGAACACCATGGCCGCTTCACCCGAGTAGATCTCGCCCTCGGCGGATACGATGTCGACGTTGATTGTTGGCATGTCGATAACCCTGTTGTCGTTTCAGCGCGGGCCGGGGCCCGCTACCGCGGACGACGCTGCTACTGGTACTTCTTCGCGTTCTCGATGGCTTCGTCGATAGTGCCGACCATGTAGAACGCCTGTTCCGGAATATGGTCGTAGTCGCCGTTGACGATGCCGTTGAATCCGCGGATGGTCTCGGCCAGCGATACATACTTGCCGGGCGAGTTCGTAAATACTTCAGCGACGAAGAACGGCTGCGACAGGAAGCGCTGGATCTTGCGTGCGCGGTTCACCTGGAGCTTGTCATCCTCGGAGAGTTCGTCCATGCCGAGAATGGCGATGATATCCTGCAGCTCCTTGTAGCGCTGCAGCACCGCCTGCACGCCACGGGCACAGTCATAGTGCTCCTGGCCGATGACCAGCGGATCGAGGATACGTGACGTCGAATCGAGCGGATCCACGGCCGGGTAGATACCGAGCTCCGCGATCTGACGCGACAGTACCAGCGTCGCATCCAGGTGAGCGAAGGTCGTCGCAGGTGACGGGTCGGTCAGGTCGTCCGCCGGTACATACACCGCCTGGAACGAGGTGATCGATCCTGTCTTGGTCGACGCAATGCGCTCCTGCAGAATGCCCATCTCCTCGGCGAGCGTCGGCTGGTAGCCCACGGCTGACGGCATACGGCCGAGCAGCGCGGACACCTCGGTGCCTGCAAGCGTGTAGCGGTAGATATTGTCGATGAACATCAGGACGTCACGGCCTTCGTCGCGGAACGCTTCGGCCATGGTCAGGCCGGTCAGCGCGACGCGAAGACGGTTGCCCGGCGGTTCGTTCATCTGCCCGTACACGAGCGATACCTTGTCGATAACGTTCGATTCAGTCATTTCGTGATAAAAATCGTTACCCTCGCGAGTACGTTCACCGACACCCGCGAATACCGAGTAGCCCGAGTGCTCGTGCGCGATGTTGCGGATCAGTTCCATCAGCGTCACGGTCTTGCCCACGCCGGCACCACCGAACAGGCCGACCTTGCCGCCCTTGGCGATCGGCATGATCAGGTCGATGACCTTGATGCCCGTTTCGAGCAGCTCGGTCGCGGCGGCCTGGTCTTCATAGCTCGGCGCCGGTCGGTGGATCGGCATCTCCTTCTCTGCACCGATGTCGCCCTTGTTGTCGATCGGCCTGCCCAGCACGTCCATGATACGACCCAGCGTCTTTTCGCCCACGGGCACGGAAATCGCCCGCCCGGTATTGGTGACGGACATGCCTCGCTTGAGGCCCTCCGATGATCCCATGGCAATCGTACGCACGACGCCGTCGCCCAGCTGCTGCTGAACTTCCAGCGTGATTTCGGCATCGTCGATGACGAGTGCGTCGTATATCTTGGGAATCTGGCCCGCGGGGAATTCGACATCCACGACGGCGCCAATAACCTGCACAGTAGTTCCGGTGCTCATTGGTAGAATCCTCTAGCCTGAAACGGCAGCAGCGCCGCCGACAATTTCTGAAATTTCCTGCGTGATTGCAGCCTGTCGAGCTTTGTTGTACTCGAGCTGCAAGTCCTCGATGATTTCGCCCGCGTTGTCCGTCGCCGACTTCATGGCAACCATTTTCGCCGCCATTTCGCAGGCGAAGTTCTCGACCGCGCCGCGATAGACCTGCGATTCGATGTACCGGGTCAGCACGTCGTCGAGCAACTCTCCCGCATCCGGCTCATAGATATAGTCCCAATGCTCCTGCAGCGACTCCTCGCCGAGGTCGATCTGGCTGACCGGCAAAAGGGTCGTGACCTCGGGCTTCTGGCTCATCGCGCTGACATACTCGTTGTGCACCAGGAACAGCCGGTCGATCTCGCCTTCCTCGTAGGACTTCAGCATGATCGTGATCGCCCCGATCAGGTCGTTGACGCTCGGCCGGTCACCGAGATGCGTCGCGGTGCCTACGACGTTGCCGCCCATGCGGCGGAAAAATTGCACCGCCTTCGCCCCGACCAGCGCGAGATCGACTTCGACGCCTTCGCCCCGCCACTTCGCGATCTCGCCGATCACGGTCTTGAAGAGGTTCGCATTGAGCCCCCCGCACAAGCCTCGGTCGGTCGATATGATGATCAGGCCAACGCGCTTCGCGTCACGCTCGATCAGGAACGGATGCTTGTAGTCCGGGTTCGCCTGCGAAAGATGGCCGATCACGCGGCGGATGCGCTGCGCATACGGACGCGACTCTTCCATCTGCTTCTGCGCCTTGCGAATCTTGCTCGCGGCCACTTTTTCCATCGCGCTCGTGATTTTCTGCATGTTCTTTACAGAAGCGATCTTCGAGCGGATTTCTTTTTCACCTGCCACGCTAATAGTCCTCAGTGGTCAAATCGTTGGTGCTCAGTTCGAACGAATGTCGGGCCCCTCCTGCAAGATCGAGGGCACCGTCAACACGCATCGTCAATAAGCACCCTTTTCCGCAAACGCGTCGCAAATACTCTTCAGCGTCGCTTCGACCTCGTCGTTGTAGTCGCCCGACTCGTTGATGGCGTCGAGCGCTTCCACGTTGCTGGAGCGCGCGAAATCGTGCAGCTCCGTTTCGTAGTCGACTACCTTGTCGACCGGCACCTTGTCGAGATAACCCTCGTTGACCGCGTACAGCGACAATGCCATCTCGGCGACGGAGAGCGGCGAATACTGCTTCTGCTTCATGAGCTCGGTAACGCGCTGGCCGCGCTCGAGCTGCCTGCGGGTCGCGGCATCGAGGTCGGAAGCGAACTGCGCGAACGCCGCCAGCTCGCGATACTGCGCGAGGGCGAGGCGCACACCGCCGCCGAGCTTCTTGATGATCTTGGTCTGTGCCGCACCGCCTACACGCGATACCGACAGGCCGGCGTTGATGGCGGGACGGATACCGGCATTGAACAGGTCCGTCTCGAGGAAGATCTGGCCGTCGGTAATCGAGATGACGTTCGTCGGCACGAACGCCGATACGTCACCGGCCTGGGTCTCGATGATCGGGAGCGCCGTCAGCGAACCGGTCTTGCCCTTTATCTTGCCGCCGGATACCTCTTCGACGTGCTCGGCATTTACGCGAGCCGCACGTTCGAGCAGGCGCGAGTGCAGGTAGAAGACGTCACCGGGATACGCTTCGCGGCCCGGCGGGCGGCGCAGCAGCAGCGACACCTGGCGGTAGGCCCAGGCCTGCTTGGTGAGGTCGTCGTAGATGATGAGCGCGTCTTCGCCGTTGTCGAGGAAATACTCGCCCATCGAGCACCCGGAGTACGGCGCGATGTACTGCATGGCCGGGCTGTCGGCGGCGGCCGCCGCCACGACGATGGTGTGCTCCATCGCGCCCTCTTCCTCGAGCTTGCGGACCACGCCCGCGATCGAGGAAGCCTTCTGGCCGATCGCGACGTAGATGCATTTGATGCCCGTGCCGCGCTGGTTGATGATCGTGTCGACGGCCACGGCGGTCTTGCCGGTCTGGCGGTCCCCGATGATCAGCTCGCGCTGGCCGCGGCCGATCGGCACCATCGAGTCGATGGACTTCAGGCCGGTCTGTACCGGCTGCGAAACCGACTGGCGCGCGATGACGCCCGGCGCGACCTTCTCGATCGGCGCCGTGCCGTCGGCCTCGATCGGGCCCTTGCCGTCGATCGGGTTACCCAGCGAGTCGACGACGCGCCCGAGCAGGCCGCGGCCCACCGGCACCTCCAGGATGCGGCCGGTCGTCTTGACCGTGTCGCCCTCGGAGATGTGCTTGTAGTCACCAAGGACAACGGCACCCACCGAGTCCTGCTCGAGGTTCAGCGCCATGCCGAAGGTATTGCCGGGGAACTCGAGCATTTCGCCATAGCGGGCGTCGGCAAGTCCGTGGATTCGGACGATACCGTCGGTGACCGCGATAACGGTGCCGACGTCACGTGCTTCCGTCGATACCTCGAAATTCTCGATGCGTTCCTTAATCAGCTGGCTGATTTCAGAAGCTTTGAGTGCCATGTTGTTTTCCTCTTTACTTGGTCAGCGCGTTGGCCAGGCCTTCCAGCCTGGCGCGCAGCGAACCATCAATAACGACATCGCCCGCGCGGATCACCGCGCCGCCGATGAGATTCTCGTCAATTTCGGTCGAGATCCGGACGTCCCGCCCGAGCTTCTGCGACAGCGAATTCGCGATCGCTTTTTGCAGTGCGTTGCTGATCGGCGCCGCGGACGTGATAACGGCATCGATGCTGTTCTCCACCTTCGCCTTCAGTGCTTCGAACTGCTCCGATATCTCCGGCAAAACCGCGACGCGGCCGTTTTCCAGCAGCAGCTTCAGGAAGTTCGTGCCGTGCTGGCTGCCGCCGGCAAACACGGTTTCCTTGCCGACCGCCGCGGCGAACAGGCCCTGCAGGAACTCGAGGCGCTGATCGTCGTTCAGTGAAGGCTGGCCGAGAAAGGTCACGACCTGACCGTCGCCGAGCAGGGCCCTCGCCGCCGCCAGCGATGCGGACAGCTCGTCCAGCGCATCGTTCTCCCGGGCGACCTCGAATGCCGCCTGGGCGTAAGGCCTTGCCACTGTGTTGTTGTCAGCCACGGCCTAGAGCTCCTGCGCAAGCTTGCCCAGGATGTCCTCGTGTGCCTTGTCGTCGATCTCGCGCATCAGGATCTTCTCGGCGCTGGCGACCGCGATGGCCGACACCTGGCCCCGCAGCTCCTCGCGCGCCTTGTTGACTTCCTGCTCGATCTCGGCCTTGGCCGCCGTCAGCTGGCGCTCGCGTTCCTTGACGCCGTCCGACTTGCCTTCCGCCACGATCTCGTTGGCGCGGGCGTGCGCCTGGTCGAGAATCGAGGTCGCCTGCTTGCGGGCATCGGCGACGATCTCGTCAGCTTCGGCGCGCGCCTTGGCGAGATTCTCCTCGCCCTTTTCGGCGGCCGCCAGGCCTTCGGCGATCTGCTTCTGCCGTTCCTCGATGGCGTTGATGATCGGCGGCCAGATGAACTTCACACAGAACCAGACGAACACGATCATCGCGATCGTCTGGCCGATGAGCGTTAGATTAATGTCCAAGGAATTCTCCCGACTCTTCCAGTCGCGCTTCGAGAAGCGCTCCCCCAGGTGGTCGCGGTTCGAGAACCGCTCCTACAGCAAGAAGCGCTGGTGCTGTTAACCGCCCGTTGCTGCCTGCAGCTGGCCGATGAACGGATTCGCGAACGCGAAGAACAGTGCAATACCGACACCGATCATCGCTACGGCGTCGAGCAGAGCGACCACGATGAACATCTTCGTCTGCAGCATCGGCGCCAGTTCCGGCTGGCGTGCGGCGCCTTCGAGGAAGCGGCCGCCCAGCAGACCCATGCCGATGCCGACGCCGAGAGCGCCGAGGCCGATCAGGAGTGCGACAGCGATCGCCGTGAATCCAATAACAGTTTCCATCAGTTTCTCCTAGTCGGGATCAAGTCCCACTTATTGAAGTAAAAATAATCAGTGCGTTTCCGATGCCAGACTCAGGTAAACGATCGTCAGCATCATGAAGATGAATGCCTGCAGCGTCACGATCAGGACGTGGAACACCGCCCAGCCGAAATGCAGGGGCAGCTGCCACAATCCGAGCAGCGCGATCAGGATGAAAATGAGCTCGCCGGCGAACATGTTGCCGAACAGGCGCAGGCTGAGCGAGACCGGCTTCGCGAGCAGCGCCACGCTTTCCAGAATGAAATTAAACGCGATGACGAACGGCGCCGCGAGCAGGCCCAGGCCCTTCGTCGGCGGCGCGATCGGGTGCAGCGTCAGGTCCTTGATAAGGCCCAGCGGCCCCTTGTACTTGGTCGTGTAGACGATGATGAGAACGAACACCGCGATCGACATGCCGAACGTGATGTTCACGTCCGTCGTCGGCACGACTTTCATGTAATCGATTCCAATGGCCGTCGACAGCATGGGTATCCAGTCGACCGGGACCAGGTCCATCAGGTTCATGAAGAACACCCAGACGAAGATCGTCAGCCCGAGCGGCGCGATCAGGCGGCTCTTGCCGTGGAACGTGTCCTTCACGCTGCTGTCGACGAAGTCGACGATCATCTCGATCGCGACCTGCATCTTGCCCGGCACGCCGGCAGTGGCCCTGCGCGCCACGCGGCCGAAAATCCAGATGAACAGCAGGCCGAGAAACACCGACCAGAACATCGAATCGACGTTGATCGCCATCGGGTTGCCCGCGCAGTGGTTCCAGACCCACTCGCCTGTCTCGGCCTTGCAGACCTGCAGGTTTTGCAGATGGTGCGCAATGTAGTCGCCGGAAGTTTGCGGTCCGTGTCCGCCTTCAGTCGCCATTCTTGCTGTCCGTTTCCAGTTATTCTTGTCTCGCGTCGCGCAGCAGAAAACCGGCAAAGGTCACCAGCTGCGCGATGATGAAGCCCGCGAACAGGGGGCCTGCCGCCAGCGGCCGTACCGTGACGAAAACGATGCTGAACATCAACACCGTCAGCGCAAGTTTCCCCAATTCGCCCGTGTAGGCCGCCCGAACCAGGGATCGCGCCCCGAGGTCCCGGCGTGCCAAAACGATCCGCAGTGCCAGAAATGCGTTCGGGATAACGCAAGTCAAGCTGCCAAGCAGCGCGGAGTAGCCCGCTACGCTTCCTGCCAGCCCCCAAAGCACCGCGGCCAGGACCATCCCGACAACCAGCTGTCCTGCAAGTACCGTGACAATGACGTTGCTGCCATGGCGTCCGGCGGGCTCGTCCATTTGCGCTTGCCTCCGGCACCAAAAACGCCACATGCAGCGGTGCTTCCGGTGGCTTGTGGCGCTCGTTTTTTGCGGTGTGTCAGGCGGGCCTTTTTTGGGCCCGCGCATTATAGAGGCACCCATTCTGCATCGCAACAAGACAGCCATTCGACTTTAGGCGGCCTCCGCCGCGATTTTTCCCGGGAAATAGGCCCAATTCGCGGATTTTTCGCATTGCGACCTGCCGCACACCAGCCGCTTGAAATTGGCGCTATAAAAGTACGCTGACTGGTCGGGAATGAACAATGCTGCTGATTGTGAGCAAAACCCTGTGGGGCACCAAGGCCGTCAGCGACGCCGCGCGTGCGCTGAGCCTGACGCTGCGCTACTTCGACAGCCCCGCAGCCCTTTCGGCGCTGATGACCGGCAAGTCGCGCCGGATCCTCATGCTGGACAAGGACGACGTGACCCGCGAGACGATATCGCGGCTCGACGCCCGCCAGGGCCGCGTGGCCTTCGCGCTGGTCATCGCGGCAGACCGGGCGGTCGTCGCTAAGACGGTGGCGCCGGAACTCATCGACAAGCTGATCGACTTCAGGAATTTCTCGTGGCTCGGCAGCAACTTCGACAGCTTCGGGCTGGTCGACGTGCTGGCGCGATGCCGCCGCCGCATGCTGCACTTCACACGCGAGGAACTCGAGCACGCGTTCACTGAATTCCAGTTCGTCGTGCGCTACCAGCCCAAGGTCGAGCGCGGCGACGGCAGCGAGTGGCGGACCCGCGAAGCCGAGGCGCTGATCCGCTGGCTGCACCCGGACAAGGGCCTGCTGCCACCGGTCGACTTCCTGCCCGAGGTCGAGGCCTACGACATGATGCCGCGGCTGACGGAGTTCGTGCTGCGCAAGACCGCCGTGCAGATCGTGAAATGGCGTGAGCAGGGGCTCGGTTTCGACGTCTGCGTCAACCTCGCGTCCAGCGAGCTGGGCAGGACCGGTCTCGCGAACGCCTACGCGAATATCGT
>JBFIHC010000112.1:0-8083 GCA_041601995.1 Woeseiaceae bacterium | reverse complement strand
CAAGCGCCTTCATTTTCGCAACGGATGCAGGCGCTGCACGGTACTCGGCGCGACGGTGGACGAGCGTCAGCGACGAGACGATGGGTCGCAGTGCGAGCACCCAGTCAAGCGCCGAGTCACCGCCGCCGAGGATGGCGATCGCCTTCCCCTCGAACACCCTGGGATCGCGAACCTTGTAGAAGAGAGTCTTATCTTCGTGCGCTTCGATTCCCTCGAGCCGCATGCGCCGCGGTTGAAACGAGCCCACGCCACCCGCGAGGAATACGGTCCTCGCAAGGAATTTCGTGCCGGCGCTGGTCTCCACTTCGAACTGTTCACCAACGGGATTGACGACGGCGACTTCTTCGCCGAGATGAAATTCGGCATCGAACGGAGCGATTTGCTCCATCAGGTTGTCAACAAGCTGCTGGGCGAGGATGAACGGGATGCCCGGGATGTCGTAGATGGGCTTGTCGGGATAGAGTTCGGCACACTGTCCGCCGACAACACCCATGCTGTCGACGACATGCGCCTTGATGCCCTGCAGGCCCAGTTCGAAAACCTGGAACAAGCCGCAGGGACCCGCGCCGACGATAAGAGCATCCGTTTCTATGGCTCTGGTGTTCATTCAACTGCTCCTAGTCCTGCCCAACCTGGACCGCGCACGGCGCGGCCCGGGGTGGCGCCGGTGTGTTCACCGTTTTTCAGTACCTGCTCGCCGTTGACGAAGACATGCAGCACCCCGGTCGCGTACTGGTGCGGCTGGACAAAGCTGGCGTGGTCCTGGACGGCCTCGGGATCGAAAATGACGACATCTGCGAAGTAATCTTCTTTCAGCAGCCCGCGGCGGTCCAGTCGCAGGTTTGCAGCAGGAAGGCCGGACAGTTTGCGCACGGCCTCCTCGAGGGTAATGGCTCTCTCCTCACGCACGTACTTGGCGAGCACGCGGGCGAAGCTTCCGTAGGCCCTCGGGTGCGGGTTGCTCTTGAGGAAGACACCTTCCGGGGCGAGCGAGGCCGCGTCCGAATTGAAGCTCACCCAGGGCAGGGCGACCGCCCTGCGGACGATTTCTTCCGACTGCGTGAAGTAAACGGCGCCGACACGGCTGCCGTCCTCGATGATCAGGTCCATGATCGTGTTCTCCGGGCTGGTCCCGCGCATCGCGATGACTTCGGCGAGCGTCTTGCCGGTAAGCGGCTTCAACGCTTCGTTCCTGAAATTGACAAGCAGGACGTTGTCGAAAGATCCGGCCAGCAGGAACATGTTTTCCCACTCGTCGGACGGCGTGTTCATCTCCGCGATGATCTGTTCGCGGACTTTCGGGTCCCGCATTCGTTCGAGGGACGCCTCGAAGCCGCCTTCCTGCACCCAGGGCGGCACCGTGACGTTCAGGCCGGTCGAGCCTGCCGGGTAGGGGTAGACGTCGGCGGTAATGTGCAGCCCTTCGGCGCGGGCCCCCTCGATCAGCTGCACGGCATCGTCGAACAGCGGCCAGTTGTGCTGCCCGGACGACTTCAGGTGATAGATCTCGGCCCGGATACCGGCTTCGCGCGCAATCGTGATGAGTTCGTCGATCGCCTCGAGCATGTGTGCGCCTTCGTCACGCAGGTGCGAGATGTACATGCCGTCGTATTGCGCCGCCGCTTCGGCAAGCGCGATGAGCTCTCTGGTGTCCGCAAACAGCCCCGGCGGATACATCAGCGACGAAGCAACGCCCATCGCACCCTCCCGCATCGCCTCGCGGACAAGTTCCTGCATCTGTCGCAGTTCTTCCTCCGTCGGCGGGCGATCGTCGTAGCCGATAATGTACTTGCGCGGCGTGGCGGCGCCGATGAACGATGCCACGTTGGTCGATATGCCGCGTGTTTCGAGGAATTCGAGGTACTCGCCGAGCGTGTCCCACTCGATGTCGTAACGGATGTCCGACTGGCGATCCCGCAGCTCCTTTTTCATTACAGCGTTCAATGGTCCCATGGAGTTGCCTTCGCCCATGACCTCGAGCGTCACGCCCTGGCGTATGTCGCTCTGTGAGCGGCCATCCTCGATCAATGACTCGTTTGCCCAGGAAAGCATGTTGATGAAGCCGGGTGCGACGGCCAGACCCTGCGCGTCGATCTCCGTGGCGGCTCGAGCATTGCCGAGATCACCTATCGCCGAGATCCTGTCTTCGTCGATTGCGATGTCGGCGACGAAGGGTGCGCCGCCACTCCCGTCATAAAGCGTGCCGCCTCTTACGATGACGTCGTGGGAGGGGGGCGGCGCACAGGCTGGCACGAGCGCGAAAAAGAGCAGTGCGCAGGAGACGCGCGAACAGGAAGATCGGTTCATAAACTTAAGCGCCGCTTTGTTGCGAAGACGACATTGTGGCACAGCAGTATCGGCGGTTCGCTCCAAAACTACTGAAAACCAAAGGCATCTGGGGCATGATCACCGCAATCGAGGACGTGCGCGGCAGGGGGGTGCCGCGACCATGCAGAATCGCATCCGCAACCTGGTACAGGAACTTCGAGAGCGAAGCGTATTCCGGTCGCTCGTCGCCTACGGCGTGGTCGCGTGGATGCTCCTGCAGGTAGCGGACGTTACGTTCGACCGGTTGCCAATCCCGGACAACTCGATGACGTTGCTCATCGTGCTCGTCGCTATCGGGTTTCCTGTCGTGGCCATCCTTGCCTGGGCGTATGAACTCACGGCGCGTGGCATCGTACGTCACAATGAAGCGAATGCGCTCGCGCCGCGGCTGGCTTTCATGCCTTTCGTCACGATTGTCGCGGTCGTCGCGGTTGGCAGCGGGTTTCTGCTGTACTACCTGTCACAGAACTTCTGGGAGTCGCCGCGGCGCGCAATAGCGGTGCTGCCCTTCACCAATAGCAGCGGCGAAGCCGAGACCGAGTATTTCAGCGAGGGGCTCACCGAGGAAATCCATAGCCTGATCATTCGGCTCAACGAGTTTCGCGTGGTGGCAATGAGTACCAGCCGCCAGTTCAAGAACACGGTAATGGACGTGGCGTCCATTGCGAACCGGCTGGATGCGCAGGCGGTTCTCCTGGGAAGCGTGCGCCGCTACCAGAACACGGTCAGCGTTACAGCCCGCCTGATCGACGGCAATGACGGCCGGGAGCTCTGGTCCGAGACGTACGACCGGGAGTTGTCCGACATCTACGGCATACAGGAAGACATCGCTCGTCACGTTGCCCGATCCCTGCACGTTGTACTGCCGGTGTCGGCCGAGAGGCGCCTGAAGAATCTCGGCACCAGCAACGTAGAGGCTTACGACGCATATCTGCGCGGCATCGATTACCTGCGCCAGCCGCCCGACCAGACGTCATTATTAATGGCGGAAAGCCTGTTGCGTGAGGCGCTGGCGATCGACCCCGACTATGCAAATGCCCACGCGGCCATGTGCCGCAAGCACCTCGCGGCCTTCAAGTTGTCCGCCGACGCCCGACGTTTCAGTGAGGCCGAGGAAGCCTGCCAGAGAGCACTCGAAGGCGGCGACGAATCCGTGGATGTGCGCCTCGTGCTGGGCTGGCTGTACCTTGCCTCGGGAAAAAACGAGGAGGCATTACGCGAGTTCGAAGCGGCACGCGCTGCCAATTCACATCTGGCGGAGGCGCACGTCGGCATTGCCCGGGCGCAGCAGGCTCTCGACCAGGCCGAGGCGGCCGAAACAAGTCTGCGTCTGGCGATCGCGACAGACGCGAGTTACTGGCAAGCTTTTAACGAAATGGGCAATTTCCTGCTCTTGCAGGGACGGTTCGACGAGGCTGCCGAGTTCTACCAGATGTTCGTCGATCGCGTGGATGACGACTCCCAGGCACTCAACAACCTGGGCGCGGCCTACTACCTCTCCGGCGACTTCAGGAACGCGGCCGGGGCCTGGGATGGCTCCATCGCGATCAAGCCGACGCGCAGCGCGTATTCGAACACCGGCACCATGTACTTCTATCTCGGCGACTTCGAGCGCGCAATCGAGCGGTATGTAAATGCGGCAAATCTGGCGCCTAACGATTACAAGATGTGGGGCAATCTCGGCGACGCCTATTATTTCCAGGGCGACCAGAAGCAAATAGCTGAAGTCGCTTACAAACGCGCCATCGAACTGGGCGAAAGCCTGCTCGAGGTCAATGACGACGAAGTGCAGGTCATTTCCGACATTGCCCTTTATTACTCGCGCATCGGTGATGTTGCGAGGGCACGCGTACTCGACGCGAAGGCGACAGAACGGGGATCCGGCATCATGTACGTGCACTACAACAGTGCGCTGATACACGTGCAGTTCGGGGAAGTGGAAAAAGCAGTCTCGGCCCTGGAGCGCGCTGTTGAGCTCAATTACGAGCTCGAACTGTTGCGCCTGGACCCGGCTCTCCGCGGATTGAAGGGCAATAAGCGGTTCGAGACGCTCGTTACCAACAACAGGTCGTGAGAATTGTATTTAGGCAATACCGGAGGAAAACAATGAAAATATTCAGCACGATCGCGATGATGGCCCTGGTTGCTGCAAGCCTGTTGCTGGCGAGCGCAGACTCGAACGGTCAGGGCGGCTGCGACCGGGGCGGCAATCATACGATCCAGGTATCGGAAGCGGCGGACGGAATGCCGGCGCTGAGTTACCGCGGCGGCTCCGCGGAAGACGTCCATGTCTGCAATGGCGACCAGGTGCAGTGGGTACTAACCGGGTCCAATCGCGAGTATTTCGTCGACTTCATGGACAATGCGCCGTTCCCGGGTGCTGCGAAACGCGGCTCGTCCGGCGGTGTCGTTGCGGTCACGATCGATGCCGGCTCCGGTGAATACGACTACGGCGTGAATTTCGACGGTGACGAGCCCTTCGATCCGCGAATTATCGTCGACTAGAGAAGAGGGCGCGGTTTAGGTATATCCCCCGATTGACAGGCGCGACCCTTCGCGCCATATCATGATAAGGGCATTGGAGGGGCAGAAAAATGAAGCACGCAATGCACGATTGGCTCGGGCCGGACGGGAAGCCGGACGTTCACAAAATGGCCGAGTTCATCGAGCAGCAGGATCGCTCGAGCCTTCTGGATATCGTCGGCTGGGCCGTGTTCTTCATTTGGGTAGGCGCCGCCTGGCTGCTCGAACTCAGCCTCGGTTGGGGGATTGTCGGTACCGGGATATTGGTGCTGGCCCTGCAGGCGCTGCGCGCGGCGTTTCACGCGCACGTCGAAGCATTCTGGATTATTGCCGCCATCGCGTTCATCGTCGGCGGCTTCTGGGAGCTCTGGGAGGTCGCCATTCCGCTGGCGCCGGTGGCGTTGATCGGAATCGGCATCGCCCTGCTCGTCTGGTACTGCACCAAGACCCTGAACCACCGCAAACGCATGTTCTGAACGCCCCGGGGCGCGAGGCCCCGGAATCTTGCGGCAGCCGCGCTACCCCGCAAGCGGGGTTTCTTTGCGGCGCGAATCGCCACTAAACTGTGCCGCTGGCGAGCGCGACAAGGAATCCTATGACCCTCATAAGCCCGGACAACGACCTGGCGCTCATGGCCGTGCTGTTCGTGATCGCCGGCGTTGCTTTCCTTGCGGAAAAAACCCGTGTCGGTTCGCATCTCACCGGCGCGGTGATCGCGATCCTGTCGGCCATCACAATAGCCAACCTGCGCGTCATTCCGCACTCGGCGCCGGCTTTCGATTTCGTGTTTTCCTACTTCGTGCCGGTGCTGATACCGCTGTTCCTTTTCAAGGCGGACCTGCGCCACATGCTGTTCGAGACGACCCGCATGACAGGGGCGTTCCTGATTGCGAGTGCGGGAACTGTCATCGGCGTGATCATCGCGGTCAGTTTGCTGGACCTCGGCACCCTCGCGGCGGCCGCGGACATCGATCCCGCGCTGCGTGAGGCGGGCATCGCGGGGCTCTTCACCTCGACCTACATCGGTGGCTCCGTAAACTATGCAGCACTCGGCGAGATCACGGGGCTGAACAAGGATGCCTCGTTCTTCTCGGCCGCGACGGCGACCGACAATCTCTTCAGCGCTGTGTTCCTCGGCGTGATCGCGATGTTGCCGGGCTGGAACTGGCTGGCGCGGCGCTTCAGCCGGCATGACCACGGCGAGGAGCCGTCCGTCACCGCCGCTGCCGAACCCATCACGGCGATGAGCCTGACGCTGGCGATGGCTACCGCCATCAGCTTCGTCGCGGTCGGTGACTTCATCACGTCGCTGAGCGGCGTTCCGAGCCTTCGCTACGCCGTCATCACGGTCCTGGTGGTAACGGCGGCGACCGCATTCCCGGGGGCCATGAAGCGCCTGCACGGCGGTTTCGAACTTGGCGTCGGACTCGCGTTCGTATTTTTTGCGGCAATTGCCGCCGGCGCCGATCTCATCGCGATGGTGCGAATTGCGCCGCTGTTGATCGTGCTCGTCCTCATCCTCCTCAGCGTGCACCTGCTGGTGCTTCTTGGCGTCGGGCGGCTGTTCCGCCTGACGCTACCTGAGCTGGTGACGGCCTCGAACGCGGCGGTCCTCGGCGCAACCACGGCCCCCGCGCTCGCGGCCGCGAAAGGCTGGCACGATCTCGTCACGCCGGGCGTGCTCGTCGGCGTTCTCGGCTACGCGCTCGGCACCCTGATCGGCACCGCCGTATTCCATCTCCTGGGACTGATGTAGGGTGGTGCACATGAACGGCGGCGACATCATCGGGCGGGTGCTGGAGGCGCACGGGGTCAGGTTCCTGTTTACGCTGTGCGGCGGACACATTTCGCCGATTCTCAAGGGTGCCAAGGACCGGGGCATTCGCGTCGTGGATACCCGTCACGAGGCGACGGCCGTGTTTGCCGCGGACGCCGCGGCGCGGCTGACGGGTATACCGGGTGTCGCCGCGGTTACGGCCGGGCCCGGTGTCACCAACACGATAACCGCGGTAAAGAACGCGCAGCTCGCGCAGTCGCCGGTCGTCCTGCTGGGCGGTGCGGCGGCGACCCTGTTGCAGGGGCGGGGCGCGCTGCAGGACATCGACCAGCTCGCGCTGTTCAGGCCGCACGTCAAATGGAGCAGGGCGGTCAAGCGGGTACGCGACCTCGCGCCGGCGCTGCAGCGAGGCTTCGAGATTGCCGGTAGCGGAGTTCCCGGGCCGGTCTTCATCGAGTGCCCGGTCGACCTGCTCTATGACGAAGCCGTGATCCGGGAGTGGTACGAGGCCGCCATGCCCAAGGGCAATGCGCTGTCCGAGCGCGTCATGCGCAAGTACTTGCAGCACCATGTGCGGCGCCTGTTCGCCGATCCGGCCGGCAGCGCCACGGACCACGTCGCTGGCATCGCGCCTGCGGCGCCGGCACAGGGTGCGGTCGTGCGCGCGGCAGCGAGGCTGGCGAGCGCGGATCGCCCGCTGCTCATCGTCGGAAGCCAGGCGCTGGTCGATGCCGGCGGGGCCGAAGCGGTTGCGGCCGCCATCGCGAATCTGGGAATTCCCGTGTATCTCTCGGGCATGGCCCGCGGCTTGCTCGGGCCTGCGCATCCGCTGCATCGCCGGCACCAGCGGCGCAAAGCGCTGAAAGAAGCCGACCTGGTGATTCTCGCCGGCGTGCCATCCGACTTCCGGCTCGACTACGGCCGCCACGTGAGGCGCTCGGCGTGCCTGGTATCGGCGAACCGCAGCAGGGTCGACCTGAAACGCAATCGCAAGCCGGATGTCGGCGTCCTCGCCGATGCCGGGCTCTTCCTGCGCGCGCTCGCCGACACCGTCGAGGCCGGGACCCACGACCGCTGGCGTGACTGGCATCTTGCGCTGGAATCGCGCGATGCCGAGCGAGAGGCCGAGATCGACGCGACCGCCGATCGCGATGCCGAGTACGTGAACCCGGTCGGGCTGTGCCGGCGCATCGATGCGGTATTGCCCGATGACAGTATCATCGTCGCCGACGGGGGCGACTTTGTGGGTACTGCCTCCTATATCGTCAAGCCGCGCAGACCGCTCAGCTGGCTCGACCCGGGTGTGTTCGGCACGCTCGGCTGTGGCGCAGGGTTTGCTCTCGGCGCGAGCCTGTGCCGGCCGGAAAGCGAGGTATGGATGCTGTTCGGTGACGGATCGGTCGGTTACTCGCTCGCCGAATTCGATACCTTCGCACGCCACGACATTCCCGTCAT
>JBFIHC010000111.1:0-8382 GCA_041601995.1 Woeseiaceae bacterium | reverse complement strand
GGCGTCGAGCAGCGGGGTCGACGCATCC
Source organism: Woeseiaceae bacterium (assembly GCA_041601995.1). Classification (GTDB taxonomy): domain Bacteria; phylum Pseudomonadota; class Gammaproteobacteria; order Steroidobacterales; family Woeseiaceae; genus UBA1847. The sequence goes on along the minus strand of JBFIHC010000111.1, from coordinate 8,354 downwards.
GCCCAGTGCCACTCGTCCTCGCCGAGGAATTGCCTCGCGTCTTCGGCGACGCGCGGTATCACGGGAGTGAGGTACACCATGAGGCTGCGGAACATGTTCAGTCCCTGCGTGCATACCAGCTGCACCGCGTCGAGCTTGTCCTCGTCCTTGATCATAATCCACGGCTTGTTGTCGTCGATGTAACGGTTGGCCTTGTCGGCCAGTGCCATGACCAGCCGCATCGCCTTGGAGTATTCACGGGACTCGTAATGGCTTGCCACCGTATCCGCGGCGGTCGCGAACTCCGCGAACAGAGCCTCGTCGGCGAGTTTGCCGGACAGGCGCCCGTCGAAGCGTTTGCCGATGAAGCCCGCGCAGCGGCTCGCGATATTGACCAGCTTGCCGACGAGATCGGCGTTCACGCGGGCGATGAAATCGTCGAGGTTGAGGTCGATGTCCTCGATCGTCGGCCCGAGCTTGGCCGCGTAGTAGTAGCGGAGATAGCTGGGATCGAGATTGTCGAGATACGTGCGCGCCTTGATGAAGGTGCCGCGCGACTTCGACATCTTCAGCCCGTTGACGGTCAGGAAGCCGTGCGCATAGACGCTCGTCGGCGTCCTGAAACCCGACCCTTCGAGGACCGCTGGCCAGAACAGCATGTGGAAATACATGATGTCCTTGCCGATGAAATGATACACCTCGGTATCGTGGCCCGGCCGCCAGTACTCGTCGAAATCGAGATCGTCGCGCCGCTCGCAGAGATTCCGGAAGCTCGCCGGGTACCCGACCGGTGCATCCAGCCAGACGTAGAAATATTTGTCCTCGGTGCCGGGAATGCGGAATCCGAAGTACGGCGCATCGCGCGAGATATCCCAGTCCTGCAGGCCCGCCTCGAACCACTCGTCGAGCTTGGCCACCGCGTTCCTGTCGAGCGTCGCGGATTTCATCCAGGCGCGCAGCCGATCTTCGTACTCGCTGAGCCGGAAGAAGTAGTGTTCCGACTTCCTCTTGACCGGCATGGTGCCGGAAATCACCGAGACCGGGTCGATCAGGTCGGCCGGCGTGTACGTCTTGCTGCAGCTCTCGCAAGCGTCGCCGTACTGGTCCGGGGTCTTGCAGAACGGGCAGGTGCCGCGCACGAAGCGGTCGGGAAGGAACATGCCTTCCTTCTCGTCGTAGGCCTGCTCGATCGTCTTGGTGTATATGTCGCCGGCCGCGCGCAGTGCCTCGAACATCTCGACGGTCAGTGCTTCGTTCTCCGCGGAATGCGTCGTATGGTAGTTGTCGAAATCCACATCGAACGCCGCAAAGTCGCGGACGAATTCCTTGCTGACGCGCGTCGTCAGCTCCTCCGGGGTCACGCCGAGCTCGCGCGCCTTGATCATGATCGGCGTGCCGTGCGCGTCGCTGGCGCAAACGTAGGTACAGGTGTGACCGCGCAGTTTCTGGAAACGCACCCAGATGTCCGTCTGTATGTACTCGACGAGATGCCCCATGTGAATGGAGCCGTTGGCATACGGCAGGGCGCTGGTGACGAGGATTTTTCTGGGCGCGACGGTCATGGGGCGCGATTATGCCACGGGTTGCGTGGAAAGAGCCCGTCTGCGCGACCGTCTACTCCTCGTCTTTCATGCGCTGGAACTTGGACTTGTCGTTGGCCTGCTGGTAGGCCTCCTTGCCGGAGACGAGTCCCTGGCGCACCAGTTCCATCAGCGCGCTGTCCATGGTCTGCATGCCGGCATTGCCGCCGGACTGCATGGCCGTCTCGAGCTGGTCCAGCTTGCCCTGGCGGATCAGGTTGGCGACGGCGGGCGTGTTGATCAGGATCTCGAGTGCGGCGATACGGCCGGCATGCTGCTTGGTCGGCAGCAGCTGTTGCGATATGACGCCGCGCAGCGACGTCGAGATCATCGTGCGGATGTGGCTCTGCTTGTCGGCAGGGAAGGAATTCACGATGCGGTCGACGGTCTGCCCGGCGCCGTTCGTATGGAGCGTTCCCATGACGAGAATTCCCATCTCCGCGGCGGTCACTGCGATGCTGATGGTCTCGAGGTCGCGCATTTCGCCGACCAGCACGACGTCGGGGTCTTCACGCAACGCCGAGTGAAGGGCCTCGGCAAAACTCGGGCTGTGCACGCCGATCTCGCGCTGGCTGATCAGGCAGCCCTGGGCCTTGTGAACGAACTCGACGGGATCCTCGATGGTCAGGATATGCCCCTTGAGGCGTTTGTTCATCGCGTCGATCATGGCTGCAAGCGTCGTCGATTTGCCGGAACCCGTCTTGCCCGTTACGAGAATCATGCCCTGGGTATGGCGGCACAGGTCGTGGACGACTTTTGGCATGTTCAGATCCGCGAGCGTTAGCGCCTGTGACGGGATGGCCCGGAAGATCGCGCCGATGCCGTTCAGGTGCCGGAACACATTGACACGGAACCGCGACACCTCGGGAATCTCGTAGGCGAAGTCGGCGGCGTCATTCTGCTCGAATTCGTTTTGCGTTGTGCCATCCATGATCTCGAGCATGCATTCCCTGACATGATCGACCGCGAGCTTGTCGTTTTCGATGACCTGCAGGTTGCCGTGTATGCGGGCGCGGACCGGGTCGCCCGATACGAAGTGAAGGTCGGAGGCCTTGCGCTGCAGTGCGGACGTCAGGTACGGGTCGATCTTCATGAGCTGCCCACGATTTCGTTACCGCCGACATCGATCATCGGCACGATGTCCGAATCGGTGACGAAACGCTGGAATTTCTTCTTGTCGTTGGCGAAGCGGATCGCGTCATCCGGATCGATTTCCTTCTTCTGGATCGCCCGGAGCAGCGCGGCGTCCATCAGCTGCATCCCCCGGTCTGCGCCGGTCTGCAGCTGCGAAGGTATCTGGTGGGTCTGTTCGGAAGTAATCATCTTCGCGATTGCACGGGTGTTCACGAGGATCTCCAGAATGGCACGACGGCCTTTGCCGTCGACCGTCTTGACGAGCACCTGCGTAACCACGGCTTTCAGGCTCATCGCGAGGAACGCCTTGGTCTGCTCGCGCAGCTCGCCGGGGAGCGCGTCGATGATGCGGTCGATGGTCTTGACCGCGCCGGTCGTATGCAGCGTGCCGAGCACCAGGTGACCGGTTTCAGCGGCCGTCATGGCCATCATGATGGTCTCCGCATCGCGCAATTCGCCGACGAGGATCACATCCGGGTCTTCGCGCATCGCCGAGCGTACACCGTCTGCGAAGCTGCGCACGTGCGTATGCAACTCGCGCTGGATGATCTGGGAATTCTTGCTCGGGTGAACGAACTCGATCGGGTCCTCGAGACTGATGATGTTCAGGTTACGCGTCTCGTTGAGGTGATTGATCATCGCGGCCAGCGTCGTCGACTTACCGGTTCCGGTCGAACCGGTGACGAGCACCATGCCCTGGTGATAGTCGCAAAAATCGACCAGGACCTTGGGCATGCCGAGCTGCGACAGCGTCGGTACGGTACCGGGGATATGGCGGAACACGGCGCCGACGCCCGTTACCTTGCGAAACACGTTGACGCGAAAACGCCCGCCTTCCTCGGCGACGTAGGAAAAGTCGAGGTCGTGGCCGGCTTCGAGGCGCTCGATCTGCTGAGCCGTGAGGATTTCTCGCACGTAGCCTTCGAGTTCGGTGTCCGACAGCTGCCGGAACTTGATGGGCAGCAAATCGCCGTTCATCCGCAGCATCGGGGGCACCCCGACCGCGAGGTGCACGTCTGAGCAACCCTGGGCCAGGCCGAGCTTCAGAAATGCGTCGATACGCGCCATATTACGCCGTTCATTCAATAAATCAGGGGCTTAAGAGTATCCTAGGCGGAATTCCGGCCGCTGGCCAGAGCGAAATCACATTTTGGGACATTGATGCCCGCGGGCGCTACATATCGATAGCATCGAGCGCTTCGGTGAGCTCAGCCATTGACTGGTAGCGCTTGGTCTTGTCGACCGACATTGCCTTGTTGATGATGGCGGCGAATGCGTCGGGGATGCCCGGGTTGATTTCCTGGCACTGTTTCGCCTTGCCCTGTACGTGCTGGTACATCACCGACATGTGATCGCCGCGGCTGTATGGCGGGATACCGGTCACCATCTCGTACATGATCACGCCAACGCTGTAGATGTCGGCTGTCTCGTCGACCTTCTTGCCGAGGATCTGCTCGGGTGCCATGTATTTCGGCGAGCCGATCACGTAACCGGTTTTCGTCAGCTGCGTGTCGCCGCTCGATGCGGCCGCTGCCACGCCGAAATCCACGATCTTCAGCAGGCCCTCGTTGTTCACGAGCACGTTCGCGGGCTTCAGGTCGCGATGAATGACGCCGGCCTGGTGCGCGACCGCCATGCCCGTCGCGATATCGCGCGAGAACTGCAGTGCCTTGGCGATGTCCATCGGCTTGTTGTCCGGGATCTCGCCGGACAGCGTGTGCGACGGGAAGTATTCCATGGAGATCGCGTACGAGCCCTGCAGGTTCAGGAAGTCGTAAATGCGGATGACGTTGCGGTGCGTAATCTTGCGCGAGTAACGCAACTCATGCACGAAGCGCTTCATCATCTCCTCGTCCGAGGAGACATTGGGATTCAAGAATTTGAGAATGAGCCGCTCGTCGACCACTTCGTCCTGCATCAGCAATACCGTGCCGAACGCACCCTTGCCGATCTTCTCGATGTACTTGTAGCGGCCATCGATGACGTCGCCGGGCTTGAGCTTGGAAATATCGAGGGGCTGGATCGCAGGCGGCACGGGGGCGGCGTCGTCCGACACCATGTCGTCGAGCGATGCGGCGGCGGTCCGCGCCTTGGCCTGCTGGTCGAGGAGCTTTTCGAGATCCTTGTCGTCCAGGAGCAGCGTACGCGTCTGGTCGCCAATCTTCTCTGCGCGCGCGTTTTCGGCGAGCATCGTGGCCGAGAAGCGGGCATCGAGGTCCTTGAGCGCTTTGTCGGCGACATTGATGACCGTCGGCTCTTCGGCCTGCTTGATCTTCTGCAGAACCGTGCGAACGGTGTCGGCGTGCGATTCATCGGCGAGCTTGGAGAGCGCCTTGACGGCTTCTATCTGGAGTTCGCGCTCCGGGCTCCTGAGCAGCGGCACGATCATGGGAATGTGCTTGTGGTCGCCGAGTTTCGCGATTGCGCGCACGACGACCGTATCGGTTTTCGGGTTCTTGCCGAGCATCGACTCGAGTTTCGGCAGCGCCTTCGGGTCGCCGATCTTCGAGAGGGCATCGACGGCTCGCTCGCGCACCCACCAGTCCGGGTCGTCCGTGGCCGTGATCAGGTGATCGACCGCGCGTTCGTCCTTCGCGGCGTCGAGAATTTCGATGGCCGTGCGGCGGATCTCCTCGTCCTCGTCGCTTATCAGCGCGACAACAGAGTCGATGACCTTCGGCCCGCCGATCTCCGCCAGCGCGTCGCCGGCGCGCGAGCGCACCCACCAGTCGTCGTCCTTCAGCACCTCCAGCAGTTCCTTGACGGAGTTCTTGTCGCCCACCTCATTAAGGACTTCGACGGCGGCGCGGCGCGGATACTCGGATTCGTCTTTCAGGGCTTCCGCGAGGTACTTCACCGTCTTGGGATGATTGATCTGGATCATCATCTCGACGGCCTTGTTCTGCACGTCGAGGTCCGGGTCCTGGAGCAGTTTCGCAACCGCGGCAATATTGACGTTGCTGCCGCGTGAGGCGAGGGCGCTGAGCGCCGCTCCGCGTACCATCTTGTTCGAATCCCGCAGCTCCACCTCGAGTGCGGCGTTAATCTCCGGGCTGTCGAACCGCTTCAGGAGGTTGATGAGATGGATCTTGACGACCGGGTCGCGCCCGCCCATGCGCGCGATCAGGTCGGGCACCATTTCCGGGCGGATGATGCGCTCTATGATCCTGAAAACCGCTGCTTTCTCCTTGACGTCGAGGTCGTAGGCGCGCTGCAGCAGTTCATGCACGCTGAGGTCGTCCTTGTGCACTTGCAGCACCTCGATCAGCGCCGGCTTCGACACCTCGACGTCGTCGAACCAGTCGAGCAGCTGGTTCACGTTGTAGTCGGTCGTACTGCAAAGCGCCCAGGCGGTGCCTTTGACAACCCGCTCGTTACCGTCGGACAGTCCCTCGCGGTAGTAGTCGAGGGTCTTGTCGTTGACGAGAGCGGAGAGAATGTCCACGAATACCATCGTGTGCGACTTGTCGGACATCGCGAGCGCGTCGACGACCTTCGGAATCACTTTCGGGCCGACTTTCTTGATCTTGGCGACGAGTCTGCGCGCGCCTGCGCTGGTGGGGTCTTTTTCGGCGACGAGCTGCTGGATCAGCTGTTCCGACCGGAATGCGCCGAGCAGGCTCATTGTCGTTCTCCTGCGAGGCCGCGCGCCAGCAAACAGGGGCAGACCGCGAGCGGCGTCCCTGCTATCCGACCTTGCGGTGGCTTTCCTCTAAGATCCGACAATCGTCTTGCTCATGCCCAAACGAAACGGGGCGTCGGCGCCCTCGGCAGGCCGCTGACACTCCACTCTAAAACCCGATGCGGCGCATTATGCCACATCGCCACGGCGCACAATCCAGCCAAGGCCTTGAAATCTCAGGCTCAAGGCACATGTCCTGCCACGATTAAGTGCTTCGCAGCGCGCCGGCCTCGGTTACAATGTGCGCCCCACCGACCCTCACCGGAGGAGCGGTTCATGGCAAATTTTACCTAATACGAGAACCCGAAGTGTGACGGCGTCAACAGATTCCAGTGTGAAAAAGCTCGTCGAGTCCCTGCAGCTGCCGGGTATCGAGCATCCCCTCAGTAAAATCGGCCGCGTGACCGCAGCGGAGGCCAGTGACGCCTCTGTGCGCGTCAGCGTGGAACTCGGCTTCCCCGCCGAGGGCGTCAAAACCCTCTGGCAGCAGCACATCGCGGATGCCGTGAAGTCGGAGACCGGGGCAGGCGCGATCGAAGTGACGCTGACATCCGCGGTAACCGCGCACGGCGTGCAGCCCAACCTGAAACCGCTTGCCGAGGTGCGTAACGTGATTGCCGTTTCATCCGGCAAGGGCGGTGTCGGCAAGTCGACCGTTGCGGTCAACCTGGCCCTGGCGCTGGCTGCCGATGGCGCCTCCGTAGGCCTGCTCGATGCGGACATTTACGGGCCGAGCCAGCCACACATGGTCGGTTTGGTGGGTGAACGGCCGACGACATCGGACGGCAAGAGCATGGCGCCGCTCGAAGCGCTCGGACTCCAGGTCATGTCCATCGGCTTCCTGATCGATCCCGACCAGCCGATGGTGTGGCGGGGGCCGATGGTGACGTCCGCGCTCAACCAGTTACTCACCCAGACGAGCTGGCGTAACCTCGACTACCTGATCGTTGACATGCCGCCCGGCACGGGCGACATCCAGCTGACGCTGTCGCAGCAGGTGCCGGTCTCCGGCGCCGTCGTGATAACCACCCCGCAGGACATCGCTGCGATCGATGCGCGCAAGGGCCTCGCGATGTTCCGCAAGGTGTCGATCCCGGTGCTCGGCGTCATCGAGAACATGAGCACCCACGTCTGCACCGAATGCGGCCACGAAGAGGCGATATTCGGGGCCGGCGGCGCCGACGCCATGGTGCGCGATTTTGGCGTCGAGCTGCTGGGCAAGCTGCCGCTCGATGCGAGCATTCGCCAGCAGGCGGACTCCGGCAATCCGACGGTGACGGCCGATCCGGATTCGGCGGCGGCTCAAGCCTTCCGCAGTGCGGCACGCCGAATGGCGGCCGCGCTGGCCATGCAGGGCAAGGACTACAGCGCCAGGTTCCCCAAGATCGTCGTCGAGTAGCGCCGGTGAGCATCAAGTCGGATCGCTGGATCCGCCGCATGGCGACCGAACACGGCATGATCGAGCCGTTCGAGCCCGGCCAGGTCCGAGAGAACGACAGCGGACGCATCGTTTCCTACGGCACCTCGAGCTACGGTTATGACGTACGCTGTTCCAGCGAATTCAAGATATTCACCAATATCAATTCCGCGATCGTGGATCCGAAGGGCTTCGACGAGACCAGCTTCGTCGACCTGGAGAGCGATGTCTGCGTCATACCGCCGAATTCCTTCGCGCTGGCGCGCACCGTGGAGTATTTCCGCATTCCCAGGACCGTGCTCACGATCTGCCTCGGCAAGTCCACCTACGCGCGCTGCGGGATCATCGTGAACGTGACGCCGCTCGAACCGGAGTGGGAAGGGCACGTCACGCTGGAGTTTTCCAACACGACGCCGTTACCTGCAAAGATCTATGCCAACGAAGGCGTCGCGCAAATGTTGTTTCTGGAATCCGACGAAGAGTGCGAAACCTCGTACAAGGACCGTGGCGGCAAGTACCAGGGCCAGCGGGGCGTGACGTTACCCAAGGCCTAGCGGTGGAT
>JBFIHC010000110.1:0-8472 GCA_041601995.1 Woeseiaceae bacterium | reverse complement strand
GTACATGATCGTATGGTCGGGGAGCGCCTCGAACAGCGGGTCGATGAGCTTGTCGCGCCACTGCAGTGAGCGGTTCGACGCGGTGACCGAGCCGTAGGTTTCGAACTGTGTCGCCGCCGGCAGCAGGTACATGCCCTCCTGGCGGTCGGGCAGCACCGCCGTGTGCGTCGGGTACGGATCGACGACGACGACGAGTTCGAGCGTCTCGAGCGCCTTCTTCATCTCCGGTCCGCGGGTCTGGCTGTTCGGCGCGTGACCCCAGAAGAACATGGCCTTGAGCTGGTCGCGCTGGTCGATCAGGCGGCTGTCTTCGAGGACGCCGTCCACCCAGCGTGATACCGGGATGCCGGCCGAGTTCATCGGGTTCGCAAACGGCACCGGTGCCTGGCCCTCCTCGACGTCGCTGGCCGTGTTCACGTAGCCGGTGTCGAAGCGGCCCTGGAGCCAGTCGAAATCGATACCCCATACGCCGGCCCAGTGCTTCCACGAGCCTTCGGCAAGACCGTAGTAGCCCGGCAGGGTGTGCGACAACACACCGAGGTCCGTGGCGCCCTGCACGTTGTCGTGGCCGCGGAAGATGTTGGCGCCGCCGCCCGACACGCCGATGTTACCGAGCGCCAGCTGCATGGCGCAGTAGGCGCGCGTGTTGTTGTTGCCGATGGTGTGCTGCGTGCCGCCCATGCACCATACGATCGTGCCGGGTCGGTTCTCCGCCATGGTCTGCGCGGCGAGCTTCACCTGTTCTTCCGGAACACCCGTGACGTTCTCGACGACGTCGGGCGTCCAGTTCGCGACCTCGGCGCGGATCTCGTCCATGCCGAATACACGCTGGCGGATGTACTCCTTGTCTTCCCAGCCGTTCTCGAAGACGTGCCAGAGGATGCCCCAGATAATCGGCACGTCGGTGCCGGGGCGAATCCGCAGGAACTGGTCGGCGTGTGCCGCCGTGCGCGTGAAGCGCGGGTCGACGACGATCATCTTCGCGCCGTTCTCCTTGCCGCGCAGCACGTGCTGCATCGCGACCGGGTGCGCTTCGGCGGCGTTACTGCCGATAAAGAACATCGCCTTGCAGTTGTGCATGTCGTTGTACGAGTTCGTCATTGCACCGTAGCCCCAGGTGTTGGCTACGCCGGCAACCGTCGTCGAGTGACAGATGCGGGCCTGGTGATCGACGTTGTTCGTGCCCCACAGGGCTGCGAACTTGCGGAACAGGTAGGCCTGCTCGTTGTTGAACTTCGCAGAGCCCAGCCAGTACACGGAATCGGGGCCGGAACGCTTGCGGATGTCCAGGCACTTGTCGCCGATCTCGTTGACCGCCTGTTCCCAGGAGACGCGGGTCCACTTGCCGCCCGTGAGCTTCATCGGGTACTTGAGCCGGCGTTCGCCATGGCCGTGCTCGCGCACCGATGCGCCCTTCGCGCAGTGGGCGCCCATGTTGAACGGCGAGTCGAAGTCCGGTTCCTGGCCGGTCCAGACGCCGTTCTGCACTTCCGCGACGACGCCGCAGCCCACCGAGCAATGGGTGCAGACCGACTTGCGGACTTCGGTCTTGACGCCGGGGTCGATTCGTTCCGCATGCGCGCGCCGAATCATGGTCGTCGGCAGGGTCGCCGCGACGGCGGTACCACCGAGGCCCAGGCCTGCGCGGCGCAGGAAGGCGCGGCGGTCCACGGTGGAACCGAGCACGGCGCTCGATGCACTGGCCTTTTCGGTGGCGGTGAGGTTTCGCTTCTTGATCAGCTTCATCGCTAATCTCCCAGGGTTGGTTGCTGTTCTACTGCAGTTCGGTGACGGGGCCGGTTACAGGCGCGCAGAACGGTAATAGCTCTGAATGTGAGGGGTCTCGTGGTAACCCTTCTGTTTCGCCGGTTCGGACGCGGTGTCCTGCTCCGGTGAGGCGACGGCCGCGCGGCCAGACACTGCGACCGCTGCCGTTGCGCCCCCCGCCGCAGCCAGCTTCTTGAGAAATGTACGCCGATCCGCGGTGTACGAACTCGATTTACGACTCATCTCCTATCTCCCATTGCGACGCCGAACTGCCGGCGCTTTATGAAATACCGGGGCGGGTAGCTTCGGCAGACGTGCCCGCCGATCGCTCCACCATTTCCAGGTAACGTTGGTCCGTATTAATGAATTGCTCTCCGAGCTGGCCCACGGCACGGTAAAACCGCGCCGAGACCGCCTGCTGCATGTCGCGGAAAAACCGCGCCATCCAGGGTCCGATGTGAGTTTCGAAAAACCGGGCCTGCGACTCGAGGCTCCCCGGACCACCTTCCTCGGCGAGCAGCGCCATGATTTCGCAAAGCGCCGCGGCGTGGTCTTCCGGCTCGGCGACGTTGTCCTGGCGCTCGAACCCGAGCTTGCGCATGTCGCTCCGCAGGCGCGCGAGCGGTTGCTCCATCAGGAAGCCGGTGAGGTACCAGGACCCGAACGGGACGAGTTCGCCGCGACCGAGGCCGATGAAAAGTGCCTGGTATTCGTCGGCAACGTCCCCGGGGGTCGCGCGCTCGGCCGACAGGGCGAGCATGCGCCAGGCGACGGCGAGCAGGTTGTCTTCGTCACTGACGGGGGCCTCGGCGAACAGCTCGAGGGTTGCCGCATCCGGCGCCGCCGCCAGCAGCCTGCCGAGGACACGGTACGTGTCAGCGCGCAGCCGGTCTTCCGGCTCGAGGGACGCAATGCCCGGAACGGCGCTTGCGTCCTGTGTTGCAGGTGCTTCGGTCATCAACTCCGAGCCCGCTCATCCCCCAGTTATTTACCGATAAGTCTAGTCAAATCAACAGCCACTTGCCACAGACAAAAAATCACTGTGAAGGGGGTCATGACAACGACGATCGGGGGTTGCTCGACCGGAGCCGGGACATTTTGTCCCATGCGGTGGCGGCCGGGCTCAGACGGAGCCCGGTCCCCCGCCCTGCTGGGCTCGCATCAGGTCCTTGACACGGCAGTCCTCGCACATCTCGAGGCGCCTGCGTTCGGCTTCGCTCTGGAACATCCAGTGGTCCGCGAGCTTGCTGGCCATGACCTTGAGCATCGAGCGCGTCGCGAACGGCTTGCCGCAGCTGATGCAGCAGGCCGGCTGTTCCTCGTGCAGCAGGCGCTGCGCCCCGCGCGCCTTGTCGTCGTACAGGAACCGCGTTTCGAGCGTGACGGCGTCCTCGGGGCAGGCTTTCTCGCAGGCGCCACACTGGATACACGAGCGCTCCACGAAATTCAGTTGTGGCAGGCCCTGCCCCTCGCGCAGCGCCGAGGTCGGACAGACGGCGACGCAACTCATGCACAGCGTGCAGGCGTTCGCGTCGACCTTCACCTGCCCGAACGGCGCCCCCGCCGGCAGCGGCGTCGCTTTCCTGCGGCCGGGGGCGTGCTCGAACAGGTGGTTGATGGCGGCGCGCAGCAGCAGTCGCTTCTCCGGCGCCGGCGCGAAGCGCGCCGGGCTGTCCAGGCTGATTGCCTCGGCGGCGCTCGCAGCCGCCGTCACCGCCTCGACGTCGTCCGACGCGAGCACCTCGACGGCCGTGCCCGGGTAGCCCATGCCCGCGAGAATCGGCGCCGTGTAGCCGATCTGGCGCGCAAGCGCGTCATGGATGCTTGCGGGCGTCGCGCGGCCGGTCAGTATCAGTACGCGGCGCGCGCCGTACGCGAGGCAGGTCAGCCACGCATCCATGCCGATCGACCCGACCTCCTCGAGTTCGACGGGCAACGCATTTTCGGGCAGCGCGGCACCGAGTTCGGCCCCGAGCGCGCCTGCCGACGCGTTGTCGTAGAACACCAGCAACGGATCCGTGCCGCCGGCGTCGCGGAACGTGACGAGCATCGTGCGCACGTAGCCGAGCAGGTCACCCGTGCTGGGGTAGGCGTAGGTGATCGCACCGGTCGGGCAGACCGATGCGCAGCTGCCGAAACCCTGGCACAGATTCGGGTTTACCGACACGTGTTCGCCGGCGGAGGTGATCGCCCACGCGGGGCAGACGTCCAGGCAACGGGTGCAGCCGCGGATACCCCGGCGGCCATGTGCGCAGATCTCGGGGTCGAGGTTGAAGTACTTTGGCTTTTCGAATTCGCCGCACATCTCGGGCAGTTCCTCGATGGCGCGGTCCAGCGCTGCGGCGTCCCCACGCGGGGCGTAGTAGCCGGGGGGCGGCACCTCCTGCATCAGCAGCGGCGATTCCTCGAGGTCGAGCACCAGGTCGAAGCGCGCCTGGGTGAGCAGTGCGACGGCCGGCGCCTCCTGGTCGTCGTCCGCTGCGGCGAGGCGCAGGCGGTAACTGCCGAGACTGCCGGACAGCTGAGGCTTGCCGCCGCGGACGACCGTCAGGCCATCGACGACGGCGGTAGCCGGCCGCGCGTCGGCGGGACAGAACAGCGTTGCAACCAGGCCGTCGCCCAGCCGGCCCGCGACGGCGAGTGCCTGCGCCTCGTCGCCGATGACGAGTACCCGGCCTTGCGACAGAAAGCTGACCAGGGACGTTGGCGTCACCTCCGGCCGATGCCGCAGGTCGAGGGCCTCGGTCCGTGCCTGGCCGTTCGCCGTGGTTTCAGGAAGGTTCAGATCGTTCATCGTCCGCCTCGGGGTCAAGCTGCTCGTCCAGCGTGTCGCGTTCGTCGCTTTCGACGGCGGCGACGGCTGGCGCATCTTCCGCGTTTTCCTCGTCCTCGTCGAGGCCCGCCAGCCGCTCGAGCTCGCGCTCCACGCGGTAGCGCATCTCGGCGGTGATGATATTGCCGAGCGGCTCGGGATTGCTGAAATCCCAGTCGTAGTCGTCGAGACCGTCGCGGACGTTGAACTTCGGGCTGTGGAACAGCTTGCGCAGCGCCTTCTGCTTCAGGTCGGCAGGCACGCCGTCACCCAGGAATGCGCTGTAGTCGGAGTCCTCGCCCAGTGACTCCAGGGGCGGCAACTCGGCTGCGGCTTCCGCCGGCGTGCGCGCTTCTGCAGCACCGGGTTCGGGTGTGTCCTGCCCGGAGTTCCCCTGCGCCTCGAGGCGCGGATCGGCGGCGGCATCCGACGTGTCCTCGTCCGGGTCCCCGGCCGGCTCCTCCGACGGCACCTCGCCCCGCCGTGCCAGCGCCTTGCGGCGCGACCAGCGCGCGAGGAACCCTTCCTGATCGTTGTGCGGGTTGCCGCTCATCCGTTCGGGTTCTCCGACCAGTTCTTGCGTTTGCGCTTCTTGCGCTCCTGCGGCACGAAGTGCGTCACGACGAATTTCTCGATGTGCGGGTATAGCTCCGGCGGAATGGGCACGGCGAAAACCTGGTCATCGCTTTCGAGGCAGACGGTGGCCGAATCGGCGTCCGCCGTCACCCGAAATGGCGAGAGCTCCCCGTCCGGGGTCTCGTGACAAATCACGAACAGGGACGGGTTGTCGCCCGTCAGGTTGTACCAGTATTCCTCCGCGAGGTCGCGATACAGAAGCAGGGGCAGGCCGCTCCAGAGATATTGAGCCGCATCGTCGCGCTGGTAGATAGGCCTGCGGCCGCCGCCGGCGATGTGTTCACCCGTGACGACGGATACCGCGCGCCAGCTCGGCACGGACCACAGTCCGCGCTTGATTTGGGTGCGCTCCATGATTACGGCTACAGTGTGGCGATCCGGCTGGCTCATATCAGCCAATATTAGCGCAATGACAAGACCGCGTATGAAATCGACCTCCGACAACACCGGGAAAAGCGCGCGCGATACCCCGGCGGCGGCGCCCGCCGCCGAGCCGAACGGCGCGGAGCCGCCGCGTTTCATGACCGTCAAGCAGGCGGCCGCCTACCTGCAGGTGAACGAGAAAAAAATCTATTCGCTGGTGCGCGAGGGCAAGATCCCGGCGTCGAAGCTCACCGGCAAATGGCTGTTTCCGCGGGACCTCGTCGACCAGTGGTTGCTGGAATCGAGCCACGGCGGCCTGCTGACCGACCGCATCGTCGTGGCCGGCAGCGACGATCCGCTGTTATTTCGCGCCATCACCCAGGTCGCCGCTTCGTTGCAGTCGAAGGCACTGATCAGTTACGCGTCCACCGGCAGCCAGCTCGGGCTGACGCTGCTCGCGCAGCGCCGGGCCGACGTTTGCGCAATCCACTGGGGCCCGGCGGACGAGAGCTACCAGCGGCATCCCGCGCTGATCCGCCAGTACATGCAGGCCGGCGACTGGGCGCTGGTGCGCCTGTATCGGCGCGAGCAGGGCTTGCTGGTGTCCCCCGGCCTGTGGTCGGCCGAGGTCGGGGTCGAAGGGCTGTTCCAGCGCGGTGTGCGCTGGGTCGAACGCCAGGAGGGCGCGGGCTCGCAGCGCTTCCTGCGCGAGCTGATTTCACGCCACGAGCTGGATCCCGCCGACCGGCGCATCACCGGTCGCGCCAGCACCGAACGCGAGGCGGCGTCGCTGATCGCGATGGGCCAGGCCGATGTGGGGCCGGGCGTGCGCGCGGTCGCCACCGAGTTCGGCCTCGACTTCGTGGCCATCGGCTGGGAGGCCTTCGATCTCGCGCTGCACCGGCGCATCTTCTTCCGGCGCCTGTTCCAGCGCCTGCTGGATTACCTGCGCGGCAATGACTGCCGGCGGCAGGCCAGCATGCTCGGCGGCTACGACCTCGAGGAGCTGGGCAACCTGATCTGGACCGGCACCGATTGAGGAGGTTTCGCCGGCCGAGGCCCGCTCCTACAGGGTTGGCCCGGGTTTGCAGAAGCGCTCTTAGTTACCGGTGTCGATCTCGTGGTCGATCACGTGTTCGAGCCCGAGCGCCGGGATCGACAGCGTCATCGTGGCCTTCAGCTTGGCCGAGTCCGGCAGCGAACCCGACTCGGCGGCATCACGCACGGCCTTTTCGATTTCGCGTTGCGAGGTGATGCCGACTATTTTGAGGAACTTGCGTATCGTGACATTCAGGCGATCTTCGTCGATGTTCATGTTCAATCGGTCTCCTTTACCCCGGGCCTGAGGCGCCGAGCTTGCGGTCCAGTGTCTTGCGCGAGATGTCCAGTCGGCGCGCTGCGGCCGATTTGTTGCCGTCGCAGTCATCGAGGACGCAGGCCATGTGATGGCGTTTCACCTGCTCGAGCGTCCAGTCTAGCGGATAATCCGGCGTCCCGGTGTTGCGCGCGACCGACCCGACGAGCGCATCGGCGGGGAGCTGGCCGCGCAGCAGGGTCTGTTCGATCACCCGGCGCAGCTCCGTGACGTTGCCTGCCCAGTCGTACTCCACGAGCGCCTCGAGTTCGGCGGCCTCGAGTTCCACCGGCGGCCGTCCCATCTCGGCCGAAAGCCTGTCGGCGAAATAGGCGGCCAGCAGCGGGATATCCGCGCGCCGCTCACGCAGCGGCGGCAGCCCGATGCGCATCACCCTGAGCCGGTGCCAGAGGTCCTCGCGAAAACGCTGCCGTGCCACCAGCTCGGCGAGATTCATCTGCGTGGAGGCAGCGATCCGCCCGGCGGTACGCGGGCCGCCATCGGTCTCAGCGGAACCGCCCGCCATGCTGCGCAGCAATTCGGCCTGCAAGTCCAGCGGCAGGGCACCGATCTCGTCGAGAAACAGCGTGCCGGCCCCGGCTTCCCGGCCGAGCGTGCGCGTCAGAGCAACACGGTCGGTCTTGCGGCAGTCGACCGCAATGAATGGTCCCGGGAGGCCGCCCCGGTTGTGCAGCAGCCGGGCAAGCAGTTTCCTGCCGGTGCCGGCTTCACCCTCGATGAGAACGGTAGCGGCGGTCGCTCCGATGCGGTCGACCAGCGCCCTGATATCCCGCATGGGTCCGGTCTCGCCGACCAGCGTCGGACCGGGCCGGGTGAGCGGCACCCGGAGGCCCAATGAGGCACCGCCACATACGGCGGTCACGGCTGCGACGAGTTCGTCTGTCGTGAAGGGCCGCAGCAGGACGTCCGAGACACCACCGCGCAGGGCTTCGACCGCGGTCTCGGCACGTGATTTTTCCGTCACGAGCAGCGTCGCGGATGGCAGCTCTTCGCACGCCTCGAGCGCCTGCTGCAGTTCGTGCCAGGCTGTCGGCGGGTCGACCACGACCAGCACGTGGAAGCGGCAACGGCGTGACAATTCGCGCGACTCGTCGAAGCTGCGGGCGTTTTCCACGGCGAGAAAATGCCTGGACAGCCGCTGCCGCAGGCGGGATGCCTCGATGTTATCACCGAGGACGAGTATCGACGCGGGCTGTTGCAAGGGCGGTTACCACCGGGTGTCCAACGGCACGAACGCCCAAGCGTAAGGTGTGCGACAAAATGACGCAATACCACAGTGTCCATGCGACTATTTGTTGCTGGCGTCGCGCCAGCGCATCTGGAAGAATGACCGTAAACGTCGCTGCTGCGTGACGCTCGACACCTGTCCTGCGCGCCGGCGAAGCGTTGCATGGAGAGCCGCAAGCACCGTGACCGGGTCCGGAGCATGAACGAATTCTCGTCTGCCGTCGCCGCAGCGCTGTCGATGATCGCGACGCTGAACGCCGACCTGATCGAGATTGTCCTGCTTTCTCTGCAG
>JBFIHC010000109.1:0-8567 GCA_041601995.1 Woeseiaceae bacterium | reverse complement strand
TCGCGTTCGTGCGGGTCAAACACAACAGCCGGTTGTCTTCCGAGATTCTCGAGTCGCGGCTGGGTGTCTCGGCAGGCGACCCCGTCGACGCCGACCTGCTTGCCGCCGAGGCCGCTCAGATGCACGCGCTGGACGTTTTCCAAAAGGTCAGCTATCGCCTGGTCGAGGAAGACGGTCGCACGGGTGTGGTATTCGACGCCCGCGCCAAGTCCTGGGGCCCGAGCTTCCTGAACTTCGGGTTCACGCTGGAGGACGACTTCGAAGGCGTGACCAACTTCGATGTGCGGGCACGTCTGACGCGGCCTGCCGTCAACCGTGCCGGCGGCGAGTGGCGCGTCGACCTCAGACTCGGCACCGAGCCGCAGCTGTTCACCGAGTTCTACCAGCCGCTGCGTTCGAACTCGCGACTCTTCGTCGCGCCGTACGTGGACATCGACCAGAACAACTTCAACCTGTTCGCCGACGGAGACATTATCGCGAGGCTGCGCATCAGCGAGGCCGTCGCCGGGATCGACACCGGCGTCGAGATCGCGAACTTCGGTGAATTCCGGCTGGGCGCCTTCCGCGGTGTCGGCGATTCCCGGGTTACGATCGGCGACCCCGTCCTGCCGAGCCCGGACTTCGACGTCGGCGGGCTGCGCGCCAGGCTTCGGTTCGACACGCTGGACAAGCCCTGGTTTCCGGGTAACGGCGTGCGTGCCGATATCGAGTGGCGCCAGTCGAACCCGTCGCTCGGCGGCGACGACCGCTATGACCTCGTCGAGCTGTCGATGGAGACCGTGCGTTCGCGGGGCCAGTCCACGTTCGGTCTTGGTCTCGATTTTCAGACGACGCTGAGTTTCGACGGTGCCGTACAGGACCTGTTCCGGCTCGGCGGTTTCCAGCGGCTGTCCGGCTACGAGCGCGGCGCGATCAGCGGTCCACACGCCGCCGTGGCAAAGCTGCTTTACTACCGCCGAATTGGCGAGTCGGCGGGCGGTCTGATCGATGCGCCGGTCTACCTGGGCGGGTCGCTCGAAGCCGGCAACATCTGGCGGGATCGAAGCGACATGTCGTTCGGTTCATTGAAGCTGCACGGCAGCCTGTTTCTGGGCATGGACAGCTATGTAGGCCCGATGTTTTTCGCGGCCGGCATCGGTGAGGGTGGCCTGTCGAACTTCTATTTGTTCTTCGGGGCGCCGCCGCCGTAGCGACCGGTTCAGCGCTCGACCTTTTCAAGCACCTGGGCGGGCGAGTCAGTCTTGCGGTAATAGCCGTGGCGCAGGGCCATGGACTCATAGGCGCTGTCTCGCTCGGCTTCGGTCCGGTACCAGTGAAAACGCTCCCAGTCGTCGCCGACGACTGTGCGGAACGTGTCCGTGGCGGGCAGCGTGACCCGGATGCCGAAACGGCGATCGGCATCGGCGCCGTCGGGTTCGACGAGATTGTGGCGGTGACAGTAGCTCATACGCAACGCAAGGGATTGAGCGGAAGCCGGGAGTATACCCAAACTCCCGGCGTATTCATTGCCGCTCGCCGCGATCCGATGCCCCCTCGCGATCGGCCCATCCCAGTAGCCGGCGCGTAACGAACAGGTACGGCGGCTTGACCAGCCGCATCCACAGCCGAGCCGGCAATGACGGCGTCGCGAGGATCTGTCGTTGCCGGTCCGTAAGGCGATCGGGGCAATAGGTGCGCTTGTGTTTCAGCAGGTGCCGCAGGTCGTCGTAACCGAGAATGCGAAACAGCCGGCCCCGGCGCTGCGCATGCCAGGCCAACTGGAAGTCGACGAAGGCTGGATTGCCGTGGACGGTGACGAGAACGTTGGGTTCCTTGGCGAGATCGTTGTGAACCACGCCGCGAGCGTGCAGCTCACGCAGGAGGCGCAGCGCCTGCCTGAAAAAGTCCGGATTCGCGGGTTTCGCACGATGCATTGGCGCGCCGTCGATGTATTTGCGCGCCAGCCGGCCGCGGTCCGCGAAAATGAGCTGAGGAGCGCCCTCGACATCGTCCAGGGCGGCCAGCGCCCGCGCTTCGCGGCGCATCAGCGCGTTCGCGAGCCAGCGCAGCGGCAGGGCCGCGGACGCCGTGTCGCGGACGATTCGCCGTTGTTCGCCGGCGCTTTCAAGCCGAACTTCGCCGAACAGGTCCTTCTTGAGGAGCCGGGACTCGCGCATCATGGTTGTGGGCAGTGATGACAATCGCAGAGAATAGCGCAGTACGGGACATACGGGATTCAGGGTGAGCACGAAGTCCGACGGACAAAAGCCGCGCAAGGACCGGACACGCACGGATTCGACCGGCGAATTTTTCAGCGTCGGGCCGCCGCTGCATGCCGTGCGAGCCGGTTACGTGCGGCGGCGCGCCGACGACCTGCTGTTCGATGCGGTGCTCGCCGGGCGCTACGCTCATGTGATCGCGCCCTGCCGCAGCGGTAAGTCCAGCCTGGTTGCGGCGACGGCCGCGCGCCTGGAAGCCAAGGGTTTCAACGTTGCGATTCTCGATCTCGGCCAGATCGGCGAGCGCGACGCGGGCACCGATGCGGGCCGCTGGTACTACAGTGTCGCCTATCGCATTCTGCGGCAGCTCCGGATTCGTTTCGACCTGCAGGCGTGGTGGCAGGAAAAGTCGGTGCTGGGCAATTGTCAGCGCCTGCTCGAGTTTTACAACGAGATCGTGTTGCGCTTCGTCAAGGAACGTATCGTGATCTTCGTCGACGAAGTGCAGTGTATCGGGGAGCACTCGATCGGCGCCGAGTTGCTGGCCAGTATCCGATCCGCGCACAACGGGCGGGCAACCGAACCGGAGTTTGGACGGCTGACTTTTGTGCTCCTCGGTGAGTGCGACCCGGTTAGCCTGATCGATGAACCCGCGCTTTCGCCGTTCAACGTGACGCAGTCGGTCCCGCTCGATGACTTCTCACGCGACGACCTCAACCTGTTTGCAACGGAACTGAACGTGTCAGCCGAGCGGGCCCGTCAGGCTCTGGATCGCATCTACTACTGGACCAGCGGGCAGCCCTATCTCACGCAGAAGCTCGCGCGTGCGATATCCCGCGAGGAGATCGACGACGAAATCGAGGAGCACGTGGATCGCCTTGTCAGGCAGCAGTTCACCGGGGCCGCCGTGTTACGTACCGAGCCCCACCTCAGCCATATTCACCGCGCGGTCATGCGTGACCGCAAGCAGCGCGAAGCGCTGCTTAACCTGTACGGCCGGCTGCGCAAGGGCGTTGCCGTCGATACGGACATGGGCTCACCGCTGCAACGGCGCCTGATGGCCATCGGGTTGCTAAGCGTCGACCAGGAGGGTGACCTTCACGTTCGAAACCGTATCTACGAGACGGTCTTCACGGCTCGCTGGGCCAACGAGCATTTGCCGACACGCCTCCGTGCGCCGCTGACGGCACTGGCGGTGATGTTTCTCGTGGTTGCGGTCCCCTTTATCTATACACAGTGGCTGCCGCTGGTCTACACGGGCACCCTGACGTCGCCCAGCGCCGAACTGCAATCGGCGGAGATGGCATGGCGCAACCTCCGCTCCTTCCCGGGTCACGGAGGCACGGCGGACAACCTGTACCGTAACTTCCTGCAATCGCGTGCCGAACTCGCCGAGAACGCCGGTGTCATCGAAACGCTGGCCGGGCTCGCGGCGGAACTGCCCGAGCCAGGGAGCCTGCCGGAGGAACTGCGAGCGGCGTTCTGGGACCGGCAGGTTGGAAATGCAACGCGGCTGGAGCAACGCGACCGGGCGCTGATCGCCGCGCTCGAGGCGCTCGTGCTGTCCACGCCGCAGCGGCGACATCGGGCGGCGATGCTCGTCGGCGACGACTACCCGCTCTTGATCGCGAGCCTGCCCGCGTCCGAAACGGCCGGCGTGATTTTCGATCCCGACAACAAGCTGCTGACGACCACGCAAGGGTCGAAGGTCCGGCAGTGGTCGCTGGAGCAGCAGGAACTGCAGCCTTCCGGGGAATGGACCATCACCGCGCTCGAGGTTGCGCCGTTGGTGCGCCGCGTCATCGTCGATCGCGCCGGCACGGTCAATCGTGTGGGTATGACCATCAATATCAGCCACCCCCGCCTGTCCGACCTGCGGATCAAGATCATCGCGCCATCGGGCCGGGCAGTGGAGGTCGAGACAGGGCACGAGCGTGCGTCGAGCCACGAAGATATCCGCATCCCTGCGAACCAGTTGCGGGAGTTGATCGGAGAATCGATGGCGGGTACGTGGAGTCTCTCGGTCCGCGACGAGGAAATCGGTGTAGCCGGTCACCTGGTCGCCTGGAACCTGACGCTGAATTCCCAGGGGCTGGTCGAGGACTTCCAGCGTGGTCTGCACATTCCCGACCCGGCGGAGAGGGACACGAACAGCATCTGGATCGGCCCCGAGGGGCGCTACGCGGTGGCCCGTGCGCTGCAGAGCGACAGCGCACGGGTATGGGATCTCGCGTTTGCCAAGCCGATCCGCGCCATCGCCCTCAATCAGAACGAGCGGATCATCGGGCTCGACAGCGGCGCACGGCGGCTGGTGACCGCCACCGTCGAGACGGTCAATGTGTGGGCCACCGCCACGGGCGACAGGGTCCAGTCCATGAAGGTCGGTGCGGGAAGCCTGAGTTCGAGGCTGACCGCGGACGGCCTGCATCTGTTCGTCGAAACCCGCGGCGATGCCGATACCCGCCTTGAACTGTGGTCGCTCGAGAGCGGCAAAGTGCAGGGCCGGCTCGATATTGCCGGCACGCCTGCGCTGGTGGCGCTGGATGAAGCCGGCGCACGCATCGCGGTCGCGGACTTCGACCAGGCTGTGCGTATCTGGGACTTCCAGAGCGGCGAGATGCTGGCGCAAGTCGATCTGCCGCTGCAGCCGAGCACCATCAGCCTGGATGCGGGCGGTAAGGTTCTCGGCGTTGTCTATGGAGAATCCGGCGCATCGCTTTGGCACCTGCGGCAGCCGGGACTACCCTGGCTCGATGAGCGCGGCAAGGGTCACTGGGGCCTGGCGTTCTCGTCCTCCGGCTCGACCGTCGCCGTCGGGCGCCCGAGCAGTGGCTACCAGGTCTACCGCACGGAAGATGGCCGCCAGTTGAGCCCGGTGCTGGGTTCGGGCGGTTCCGCCGGGACCCGTCACCTGCTGGCATTCAGTTCGGACGAGCGCGTACTGCTGACCGGCGGGCCCGACGGCGCCGCGCGACTCTGGCGAGTCCCGCGCGAAGTCGCGCCGGTGGCAGCGACAGACACGGGGTCCGGCCACGCCGTCTGGACCGCCGCCGGTGAGTCGGTGGTTGCGGCCACACCGGACGCCGCCCGCCTGGTGATCGGCGACGGGGGCGGCCACGTCCATGTTTTTCCGACTGACGTTTCCCCCGAGCTGCTCGCTGCCGCCGCGGACGAGGTGAGTTTCGTCGGTCACGACGCCGCCGTGCGTCTGCTGCAGATCAGCAGGGACGCGCGCCTGGCGGCCAGTGCAGCCGCCGACGATACCGTACGCGTGTGGAGTCTGGTCGACGGCAGGCCGTTGCCATTCATGGTGAACGTGCCTGGCGGGGCGATCACGGCGCTGGCGTTTTCGCCGGATGCGTCGTTGCTGGCCGCTGTCAACGCCACCCGGGTCGTGCTGCTCGACACCGAAAGCGGGGAGACGGTAATCGAGTTCCCTCTGGGCGAGACGCACGCGGGCGTAGCGTTTGCGGACAACGACCATCTCTATCTCGGCGGTAACTCCGGAGCACTGAGCGTCGCGTCGCGAAGCGTCTCGGGCACCTGGTCGTTGCAGCAGCGCTGGCAGGGGACGACGGCGATCAGGTGGCTGCGGGCCTCGCCCAGCGGTCGCCGCCTCGTGTTGGTGGGCGAGAACAACGTCGCCCAGCAGTTTAACCTCGAGGAAGGTCGCATCGACGAGCTGTCCGTCGTTTTTCCCGACAACGTCGAGGACGTGGCCTTCAACCCGGTCGGTTCGCGGGCCTACTTCAGGACGGCGCGCTGGATACACCGGGCGAGTTCGTCGAACGACGGCCTGATCTGGCTGGACGCGATACTCGCGCCGCGACCCGTGCACGGCGGCAACCTCGTGATAAACGCGGCGACGTCCGCAGGCAACGAGATTCAGCTGCCGGTGATTCGCGCAGGGTCCATCACACTGAATCCACTGCGGTTCGACTCCAGTGGAACCCCGGGGTTGTTTGGCAACCACGACGAGCTGATCGAGGAGTGGCGTGACAAGCTGGGCATGACGACGGAAGCCCGCTGGGGCACCGCCGCGACCGCGAGTACCGGCGTCGCCGAGCAATCAGGTCCCTAGGGTTAACAGACCCTAGCGGCGGTCGCCGCGCAGCGTACGCACGAGAATTTCGAGGGCCGCGGCGGAGGCATCGCCCGGCGCCACCGGATCGCCGATCACGACCGGCACCCTGACGAACAGGCGCCGAGGGAATCTGCGAATCCTGCCGTCCTTGCTGCGACTGAACCAGCTGCCCCACAGGTTCTGCAGCGCGACCGGCACGACGGGCACGGGACGTTTCGCGATGACTTTCTCGATGCCCGGTCGAAACCGCTGGACTTCGCCATTGCTGGTTATGCCGCCCTCGGGAAATATGCACACGATATTGCCGGCCGCGAGTTCGGCATCCACTTTCTCGAATGCTTCGTTCATGAGCCGTTCGTCCTCTCTCGCCGAGGCGATGGGTATCGCCTTGGCGTGCTGGAACAGGAACCGCAACAGGGGCAACTGGAAGATCTTGTAGTACATGACGAAGCGCATCGGCCGGCGGATGCAGGCGGACAGCACGAACGGGTCCATGTAGCTCACGTGATTGCACACGACGACCGCGGGACCCTTGTCCGGGACGTGCTCGAGGCCGCTGGCATGCACGCGGTAGATCGTGTTGACCAGGATCCACGCGAGGAAACGCATCATGAACTCGGGCAGCAGCGTGTAGATGTAAACGGCGACGACCGCGTTCAGCAGCGCCAGCACGATGAACAGCTCCGGAATGGAAAGGCCGGCGCCAAGCAGCGCGATCGAAAGCAGCGACGCGACGACCATGAACAGGGCGTTGATGATGTTGTTCGCGGCGATGATTCTCGACAGGTGCTTGCGCTCGGATCGTTGCTGGATGAGCGCATAGAGCGGCACGCTGTAGAAGCCGCCGAAAGCACCCAGCAGCATCACGTCCGCGAGGATCCGCAGGGTGCCCGGCCGGCTGACAAATTCGCCGATCGTCGAAACCGCCGCGCCGGCAGCGACGGGCTGTGCGAAGTACAGGTCGATTGCAAACACGCTGAGCCCGATTGAACCGAAAGGCACGAGGCCGAGTTCGATCCGATGACCGGACAAGCGTTCGCAAAGCAGCGAGCCCAGACCGACGCCGACGGCAAACGCGACGAGCAATGCAGTCGTGATCGATTCGTTGCCGTTCAGAATCACCAGCGTGTAGGCCGGGAGCTGCAGGGTCATCGCAGAGCCAAAAAACCAGAACCACGAGATGCCGAGGATGGCGAGGAAGACATCGCGTTTTTCGCGCGCAAAGCCGACGATCCGCCAGGTTTCCGACCATGCGTTCCAGCTGATCGACAATCCCGGGTCGACGGCACGTGTCCGCGGCACCTTGCGGCTTGCAAGGTAACCGAGCACCGCAACGCCGACCAGGCTACTCCCGAGCAGCGTTTGCGAGTCGGGGGTCACCGCGACGGTAGCGCCGCCGACGATCAGGCCGAGGATAATCGCAATGTACGTGCCGGCTCCCACCAGGGCGTTGCCGCCGATGAGTTCGTCGGTGTCGAGCTGTTGCGGCAGATACGCATACTTCACCGGCCCGAACAGCGTGGACTGGCAGCCCATCAGGAACAGCACCAGCAGGAGCACGACGTAGCTGCCGGATACGAACGCGAGCGCCGCGATCACCATCAGCGCGATCTCGAGTAGCTTGATACGGCGCATCAGCATCGACTTCTCGTACTTGTCCGCGAGCTGGCCGGCCGTGGCCGAAAACAGGAAGAACGGCAGGATGAACAGCGCTCCGGCGACGTTCGCCAGTTCGCTGTGGTTCATCCCGACGACGAGCACGCCCTGGAACGTGACGAGGATCACCAGTCCGTTGCGGAATATGTTGTCGTTGAGTGCGCCGAGGAACTGCGTGGTGAAAAACGGGGCGAAACGGCGCTGACCGAGTAACCGGAACTGGTTCTGATCCGACACGTGACGTGTTTCCCACGACGATGACGGGCGTCACTATAGCATCGGTGAAAACTGCGAACTCGCTCCTCTCATCGGCATTGACAGCGGTGCTAGGATCTTATGTCCAGCAACCTGAAATCTATACCAGTCTGCCAGTTTATTTGATTTTCATGATGAGAATTCTCACGACAATCCTGATTACCGGCTTCGCGTTGCTTGCCGGGTGCGCCGAACCACCGCGGCCGAGATCGGTGCAGGAGTTCCT
Source organism: Woeseiaceae bacterium (assembly GCA_041601995.1). Classification (GTDB taxonomy): domain Bacteria; phylum Pseudomonadota; class Gammaproteobacteria; order Steroidobacterales; family Woeseiaceae; genus UBA1847. Next base: position 148 of record JBFIHC010000109.1, on the reverse strand, counting down.
GGACAACCCGCTGGTGCTGGAGGCGGCACTGGTGCGCTGTTCGCGCAACCGCTCGGAAAGCCGTTACGAAGCCGAGTGCATCAACGCCCGCGAGGCGAACAAGATTGTGGCCGCTCAGGAAGAGGCCAAGCGGCGTGCCGAGTTCGAG
>JBFIHC010000108.1:0-8870 GCA_041601995.1 Woeseiaceae bacterium | reverse complement strand
GTTCACGCCGACCGGCGATTTCGACGACGTGTCCGGCGTCGTGCTCGTCAAGGACCTGCTGAACTGGCTGCTGCAAAACGACGCGCCCGAGATCGACTGGAACGCACTGCGGCAGGATTCGCTCGTTGTCCCCAACAGCGTTCCGCTGCCGCAGTTACTCAGGACCTTCCAGGAAACGCAACGCCATCTCGCCGTCGTGGTCGACGAGTACGGCAGTGTAGAAGGCATCGTAACGCTCGAAGACGTGCTGGAAGAGATTGTCGGCGACATCCGTGACGAAAGCGACGTCCCCGTCGACGACATACTGGAGAAGCCGGGCGGTAATCTTGTCGTGCGCGGCAATGTCGACATGCGAAAATTGTGCGCGACACTGGGCATAACCTGGGATCCCGAACTGGAAGTTTCGACGATCAGCGGGCTGGTGACCGAAATGCTGGAGCGCATTCCGGTCGCGGGCGATATCGTCGAGTGGAATGGCTATCGCGTCGAGGTGCTGCGCGCCGACCGCCGGCGCGCGAAGCTGCTCAGCATTCGCAGGGAATAGACTGCAGGGCTGCAATTGCGATGGTTAGCGCTCGAAGAGGCTCATACCGTGCTCGCTCCGTGCCTCGAAACAAAGTCGCTGATGCGCCGATCGAGCTCCGCGTAGGCTCTCTCGAACGCGGCCCTGCGCTCCTCGTCTGATTCTCCGACGCCCGCCGGGTCATCGATATCCCAGTGCTCGGTCGCCGGGCTGCCCGGCCACACCGGGCAGGTCTCGCCGGCCGCGTTGTTGCAGACCGTGATGATGTGGTCCATCGTCGGCGCACCCGGGCGGCCGAACTCATCCCACGACTTCGAGCGCAGCTCATCGGTCGGGAACGAAAGCCTGCCAAGCAGCTCCAGTGCACCCGGGTTGACGCGCCCGACCGGCTTGCTGCCCGCGCTGAAGGCCCGGAACCGGCCCGCACCGAGGCGGTTGAGAATGGCCTCACTGAGGATGCTCCTGGCCGAGTTTCCCGTGCACAGGAACAGCACGTTACGTGTCTTCTTCGATGTCGTCATGGCCCGGAGTCTGAACAAAAAATACTACACGTGAAAGTCGAAATCATCGACGAGAAAGTATGAGCCGCCGCGACGATTACGGCCAGAACACCAGCAGGCACGCGCCGGCTGTCAACGCGATCGCGCCGCTGCCGAGTATCCATCGCCGGAGTTCGGGGGAGCCGAGGAAGGCGGCCGCGACGATCTTGAACAACAGGTTGGAAAGCGTTGCGAGGAATATGACCCGCCAGGGATCGAATCCCGTCGTTTTGCCGTCGGAATGGAGCTGCGCCACCGACAGTGTCAGCGCATCCACATCCGTCAGGCCGGAGACGAACGCAACGGCATAGACGGCCTCCCCGCCGAGCTGTTCGCGCGCTGCCGCGACGCCGAACAGGATGACGACGTACAGCCCGGCGAACACGAGGGCCTGGCGGATGCGTGCGGGGTTTTCGCGCTCCGGTAATTCGGCATCGGCCTTGCTGCGGACCTTCGCAAATACCGCGGCACTCAAACCGAGCAGCACGGCGGCGAACACGGCGGCGGGGCCGGCGATGGCGCTCACCAGGCCGGGCGCCACGACAGCCAGCTCGAATAGCACCCTGCCGTATACCACGGCGCTGGCGACGAGAATAACGAGCGCCGCGACCGGGCCGAACCCGCGCTCCCGTTTCGACAGCCCGGCGTAGCTGATGGTGGTGGCGGTGCTGGATACCAGCCCGCCGAGCAGACCCGCCAGCCACGCGCCGGCGCGCGCACCGACGAGCCGGAAGGCGACGAAGCCCACCAGGTTGATCGCGACGATCAGCACCACCATGAACCAGGCTGTAAAGGGGTTGAAAGCCGCGTACGGACCGAGATCACGGTCCGGCAAAACAGGCAGTATCACGAGTGCAATCAGCACGAATCGCACGATGATCTCGAAATCCCGGTCGCCCAGCTTGTCGACCCAGCCGTGCAGCGGTTTTTTCCAGTGCAGCAGCGCCGTAACAGCGCCGCCCAGGACGATCACCGGTAGCCAGTAGCCGGCGACGGCGGCGGCGCCGAGCAGGTAGACGATGAACGCCGCGACCAGCGTGGTAATGCCTTCAAGCTTTCGGCGGTAGACGTGCAGCACGAGTATCAGTGCCAGCGCGAGAAGCCCGGCCGCGATGACCCACCCGCCAGCCTCCGGGAGCAACAAGGCAGAGGTGCCCCCGAACGCGGCAATCAGAGAGAAGGAACGCACACCGACGGGCTTGTTCTCGGCCCACTCGCGCTCCAGGCCGATGATGAAGCCAATCGCCAGCGCTATACCCAGCCCGATCATCTGGGTGTCGAAGCCGGGAGCGAAAAACTGCGCTTCAGTCACATCATGCTCACCCGCTGCCAGGCGCAAGCCCTGTCTCGAGGTTACCCGATTTCGCTGCTGAATCGTCTACGTATCTTCCCTGTCCTCATCCACGAGGACCTGCCCGGGCTCTGGATCACTGTGTGACAAATGGGCTGATTGTCGTCGCTTGCAAATCCACCGCAGACCCTTATGTCTTCTTGTTGAAAGTTAAAAAAGCCGCCGACGGTAACCGGTATTCGCGCCCGCCATTCACCGGGGTGGAGGTGGATGCACCGCGGTGGGTGTCGTAACGAAACGAGCAAGGAGAGAACCGTGACGATCTACACGCTTCCAAGACTGGACTACGACTACAAGGACCTCGAGCCGCATCTTTCCGCGGAGATCCTCGAGCTACACCACGGCAAGCACCATGCCGCCTACGTGGACGGCGCTAATGCGACGCTCAACAATCTCGCCGAGGCACGCGAGTCGGGCGACTACGGGGCGATCAACAAGTTGCAGAAAGATCTCGCGTTCCACCTCTCCGGCCACGTACTGCACTCGATGCTGTGGAAAAACATGAGCCCCCGCGGCGGCGGCGAGCCGGACGGCAAGCTGGCCTCCGCGATCAAGGCGTCGTTCTCGTCGTTCGACGCCCTGCAGAGCCAGATGTCGGCAGCGGCGATGGGGATCCAGGGCTCCGGCTGGGCGAGCCTCGCCTGGGACCCGCTGTCGGGCAGCCTGATCGTGCAGCAGGTTTACGACCACCAGGGAAACGCCGGCAGTGGAACCATCCCCTTGCTGGTGCTCGACATGTGGGAGCACGCGTTCTACCTGCAATACAGGACCGAAAAGGCCAAGTGGGTCGAGGCTTTCTGGAACCTCGTGAACTGGGATGATGTCGAGAAGCGCCTTGCGGCGGTCAGGAAAATCGACATCGTGCTGGACTGAGCGGACAGGCTTTCGCAGCAGCGCAATCCAAGGAGTCGAGAAAATGGGTTTACTGGTAGACGGTGAGTGGCGCGACCAATGGTACGACACCAAGGCCACGGGCGGCCGCTTCAAGCGCGACACGTCGCGGTTCCGTAACTGGATAACGGAGGACGGCCGCGCCGGGCCCAGCGGCGCATCCGGTTTCCAGGCGGAGGCGGGACGCTACCACCTGTATGTCTCCTACGCCTGCCCGTGGGCGCACCGCACCCTCATTTTTCGCAAACTCAAGGGTCTCGAGGACATGATCCCGTTATCTGTCGTCCACTGGTACATGGCCGGGAACGGCTGGACCTTCGCGGACGGCGACGGTGTGGTCGCCGACCCCATCCACGATGCCGACTACATGTACCAGGTCTACCAGGCGGCGGATCCAGGCTACACGGGGCGCGTGACGGTGCCGGTTCTGTGGGACAGGCACAAGAACACGATCGTCAGCAACGAGTCTGCCGACATCATCCGCATGTTCAACTCGGCTTTCGACGGCATCGGAGCAACCGAAGGCGACTATCGCCCCGAGGACTTGCGGGAAGAAATCGACGCGATCAATGCGCGCGTCTACACGACCGTCAACAACGGCGTTTACAAGGCCGGCTTCGCGACAACCCAGGAGGCCTACGAAGAAGCCGTCGAGCCGCTGTTCGACTCGCTCGACTGGCTCGACGACCGCCTGGCGACGCAACGCTACCTGCTCGGTGACCGGATCACGGAAGCGGACTGGCGGCTGTTCACGACGCTGCTGCGCTTCGACCCGGTTTATGTCGGACACTTCAAGTGCAACCTGCGCAGGATCGTCGATTACCCGAACCTGTGGCCTTACGTCCGTGACCTGTACCAGGTGCCCGGCATCGCGGAGACGGTGCACATGGATCACATCAAGTCGCATTACTACGGCAGCCACGACACGATCAACCCGACACGCATCGTGCCGGTCGGTCCCGATATCGACTTTTCGGTGCCGCACGATCGAGACGCGCTGTCGGGCCGGGACCGAACCGCCCGATCGTAGCAGAGCAGCATCACCTTGCGCCCGGCGCGTCCGGCACCGAAATGGGCCGCGGCATCCCGAGCGACGGCCGCTGCGCAGCGCCGCGTGCGGTCATGCTCCGGGACACGAGCACGGCAAACGCGTGGCAGGTGACGATTGGCGACAACGGCAAGCTGCAGTGGCAGAACAGCCACGCGGCCGTTACGCGCCGGCCGATCCGGGGCTTCATGCAGCACGTCACGAACCCGACCGTCAAGGTGGTGCCGAAAGAGCAGTTCAGATCGCCAGCGCATCCGCGGGTATTTGCCCCCGGTCAGTCCCGGCTATGCGTTGACGACAGCACGAGATACACGGCTGGCACGACGAACAGTGTAAACAAGGTGCCGATGGCCAGCCCGGTCGCAATGACGAGCCCTATGTTGAACCGGCCCACCGCGCCCGGACCGGTCGCCAGCAGCAGCGGAACCATCGCCACGATCATGGCGACGGTCGTCATGAGGATGGGCCGCAGCCGGATCGAAGCCGCCTTCTCGATCGCATGTCGCCGCTCCAGCCCGTCACGCTCACGCAGCTGGTTGGCGAACTCGACGATCAGGATGCCGTTCTTGGATATGAGACCGATCAGGGTGATCAGTCCCACCTGCGTGTAAATGTTGACCGTCGCAAAGCCGAGCGTCATGAAAATGAGCGCGCCGGCGATGGACATCGGGACCGACACGAGGATGATCAGCGGGTCCCGCCAGCTCTCGAACTGCGCGGCGAGCACGAGATAGATCACGATCAGCGCGAGGAAGAACGTAACCAGCAATGCACTGCCCTGCTCGGCGTACTGCCGCGACTCGCCGCCGTAGTCGATGGAATAGCCGCTCGGCAGGATGTCCGCTGCCGCGCCCCTGAGGAAGTCCAGGCCGGCGCCCAGCGAGGAACCCGGCGCCATCGTGCCTTCCACGGTGACCGAATTCAGCTGCTGAAACTGAGTGCGCTGGCTCGGTTCCACCGACCGTTCGATCCTGATCAGCGCTGACAGCGGCACCTGTTCGCCGCCGGCGCCCGCGACGTAGTAGTCATCCAGCATGGCCGTCGTGAGCCGGAAGTCGCGCTCGAGCTGCGGGATCACCTTGTAGCTTCGCCCCTCGAGGTTGAAGCGATTGATATAGCCCTCGCCCAGCATCACGGCCAGCGTGCGGCCGATATCGGCCATCGAGATGCCGAGGTCGCCGGCCCGATTCCGATCGATCACGAGCGTGGCTCGCGGCCGCGAGTACTCGACACTCTTCCTCAGGAAACCGAACAGCCCGCTCTGCATCCCGGCACCGATGAGCTGGTCGGCATACGCGTCGATATCACGGAAGCCGCCATCGGATTGGATGACGAACTGCACGGGGAGACCGCCGCGATTGCCGGGCAGGCTGGGACGCGGGAAGACACCGACCTGCATTCCCGCGATCATGTTGACGGCGGACTGAAGGTCGGGCAGCACTTCGAGTATGAAGCGGTCGCGCTCCGACGGCGGCTCCATCTTGAAGCCACCGAACATCGTATTCGTACCGCCCCTGCCCATGAACAGGAAACTGGTGTGCTCCTCCGGCATGGTCTTGAATTGCTCTATCACCTGGCGGGTGTAGACCTCGTTGTATTCGATGGTCGCCGTCTGCGGCGTGCGGCCCTGCACGAACAGGATGCTCTGGTCCTCGACCGGCGCCAGCTCGCTCGGCGTGGTAACGAACATGAAATAGATGCTGACCAGAACGACCGCCGCAAATGTCATCGTTACCGGTACGTAATCGAGCGTCCGGCTCAAATGCTTCCGGTAACCCTCTGCGAGTCGCTCGAAGAAGTGCTCGACGACGGCTTCGAAGCGACCGGGCTCACCCTGGCGGCTGAGCACCTTTGCCGACAGCACGGGTGACAACGTCAGGGCGACTACGCCGGATACCACTACCGCCCCTGCAAGCGCGAAAGCGAATTCCGTGAACAGCGTGCCGACAAGCCCGGACATGAAACCGATGGGCGCATAGACCGCGACCAGGGTCGTCGTCATCGCGATGACCGGCATGCCGATCTCGCGTGCCGCATCGATGGCCGCGTCGAACCGTGATTTGCCCATCTCAATATGCCGGTGCACGTTCTCGACGACGATGATCGCGTCGTCGACGACCAGGCCGATTGCGAGAACCATGGCGAGCAGGGTCAGCAGGTTGACCGAAAAACCCATCAGCAACATGAGGAATCCGCCACCGATCAGCGATAACGGCACAGCGAGGCCTGGCACGATTGCTGCCCGCATCGATCCGAGAGAGAGGTAGATCACGAGCAGAACGATGATCAGTGCCTCGGCGAGCGTCTTGAAGACTTCCCGGATGGAATCCTCGATGTACTGGCTGGCGTCGTAGCCCACCCGTGCCGTCATGACGGCGGGGAGCTGGCGCTGTATTTCCTCCATCGTGTCGCGGACCCGGCCGGCGACCGACAGCGGGTTGGCGCCGGGCGCCGGTTCGACCGCTATGACGGTACCGGGCGACCCGTTGAACCAGGTGATCGAATCGTAGCTTTCCGAACCGAGCTCGATGCGTGCGACGTCTTCGAGCCTGACGAGCGTGCGATCATCCCGGCGCACGACGAGCCGCCGGAAGTCCTCCACGGTGGCGACGTCCGTGGTTGCCGACAGGTCGGTCAGGACATAGGTGCCCTTGATCTGCCCGGCAGCCGCAAGAAAGTTGTTGGCATTGAGTACAGCAGCGACCTCGGCCGCCGAAACGTCCAGTGCCGCCATCCGTTTCGGGTCCAGCCACACGCGCATGGCGAAGGTGCGGCTGCCGAACAATTCGGCGCGCGCGACGCCGCTTACCGCCTGGATCTTCGGCTGCACGACGCGCAGCAGATAGTCGGTCGTCTCCGACGCGCTCATCTGGTCGCTGTAAAAGACGATGTACATCAGCGCGGACTGGTCGCCCGTCGCCGAATCGATGACTGGGTCCTCGGACTCGGCCGGCAGTTGCCCGCGCCGGCTGGCGACCTTGGCCTGGATTTCGGCGACTGCGGCATTCGGGTCGTAATCGAGCTCCATGTAGGCCTGGATGACGGAGCTGCCCTGCGTGCTTTGCGACACGAGGAAGTCGATGCCCTCGGCCTCGGCGATCGCCTGCTGCAACGGCGTGGTAATGAAGCCCTGGATCAGTTCGCTGCTTGCGCCGGGATAGGCCGTGGAGACGGTCACCACGGTGTTACTTATCTCCGGAAATTCACGCACCTCCAGCGCGGTCAGGGACCGCAGGCCGATCACGAGAATCAGCAGGCTGACGACGCTCGCGAGCACCGGGCGCCGAATAAAGTGGTCCGTGAACTTCATTGGCGCGAATTCAGCGCATCCGGATCCACGGAATTATCGACGGCAATCGCCTGACCGTTGCGCAACTTGTTATGGCCGTCGCTGACGACCTCGGTGCCCTCGTCGAGGCCACTGACAATCTCGACGCGGCCGTTGCGGACCTGGCCGGTCTTTATCTGCGTCAGAGAAACCGTCCGGGTGCCGTCCGCCTCTTTGACGACGAAGACCGACTCCCCGTAGGGATTAAAGGTCACCGCACGCTCCGGCAACGTCAGCACCCTGTCTCTCTCGTCGAGCAGCGTGTCGACCTCCGCAAACATGCCCGGCCGAAGCCGCCCGTCGGGGTTGCTCATGAGCGCCCGGATGCGCACGCTGCGCGACGCGGTCTGGATGCTGGGGCTGATGGCGTAAATGCTGCCCTCGAAGACGGATTCCGGGTATGCCTGCACCCTGACCGTGACCGCCTGGCCGACGTGCAACTCGGACAGATGCCTCTCAGGGAGCGAAAACTCGGCATAGATCGGGTCGAGCCCGACCAGCTGCACGATTTCGTCCCCGGGCGCCAGGTACTGGCCGGGATTGATGATGCGTATGCCGAGTTCGCCGGCGAATGGCGTGCGTATCGACTTCTTGCGAATCATCGCCTGCTTCGCGGCGATCTCTGCTTCGGTGCGATCCAGATGGGCCTGTGCTTCGTCCAGTTCGGATCGCGGGGCCAGGTTGTCGCTGACAATTTGCGCGACGCGGTTGCGCGTGATCTCCGCAAGCCGCCGGTCGGCCTGCAACGCGTCCAGCTCCGCCCGGTCCACCTCGACGTCGAGCTCCACCAGGAGTTCTCCCTCATCGACATGCTGCCCCGAATCGAAATGGATCTTCCGGATGATCCCCGGCACTTCGGCCGCAACCACCACGCCGCGCATCGGCGTGATAGAGCCGATCGCTTCCAGCACCGGCTGCCAGCGCTCGCTCGTGACGCGCCGGGTGGATACGACCGCCGGGGGCGGGCCCGTACTGGCGGCTGCCTGCTTCTGCATTTGCAGGTATTTCCAGCCGAACACGCCGCCGAAAACGAGCGCAAGGAATACCAGTACTACTGCCAGTCTCTTGATCAAGGGATGTTCGCCAGGTTGATAGATGCCACGGAGGGGCCGGTCGATCGCAGAACGGGGCCGCCATTGTAACTGACGCCGGTTCGACAACGACGATCGGGTTGCCTGCGGTGCCGTGAG
>JBFIHC010000107.1:0-9019 GCA_041601995.1 Woeseiaceae bacterium | reverse complement strand
TGGCGGCCAGTATTTGCGGGTACGCGCCGAATTGTATCGGATGCTCGACAAGATTTGGGTGTCTGTCAATCAACTTACGCTCATGTTGGCACCATAATCCGTCGGCGGCGCACGATCACCCGCCGCGACTCGGCGGCCTGCCGCGATGCCGGCAAACCAATCTGCCGGGCAGTCCGAAAGTGGGCAAAAACGCCTATATCCGCGACCCGGCCGGCCCGGTCTCGGTTGGTGTAAGTGCTTGAAATCGTGTCGGAAATCTTTACAGATTTTTCAAAGGGGCTTCATATATCATTGATTTCCATACGTGGAACGTACCTTGCACAGAGAACAAGAATTCGAAACTCTTCGGCGGCGATGACCGCAGCACCGACGCCGTTCCAGCCAGTCAGCAAGCAGGCTACTTTTAGATGCAACTGAGCACGCGGTCGTTTTCGCTCAAATCACTTGTCACCGGCATTGTTGCCGTCGGACTCGTGTCGATTGCCATCGTGATTTATTCGCAGTGGCTCGTCACGCGTGACTTCCAGCGCAATACACTGTTCCTGCGCCTGTTGCAATCGGTGCAGCAGGAAGTTGCGACGGCGCACCTGTGGTTCGAAGAAGCGCTTGGCGGCGATCGAACCATTAGAATCGAAGACGATGTGCGATCGCAGGTCCGTGCCGCACAACTGCTCGTTGGCGCGGCGATCCGCGGAGGGCCCACGGCTCTTGGCGAAATTCCGCCGTTGCCCGAGGCGAGGGATAATCTGCAGCGCCTGCAGGAGCGTATCAAGGAATTCGATCGCATCCTTTCCGAGCGCTGGGATGCCAGCGACACGGCCGGCATCATCGGCGGCGACCTGGATCAGCAGTTCGATGCTGTTTTCGGCGAAATACTCGAGCTCTCGACGCGCATCTCGGGACAGATCGACGGCATTATTGCAGCCGACCAGCAGCAGATATTCCTGCTCAACATCCTGATTATCGTCATCCTGGTAACGTCCTTCAGCCTGATCGCGACGCTCGTCATTCGAAATCGGCAGGAACTCGAGCAGCGTGCCGTGGTGCTGGCGAGAATGGTCGCCGACCGCACCAGTGAGCTGGCTGCGAGGGAGGCCGAAGCACAGCAGCGCAGCCGTGAACTGGCGATCGCGCGCGACCAGGCAAATGCCGCGAGCCAGGCCAAGAGCCAGTTTCTCGCCAACATGAGCCACGAGATCCGTACGCCCATGAACGGCGTGATCGGTATGGCGAGCCTGTTGCTGCGCACCGACCTGACGCCCGAGCAGAAGGAATACGCAGAAATCATGCACTCATCGGGGATGTCCCTGCTGAAGATCATCAACTCGGTGCTCGATTTCTCCAAGATCGAGGCCGGCAAGCTGGTCCTCGAGACGGTCAATTTCTCAGTGCGGGAGAAACTCGCCGACGTTGCACAGTTGTTCTCGGCCGAGGCGAAACGCAAGAACCTCACGATCAGTTACGCGGCCGCCGGAAACGTGCCCGACATCGTCAGGGGCGACCCGGTCCGACTCGGCCAGATACTGGCAAATCTCGTGAGCAATGCGATCAAGTTCTCGCGGGACGGCGATATCAGCATCGTTTGTGAGTGCGTCGACTGCAGCGAGGTCGAACAGGACTATGTCCGGCTGAGATTTGTCGTCAAGGATTGCGGTATCGGTATCGACCGTAATGACCAGCAAAAGCTGTTCCAGGAATTCAGCCAGGTCGATGAATCCGATACGCGCAGGTACGGCGGCACGGGGCTTGGCCTCGTCATCTCCAAAGAACTCGCGATGCTGATGGGAGGCACGATCGGCGTGGACAGCGAGCCCGGCAAGGGCAGCCGTTTCTGGTTCACGATCGCCGTCGCCGTCGGTTCCAGGGACTCGGCGCAGGTGCCCGCGTCGGAGCATGCTTCGGGTCGCGAACTCGAGCAGGCTGACGCGGCAGAAAGGCGGCGGGCAAGCGCCGGCAAGGTGCTGGTCGTGGATGACAACGAAGTGAACCTGCTCGTCGCACGGCGCATGCTCGAACAGCTGGGCTACGAAGTGGCGACGCTTGCGAGCGGCGAGGAAGCCATCGTTGCGATTGAGAGCAACGGCTTTACGGCGATCCTGATCGATTCGCAGATGCCTGGCATGAGCGGTAACGAGGCGACGCGGATCATTCGCGAGCGGGAAGGCGACAAACGGCATACGCCGATTATCGCGTTGACGGCAAATGCGATGACGGAGGATCGCGAGCGGGCGTTCGCCGCCGGCGTCGATGATTACCTCAGTAAACCCGTGTTCGTCGAAGAACTCGACGCAACGCTGCGGCGTGTTCTGAGCGGGAGCGTCGCGGTGGCCAACCGGTCGGCGAGCGACATGCATGCTGGGCCTGCGTCGTCGTCGCTGCCCGACAGGATCCTGAATAGCTCGATTATCGAAGAGCTGAGCAAGATACAGGGTTCGGGCGATAGCGACCTGTTCAGCGAACTGGCCGACCAGTTCCTGCAGCAGATGCCCGCCTGGTTGCGCGACCTGGAAGAAGCGGCTCGCGATAGCGATACGCGGCAGGTGCGGCGCCAGGCGCACCGTCTGCTCGGCCTGTGCCGCCAGATCGGCGCGGAGCGGATGGCGGCACTGTGCGCGAGGCTGGAAAAGCTGCAAGACGCGGCCGAGGGGCAGGAATTGCTGCGAGATGTATCCCGGCTGCAGCAGGAGTTCAAGGCCGCGTACCGCGCGCTCGACGATCGTCACCTCGGCGACTGACTGTCGTACCTGCTCGACCGAACTCCGGATTTATCGTCGCAGCCCCGGACGGGGCTCGCTGAGCTGTGAAAAGGATGCCGGCGACAGCGCCACTCTGGTCCTCCGCAGTTCCACAGACTTCATGGCACTTGCTGTCGCCGGCATACCTTGACTACACATCTATATAAACGCAGGACTTTCTTGACCAGTTGCACTGATTAAACATAATGCAAAATAAAGTCACGCTGATATTTAGAGTGTAAGTGTCTGAGAAACTTAGCGTTTAATCAGGGGGTGGGCGGTCCGGGCTGAAAAGATTCCCGGATATAGGCCACGATAGCGGCGATCTCCTCCGGGCCCAGGACGTCCTTCCAGGCCGGCATCGACGTGCCGGGGATACCGTGCAGGATGCGCTGTTCCATGGCCGCTGCATCCTGCGCGAGACGGAACCCGGGGTCGGTAAAGTCGCGCGGTCGCGGCTCGAGAAAGCTGCCGATCCAGTTGCGGCCGGTGCCGTCGGCCGCGTGGCAAAACGCGCAATTGTCCTGGTACAGCGGCCGGCCGGCGAGCGCGTCGGCGGAGAGACCGGTGGGGTCCGGCGGGACGTCATGTCGCGCGTACGGCGAAGCACCGGATATCAGGTCGTGATTCGGCTCACGATGGCTGAAATGGTCCCGGGGATAGGATACGGCGCGCAGTTCCCACTCCAGTCCGCCGCTGCTGCCGGTGTTCGGCTGGTCGTGGCAGCTCACGCAGGCTGCGTCGTACAGTTTGCGGCCGCGTCGCTGTGCGTCGGTGAGCGTTTCCCAGGGCGTGGACAGCGGAATTCGGCCGTCGATGAACGGGAACGCGGCCGCATAGCGGTCGTGGTCGGTCCAGCCGTTCTCGGGCGAGTGATAGCGGGCGTCGACGCGGTCGGCCGTCATGAACGCGCGCTGGATGTACTCCGCCACGGCGCGGGCCTCATCCGCGTCGAGAACCGACGCAAAACTGACCATGGCCGTTCCGTCGCGGCCGTGGAGCACGGTGTCGACTATTCGTTCGATCGGTAATTCACCGGCGCCAACGCTGGTAAAATCGCGGGGTGGCGGCGAAAGACTGGCGCTCGCGAGCGTCTGCGCGTTGCCGGCGTAGCCGTGGCACTGGTAGCAGTAGTAACGGTAGATCGCTTCGCCGTCTGCGGCGGTGTCCGCCAGCGACAGTCCGTGCGGGACGAAGAGCACGGTCGAGATCAGGACGGTCCGGATGGCGTTCTTGGAAGGATTCCTTATCATGCGAGCAGGGCATTCTAGAGGCAATCGCCGGCAAGGCAAGCCCCGGCGGGAAACAGTGGTTTGGATGTGACGAACAGGTTCAGGACAATTCTGGCGGTCACCGCACTGCTCGTTATCGCGGGCAGCGTACTGGCACGATTCGACGGCGGAGGAAACGAGTGGCCGGCCATGACGCTGACCGAGCTCGGCGACGCCGGCCGCCCGGTCGATTCTGCCGGTTACGCGGGGGAGCCGAGGGTGATCAACTTCTGGGGCTCATGGTGCGTCGCGTGCCGCGAGGAGCATGCGGTGCTCGAGCGATTGCGCGAGGTGGAGACCGTATCCTTACTCGGCGTCAATCACCTCGACGAGCGCGAGGATGCGCTGCGCTGGCTGGAGTACTTCGGTGATCCCTATGATACTGTCCTTTACGATCCGGACGGCCGCATCGGCGAGGCACTCGATATCGAGGCGCTGCCGGTTACTCTGGTCATCGATGCCGACGGCGTGATCCGGTACCGTCACCTCGGTGTATTGGACAACACGACGGCGGATACGGTAATAGTGCCGCTTCTGAACAATCTGCGAAGGGACCACTGAGATGCTGAGAGTACTAATGTCCGGTGTCGTTATCGCGTTCTTGCTGGCCGCAGATCCCGGATCGGGAATCGCGTGGGCCGACGACGCTGCAGAGACCTACGCAAAAGGTCTCGCAGCCTACAACCGGGGCGACCTGCCGGGCGCGCTGCCGTTGTTCCGCCAGGCGGCCGAGGGCGGGTCCGCCGACGCTCAGTCCTGGCTCGGTTACATACTCGATCTCGCGGAGGAGAACACCGAGGCAGTGCGCTGGTATCGTGCTGCGGCGGAGCAGGGCAACAAGGAGGGGCTCGCGGGGCTGGCGGACATGTACGCTAAAGGCGAGGGCGTTGACAAAGACCTTGCGGAAGCTCGAACGCTATACGAAAAAGCCGCCGATGGCGGCCATGACCGTGCTGCACGCGTTCTCGTGCACGCTTACGAAAACGGAGGCCTCGGCGTCGAGCCCGACGCCGGCAAGGCAGCTTACTGGAAATCGCGGTCAGCGCAGCTGTCCGGACAGAAGGAACAGGAATGACCATGATCTCTTGGAAGGCCCGGCCGCTGCTCGCGGTCATTGCGTTTTCTTGCGTGTGCGCGGCTGCATTCGCTTCGGATATTTTCAATGGCCGGGAGGTCTACGAGATGCACTGCCAGACCTGCCACGGCATTGACGGTCAGTCGCTGGAGCCCGGGGTGCCGGACTTTAGTCGGGGTGAGTCCCTGTTTGTCCCCGATGTCGAGCTGGTGAGAAATCTGCGCGAGGGTGCCGCGCATTTGCCGAGCTACCGGGGCCTGCTCAGCGACGAGGAACTCCGGGACGTCATCGCCTACATCCGGACGCTGCAGCAATGAGGGATGTTGCGGGGCTGCTGCCGCTGTTGGCGGCCGCGCTGCTTTTGGGCGCCTGTGGTGATGAGCAGGCTCAGCACGCCCCGGTCGCCTACGAGGTTGCGGACCGTTTCGAAGTTGGTAGCGGCATTTACGTCCGCGCGCTGGCCATAGAATCCGACACGGATACGCTCTGGGTCGGTACGTCGATGGGTGTGATGGAGATCGGGCTCGGAGAGCAGGCGCTCAGGAACACGTTCACTCGCAAGGACGGCCTCGCGAACGAGTATGTTTTCGCGATCGGCGTGGACAGCCAGGGTTACAAGTGGTTCGGTACCAATGCTGGCGGGGCTTCGCGGTACAAGGACGGTGGCTGGGACGTATTCTTCCCGATGCATGGCCTTGCCGACTACTGGATCTATGCGTTCGCGGAGCAGCGCGGCGGCATTTACTGGGTCGGCACCTGGGACGGCGCCAATCGCGTCGATCTGAACACGATGGAATTCACCAAGTACAAGGAAGAGCTGATCAACGAATGGGTGTACGGTCTGGACGTCGATTCGGCGAATCGTGTCTGGTTCGGTACCGAAGGCGGCGTCTCCATGTACGACGGCGAGCGCTGGCACGAGTGGAACCACGACGACGGCGTGGGGGCGCCCAATGAGGACGCGCGCCCCGTGAGCCCGAACACCGGCCTTGGTACGCGCGAGCGCCACGACCTGAGCGTGCTCGTCGGCGGCCGGGAGTCTTACAACCCCAACTACGTTTTCGCGACGCTGGTCGATACTGACGACGTCGTCTGGGTCGGAACCTGGGGCGGCGGCGTCTCGCGTTTCGAGAATGGCGACTGGAAAAACCTATCGATGGCTGACGGGCTGGCCGGAAATATCGTCTACAGCGTGGCGCAGGACAGTACCGGTGCGATGTGGTTCGGCACCAATCGCGGCTTGAGCCGCTTTGACGGGTCCGCATTCAGCAACTTCGACGTATTTTCCGGACTGCCGGGCAACGACGTTTACGCGATCGCAGCCACCGGGACGGGCGATGTCTGGGTCGGCACCCGGGATGGCGTCGCGCGCCTGTCCCCCAAGCAACCCGAAGAGTAATCCTGCATGAGTATCACGAACCGGAACCTGTGGATCGTCCTGACCGTCGTTGTCGCGACGATCGTCGCTGGAATGGTCCTCTTGCGACCGGATTCGGGTCCCGAATCGATGGTCGGGCAGCCATCGGGCGCTCCCGCGGCGATGCCGGAGGGGCATCCGTCGATTACATCCGGGCAGGCGTCGCCCGGCGGCATGCCGCCGGGGCATCCGCCGGTCGCGCAGGGCGCTGCGGCCGGTGGGCCGACAGCAAGCGGCTCGGTTGCGCCGATCGACCCCGATGCCCATTTCACGCATTTCCGAGTCGGCCAGCGCAACGTCAAGACCATACTCCCCGACGGCGACATCGTGTGGGTAGGTACATCCGCAGGCGTCATCCGTTATGACACCCGCAATGACGATTACCGGCTGCTCGATACCCGCACGGGCCTGCTTGCGAACGGTGTCTTCCATCTGGGCAAGATGAACGGACGCCTGGTGGTCGGCACTTACGGTGGCGGGTTGTCGATCCTCAACGAAGCCGAGGACGGCTGGAAGACCTACAACATTCCCGACGGGCTGGGTGATGGCTTCATCTATGACGCGCTGGAACTCGCTAACGGTGACGTCTGGATCGCGACCTGGTCGGGTGCGAATCGCGTGCGTGGCGGCAACCTCGACGATCGGGAAAGCTGGGACCTCTACACTGTCGCCAATACGGGCGGCGCCCTGCCGAACGACTGGGTGTATGCGCTCCATGCCGGCAAGAACGGCGAAGTGTGGTTCGCGACCGAGGGCGGCCTCGCGCGTTTCAAGGACGAGTCCTGGCAGAACTGGACGCATGCTGACGGCCTCGGAGCCGACTACGAGGTCGTACGAGAGCAGATCGAATTCGACATGGACCCGGGCAAGTACTCGAAGCACCACGCGCGACAGAAAGTCGAGATGGGGCTCGAAGCCATCGACGTCGCGTACAACCCCAACTACATCGTTGCACTGGAGGTCGATAATGATGGCGCGGTCTGGTGCGGGACCTGGGGTGGCGGGCTATCGCGATTTGACGGCAAGACGTGGAAGACCTACACGGTCGCCGACGGATTGCCGGGCAACCACGTTTTCATGTTGCACGTGGATCCGGGGGGCCAGCTCTGGGTGGGTACGAGCAACGGGCTCGCGCGTTTCAACGACGGTGAATTCAATCGCTACACCACCGAGCACGGGCTGTTCTCCAACCAGATCTTTTCGATGACGACCGCCGACGACGGCAGCAAGTGGGTGGGCAGTTTTGGCGGCGTGGCGCGCATTACGCGCCTCGACTGAAGCGCCTAGTTGCCTTGTTCCGCTGCGATGAACTGCCGGTAGACGTACTCGGTCAGGTCGGCGATCTGGCCGTCCGACAGCACCTTGCCCCATGCGGGCATCTCCTTGCCCACGACGCCGTACTTGATCCCGTTGTAGAGATTGCGCCGGGTCAGGTACGTCCGCGTCGCCGGGTCATTGAAATTGCGCGGCTTCGGGAAGATGAAATACGCGCGCGGTCCGTCCCCGCCGCCGTTGGCGCCGTGGCAGTCGACGCAGTTCCGGGCATACAGCAAGGCACCCTGCGCGGCGTCGCCCACTTCGTCGACAGGCGCTGCATCGCGAGGAACTTCGACGCTGCCGATGGGACCGTATTCCGTGTTGCCCGGCAGTATCGCCGCATGGCCGCTCTCCGGCGGCGCCATGAATTCACTGCGGATGTAATCCACAACCGCCATGATCTCCTCGATACTGAGCTGCGTGCCAAATCCGGGCATGGGCGTACCCGGCCGGCCCGCCGTTATCGATGCGATCATGCGCTCGCGCGTCAACTCCTGGCGTGACTCGGCCGTGCGGAAGTTACGAGGCGGTGTGGCGAGAGAGGCCTGGCCCCAGACGGCCCCGCGGCCGTCGTCGCCGTGGCAGACGGAGCAGGTTTCGGCGTAGATTTCGGCCGCATCGATCGTCTGGTCCGCAGCAGCATTGCTGCTGAGGACGATGCATGCAAAGAAGGTACAAGAAATACGGGATTTCTGGTTCATGTAGCCAGCTTTTACTGCATTGGATTATCATTCGCAACTACGTATATGCCGACAGTCTGATTCCGCTGCGCAATTAATATACTCACGCGAGGATTTCCGATAGGACGATTCGGCCGATGCCGTACTAACGGTCGGGACGCCGCGGAACTCGGGGGAATAACATGATCGATTCAGAGTATGAACATGCTTCGTAACGTAACAGGAAGCTGCGCCCGGCGTTTCACGCACGGCAGCGCTGTCATCTTCATGGTTGTCTGTGCCGCGACGCTTGCGTCCTGTGCTGCGCCGGGCCCGTCGGATTCCACGGCCGAGGACGAGCAGCCGCAGGACCTGGTGTTCCCGCCGCCGCCCGAGACCCCGCGGTTCTTCTTCGAGCGCACGATCCTGGGCAGCGCCGACATCACGGTGGAGGATCGCGAGAGCAAGTGGCGCCGGATCCTGACTGGCGAGGTCGATGCGTCGACCGGCTTCTCGAAACCCTTCGACGTCGAGGCCTGTCAGGG
>JBFIHC010000106.1:0-9372 GCA_041601995.1 Woeseiaceae bacterium | reverse complement strand
TGCCTTCCTGGATCCGGTCCAGGAACTGCAGGCCGCGGTTCGTGTACTTCTTCGCGATCGAGATCACGAGACGCAGGTTGGCCTCGACCATTTCCTTCTTCGCCCGCCGTGCCTTGGCTTCGCCGATCGACATCTGGCGGTTGATCTCCTTGATCTCGGAGATGGTCAGCCTGGTCTCATCCTCCACCTGCAGCAGCTTGCGCTGGGCGCGGAGGATGTCGTCCTTGAGCTTGGCCAGCGTCGACGAGTGCTTGCGCTTGGCGCGGATATGCTTCTCCACCCAGGCAAGATCAGTCTCGCTCTTGGGGAAGCTCGCGAGGAAGTCCTTGCGCGGCATGCCCGCGTCACGGACGCAGATCTGCATGACCAGCCGTTCCTGCGTGCGGATGACGGAAACCTCACCGCGGAGATTCCTCACCAGCGTATCGAAAAGCTTCGGCGCCAGCTTCAGCTCCATCATTTCGTCGGCGAGTTCCTCCTGAATCTTGACGGTCTTCTTGTCCTTCGCCCCGTGCTTGTCGATCGACGTGAGGGAACGCTTGTGCAGCCGCCGGATCTTCTTGACGCGTGCCTTGACCTCTTCGGGATCGGGGCCGGTATCGACAGCCTCGTCGTCGTCGTCGTCCGATTTCGGTGCCGGCGGCTTGATCTCGTCAGGCTCGTTCGGATCGATGAAGCCCACGATGAAGTCCTGCATGCGCGTATCACCAGCATCGACCGCGTCGGCGACGTCCAGGAACAGATCGATCGTCGGCGGAAAGTGCGACATGTGGTACTTGACCTGGTTGAGACCGTCCTCGATGCGTTTCGCAATCTCGATTTCGCCCTGGCGCGTAAGCAGTTCCACGGTACCCATCTCCCGCATGTACATGCGCACCGGGTCCGTCGTGCGGCCAAATTCCGCGTCCACGCTGGCAAGCGCGGCCTCTGCTTCCTCGGCGGCGTCGTCGTCGTTCGAGACGGCAGCGTCGGACAGCAGCAACGACTCGTCATCCGGCGCCTTTTCGTGCACCGTGATGCCCATATCGTTGATCATATTGACAATGTCTTCGATCTGTTCGGGATCGATGATGTCATTAGGCAGGTGATCATTGACTTCGGCATAGGTCAGGAAGCCCTGTTCCTTGCCGCGTGCAATGAGTTCCTTCAGCTGCTGAGCCTGCTTCTTGCTACTGCCTATTGCTGCACGTTTCTCGCTCAAGTCGAAACGCCCTCCATGTAAAAAATGCAAACGACCAATTGTACTGGTTTGACTCGATCTAATCCATAAATGTCCATTGAATTTCTCGCCGTCCCGTTGTCGGGGGCGGGCGCCTCAGCGGAGCTGGCGGAGTTCCGCAATTTCGGCCTCGTTCAGTGGCTTAATCCGCTGTTTTTCAATGAGAAAATCAATCCGTTCGCGGCGCCCCGCGAGCGCCAGCTGCGCCAGGCAGTCAGCGAGTTCGGCGGCCGGGTCGAAGTCCTCGTCGCCGGGGATCTCGACGGCAGCCAGTTTGCCGAGGTGGCGGCCCTGTTCGTGATGGCGCCACCGCTCCAGCAAACCGGCAGTCGTGATATTGGGTTGCGCCTGCGCTGTTTCAATCAACTCGCGCAGCAGTTCGATGCCCGGCCGGTTCACACCGGCGAGCTTCCCGGTATCGAGCTTCGCCGCCGCGTCGGGATGATTGAGGAGCAGCGTGATCGCCCGCCTGACCACCGAGGGCTTCCCGGCCGCTCCCGTTATCCGGCGGCCGCGCTGCGGCTTGAGGCGGCCGGCCTGACCGTGCTCGCCCGATCGCGAGCGGCCGAGCATCGCCTCGAGCTTGCTCGATGTCAGGCCCACGGTCTCTGCCAGCGATTCCAGCAGCAACTCCCGGTAAACACCGGCCGGGATTTTCGCGAGCAGCGGTCTGGCCAGTTCCGCCAGCCGGGCGCGGCCGTCGACGGTGCCGAGGTCTACCTGCTGCGCGAGCTCGGCAATCAGATGATCGGACAGGGCGACACCGTTATCGAGCGCCTCGATGAACGCATCGGCGCCGTGCTCGTTGACGTAAGAGTCCGGGTCATGGCCCTCGGGCAGGAACACGAACCGCACCGGGCGGCCCTCGCGGATGTGGGGCAGTGCGGTCTCGAGGGCCCGCCAGGCGGCTTGCCTGCCGGCGCGGTCCCCGTCGAAACAAAAGTCGACGTTCTCCGTGAGCCGGAACAGGCGGTTCAGATGATCCGCCGTCGTCGCGGTGCCCAGCGTCGCGACGGAGAAGTCGATGCCGTGGCGGGCGAGCGCCACGACGTCCATGTAGCCTTCGACGACCACGAAACGATCGATCTGCCGCAGCGCCTGGCGTGCCTCGTACATTCCGTACAGCTCACGGCCCTTGTGGAACAGCACCGTCTCCGGGGAGTTCAGGTACTTCGGCTCTCCGTCGCCCATGGCGCGGCCGCCAAATGCGATGCAGCGGCCGCGGACGTCGCGGATGGGAAACATGATGCGGCCACGAAAGCGGTCATAGTGCGAGCCGTTGTCCTTGCGGATCACGAGCCCGGCGGCGAGCAGGCGATCGATGGATTCCTGCGAGGTGCCGAACTTGTCGAGTACCGTGCTCCAGGCATCCGTCGCATAGCCGAGACCGAAGCGCTTTGCCGTGCTGCCGTCGATGCCCCGTTGTTTCAGGTAATCCACGGCTGCCGGGTTCTCCCGCAGCCCTTGCTGCCAGAATCGCTCGACGCGGGACATCAGTTCGAAAAGCTCGTCGTAACGGCGTGCAGGCCGATCTGACTCGTCGCGCGGCACCTCGACGCCCATCGAGTTGGCGAGGCCCTCCACCGCCTCGACGAAACTCATGTGATCGAACTCCATGAGGAAGCCGAGCGCGGTGCCGTGCGCGCCGCAGCCGAAACAGTGGTAGAAACCTTTGGTCGGGCTTACGGTGAAAGACGGCGTCTTCTCGTCGTGGAACGGGCAGCAGGCCTTGAATTCACGCCCGGCTTTCTTGAGCTGAACACGCCGGCCGATCACCTCGACGATATCGGCCCGTGCGACCAGGTCGTCGATGAAGTCCTGGGGAATCAAACCGGCCATAGTGAAGTAAACGTGTGCTCCGCGGCTTCGGGTCTTGACAGAGCCTGTTCTTATTATTTGGCGTCCGGGTCGCTACCCGTTGGCCCAAGCATAGCGAATCCGTAACGATTCGCCAGCGCTTTATTGCGGGGATTTCAGGCCCCCAGACGTTCCTTGACGCGGCTGCCCACCGCACCCATGTCCGCGCGGCCAGCCGCTTTGGACTTGATCGCGCCCATGACCTTGCCCATGTCACGGATGCTCCCGGCACCGGTCGCCGCGATCACTTCATCGATGAGCGCGTCGAGTTCGGCGTCGTCCATCTTCGCGGGCAGGTAAGCCTCCAGGACGGCGATTTCGGCCTCCTCGATGGCAGCGAGGTCGTCGCGACCGCCTTTCGTGAACTGCTCCACGGAGTCCCGGCGCTGCTTGACCATCTTGTCGAGCACACCCAGCACGGCGGGGTCGTCGAGTTCCTTGCGGGAATCGACCTCCACCTGCTTGACGGCTGCGAGGATCAGGCGCACGACCTTGAGCCGGTCTTTATCGCCGGCCTTCATCGCGGACTTCATGTCCTCGGTAATGCGGTCTTTCAGAGACATGGGCCGAGTGAGCCTCGAACCTCGTGGGAGATCAGTAGAGACGCTTGCGCTTCGACTCTTCGCGGGAGACACGCTTCAGGTGCCGCTTCACGGCAGCCGCCTTCTTGCGCTTGCGCTCCTGGGTCGGCTTCTCGTAGAACTCGCGACGTCGCAGTTCCGTCAGGACCCCGGCTTTCTCGCAGGCACGCTTGAAGCGACGCAGTGCGGCATCGAAATACTCGTTCTCTTTTACGCGAACACTTGGCATTTAGATCAGGCCTTCCTTCTGGGCATAAATAATCCCGGGTCAGACCGGGAGAGCCGTGCATTTTAACCCCCGCCGGGAGGCCGCGCAAGGCCTGCAAATGCGGCGAGACGGGCGAATATCCCTTACTATTCGCCGCCATGAACGTTCTCGGTATCGAAACCAGCTGCGACGAGACCGGCGTGGCGCTGTATTCCACGCAGCATGGCCTGCTCGCCGACGCCCTGCACAGCCAGGTGGACCTGCACGCCGTGTACGGCGGCGTCGTTCCGGAGATCGCCTCCCGCGACCACGTCCGGCGGCTGCTGCCGCTGATCCGGCAGGTGCTGTCCGAGGCCGGGGTCGAGCGCCCCGACGCGATTGCCTACACGGCAGGCCCGGGTCTCGTCGGCGCACTCATGGTCGGCGGCGGTATGGCGGCCGGGCTCGGCCTTGCATGGGGCTGCCCGGTGGTCCCGGTGCACCACATGGAAGGACACCTGCTCGCACCGATGCTCGAGGACGATCCGCCGGCGTTCCCGTTCCTCGCGCTGCTCGTGTCGGGCGGACACTCGATGCTGATCTCGGTGCGCGCGCTCGGCGAATACGAGCTGCTGGGCACCACGCTCGACGACGCGGTGGGCGAGGCTTTCGACAAGACCGCCAAGCTGCTCGGTCTCGGCTACCCGGGCGGACCGGCGCTGGCCGCGCTGGCCGAGTCGGGCAACGACGGCGCTTTCGATTTTCCCCGTCCGATGCTGAATCGCCCGGGTCACGACTTCAGCTTCAGCGGGCTGAAAACCGCGGTGATGATCGAGGTGCGCAAGGCCGAGGAGCGCGGTGACCTCGATCGCTGCCGCGCGGACATTGCGGCCTCGTTCCAGCGCGCCGCGGTGGACACGCTGGTCGAAAAATCGGTCCGTGCGGCGAACAGCGCGGGCCTTTCCCGCATTGTCGTTGCCGGCGGGGTCGGCGCCAACAAGCTGCTGCGGCAGGAGATGGCGAGCCGCTTTCCGGGCGAGGTGCATTACCCGCGCATGGCGTTCTGTACCGACAACGGGGCGATGATTGCCGTGGCCGGCGCCCTGCGGCTTGCAGATGCGCGCCCGATCGGCGAGATTCGGGCACAGGCCCGCTGGCCGCTGGACTCACTCGCTGCTCCCGCCGCCCCTGACTGAGAAGCGAGAACCTATGGACATCATTTTTCTCCACAACCTCAGGGTCGACGCCGTCATCGGCATCTGGGACTGGGAACGCAAGATCCGCCAGACCGTCGAGATCGATCTGGACATGGCGGCCGATATTCGCAAAGCCGCCTCGAGCGACGACGTGGAAGACACGCTGAACTACAAGCTCGTTGCCAAGCGGCTGCAGAGCTTCATCGCGGAGTCCGAGTTCCAGCTGGTCGAGACCCTCGCCGAGCGCATCGCGGGGATCGTTACCGGCGAGTTCGACGTGCCCTGGGTCCGTGTGCGGGTCAACAAGCCCGGCGCGATCCGCGGTGCGCGCGACGTCGGGGTCATTATCGAGCGCGGCGAAAAACCGGGCCCGGACTGAGACATGGCCACGGTCTACCTCGGCCTCGGCAGCAACATCGACGCGAAGAAGAACCTGCGACTCGCGGTGCGCGAGTTGCGGCGGCTGTTCGGGGCACTGACCGTATCGCCGGTTTACAGCAGTGCGGCGGTCGGCTTCGACGGGCCCGATTTCCTCAATCTCGTGGCGGCGCTGGCGACCGACAAAGCACCGCTCGACGTGCTGCAGGAAATCGAGCGCGTACACGAAATGGCCGGACGCTGCCGCGGGCCTGAAAAGTACAGCTCGCGGCCGCTGGATATCGACCTGCTGCTGTACGACGCGATGGTCGATCCGTCTTCGCCACTGCGGCTGCCCCGCCGCGACATTCTCGAGTACGGCTTCGTGCTGCGGCCGCTCGCGGATATCGCCCCGGACCTCGTGCACCCGGTGTCGGGCAGGACCATCAGCGAGCACTGGCGCGAATTCGACGACGACAGCCAGCCGCTGACGCCAACCGACGTTATTTTGTAAAGAACCGGGATAAAATTCCGGGTACCGCCGTCAAAAAACGACGACGGTTTCCGCGCGGCATGCAACCGCGATTGGGTAAAATACGTGTCCAAGGACAGAGTCCCGGGGTCTATGGAGGATTAATGCGCAAGCTGATCACAATCCTGTCGGTGTTACTGTTAGCGGCCTGCTCGTCCGATCGCGATGAGCCGCCGGTTGCCGCCTGTTCCGTCCAGGGCCAGAAGCAATTCGTGCTGGACAGCATGCGCGCGTGGTACTTCTGGAACGACCTGCTGCCCGCGCAGGTGGACACCACCCAGTTTGCGACGCCCGAGGACCTGCTCGCGTTCCTCACGACGTTCAGCCCGGACCTGACGCCCAATGACGGAATCGACAATCCCGTCGACCGATTCAGCTTCATCAACACCGCTGCGGCGGACCAGGCGTTCTTCGGCGAGGGCAGGTTCGAGGGCTTCGGCTTCAGCAGCCGCTTCGTTGCCGAAAACGACCTGCGCCTGACGCGGGTGTTCTTCGACAGCCCGGCCAACCGCGCGGGGCTCGCGCGGGGCCAGCAAATCGTCGCCCTGAACGGCCGGACGATCGCGGACATCCAGGCAAACGAGGGCGTCAACGCCCTGTTCGACCTGTCGCCGCTGGAATTCACGATGCGCCCGGTCGGCGGCAGTCCGGACGGCAGCGACGATTTTACGACGAGCATCACCAAGGACATCGTCACGATCGATCCCGTGCCGCAGGCGCGGATCATCACGGACCCGGCCGGCATTCGTCCGCCGGTGGGGTACATGGAGCTCGCGACCTTCATCAGTACCGCCGACGCGCAGATGGACGCGGTGTTTGCCGATTTCAGGGCGCAGGGGGTCAACGACGTCATTCTCGACCTGCGCTACAACGGCGGCGGCCTCGTGAGCACGTCCGAACTGCTCGGCGATTTCCTCGGCGGTGACGTCGCCGAGAACCTGGTTTACTCCAAGACCGTGTTCAATGCGCTTCGCGCGGCAGAGAACAACAGCACCGAGTTCTTCGAGCGACGGGGCAATTCGATGAGCCTGGTCAGGCTGGTGGTCATCGCATCGAGAAGCACGGCATCGGCGAGCGAACTCGTGATCAACGGCATGGAGCCGCACGTCGAGGTCGCGATCGTCGGTGACGACACTTTCGGCAAACCGGTCGGCCAGGTGGGTCTCGAGTTCTGCGAGAAGATCCTGCGGCCGACGTCGTTCCAGACACTCAATGCCGATGACTTCGGCGACTACTTCTTCGGCCTGCCGGTGGATTGCGCGGCACCCGATGACCTGGACGTGGCGGTGGGCGCCGACAACGACCCGAATATCGAAGCG
Source organism: Woeseiaceae bacterium (assembly GCA_041601995.1). GTDB lineage: Bacteria > Pseudomonadota > Gammaproteobacteria > Steroidobacterales > Woeseiaceae > UBA1847. The sequence goes on along the minus strand of JBFIHC010000106.1, from coordinate 2,124 downwards.
GCGCTGTCGTACCTCGATACCGGCGGCTGCCCCGCTGCGTCGTTCCCCGGCACGCAGTTCAAGCTCGAGGCGGCTCAGGTCGTACCGCAGCTGGAGCTCAGGGGTACGCCGGCACGGGAGTTTGCAAACGCGCTGTAGCGCCTACCAGCCTATCGATCGCCCGCCGTCGACGGCCACGATCTGGCCCGTAACGTAGGTCGCATCGCGCACGAGATACAGCACGCAACCGGCGATGTCCCCGGGCGCGCCCGCGCGCGCCAGCGGCACCTGGTCGAGGATCGACGCCTTGGTCGCGGCGCTCATATCACTTTCCGGCCACAGGATGGCCCCTGGCGACACGCCGTTCACGCGCACGTCCGGCGCAAGCTCCTTCGCCAGCGCGCGCGTCAGCATCGCGAGTCCGGCTTTTGCCGGGCTGTAGACGACGTGCTTGCTCAATGGCCGCTGCGCATGGATATCGACGATATTGACGATGCTGCCGCGGCGCTCGCGCAGGCTCGTTGCCGCGGCCTGGGAGAGGAACAGGGGCGCTTTGAAGTTACTACCCACCAGGTCGTCCCAGTCGGCTTCGGAAACCTCGCCGAGCGGTGTCGGATAGAAGGTGGAAGCGTTGTTTACGAGAACGTCGAGCCCGCCTCGCCAGTTCGTCACTGTATCGATGAGCGTGGGTAGCGACGCCGTGTCTAGGAGGTCGGCCTGGATGACAGCGGCCGAGTCGGGGCGCAGCGCATTCAGGCGAGCCACCAGTGCATCGGCATCGTCCGCGGAGTGGCGGTAGTGAATGCAGACGTCGGCACCCGCCGCATGCAGTTGTGTGGCAATCTCGGCGCCTACGCGGCGCGCGGCGCCGGTAATCAATGCGACACGGCCCTCAAGGCCTGCTGTGCTGGTCATTATCGACGTCAAACCTCTCCCGCCGGCAATTTTTCGCGGGTCACGTTATAAAGGCGACATTCTGAAAGACGAACGACGCGACATGCAACACGATTACGCATTCTCCCTGCCGCGTCCGGACGCCGTCAGTGCCGCGCACAGCGAGCGCTGTGCGAACTACATCCGGGCACGGATCAGCGATTCCGGCGGCAGCATAAGCTTCGCCGAGTTCATGCACTATGCGCTGTACACGCCCGGACTGGGCTACTACAGCGCGGGCGCGCGCAAGTTCGGGGCCGACGGGGATTTCGTCACCGCGCCTGAGATTTCGCCGCTTTTCGGGCGTGTCGTCGCGCAGCAATGCGCCCCGGTGCTGCGGGAGGGCGGGGCGGTGTCGTTGCTGGAGTTCGGTGCCGGCAGCGGCCGGCTCGCGCTGGACATGCTGCGGGCCTTCGAGGAGCTGGAGGCGTTACCGGCGGAATACAGGATCCTGGAAGTTTCCGCTGATCTTCGCGAGCGCCAACAGCACCTGCTGCGTGCGGAGCTGCCGCACCTCGCCGACCGCATCGTATGGCTGGACCGGATGCCCGCCGCGCACCGTGGCGTCGTCGTCGCGAACGAAGTGCTGGATGCGCTGCCCGTGGAACGCTTCATGCGCAGGCACGACGGTGTCTACCAGATGCGCGTCATCGACGAGGACGGCGAGTTCGTGTTTGTCGACGAACCCGCGCCGGAGATGCTGGTACGCGCCGTCCGGGCGATCGAGAGGCATATCGGCGCGCGGCTGCCGGACAACCATGTTTCCGAGGTTTCGCTCGCCGCCCCGGCATGGCTCGCGGACGTGGCGCGGATACTCAAACAAGGCTTGATCCTGCTGTTCGACTACGGGGTGAGCCGGCGCGAATACTACGCGGCCGATCGCAACGAGGGCTGGCTGCGTTGCCACTTTCGCCACCGGGCGCACAGCGACCCGCTGATTCTCCCCGGCATACAGGATCTCACCGCCTGGGTGGATTTCACCGCCGTCGCGGAAGCGGCCGCGGGCGAGGGGCTGCAAGTTCTGGGCTACACGAGCCAGTCGCAATTCCTGCTGGCCGGCGGTATCGGGGCGGAGCTGCAGGACTTCGCAGACATGCCGATCGAATCACAGCTGCAGACGGCCCGGCAGGTCAAAATGTTGACTCTGCCCGGTGAGATGGGCGAAAACGTCAAGTGCATCTGCCTCGCCCGCGGAGACATTGCCAGGCCCGC
>JBFIHC010000105.1:0-9674 GCA_041601995.1 Woeseiaceae bacterium | reverse complement strand
TACCCGCGGGGGGGGGTGGTGGGGGGGGGGGGGGCGGAGTCGTCGTTCCGCCATCGCTGCCGCCACCTCCGCCGCCGCAGGCGCCCAGCAGCAGCACTGCGGCTGACAGGGCCACACGGGCCAGTCGAATTCGTTCCGTCAATAATCGATGCAAGTGTTCCATACCTGAGTACATTCCCTCGGGTTCACGCCTGGCCCGTGACGGAACCGTGACGCCGTTGCCGGAATAATACCGGGGTCCGCTGAATCGCAACACAACGGTGCACCCGCCCTCACATAATATTGTGCGATTCAGGTCCGTATTCCTGGGACCAGTATTGGTAGACTTTGCTCCCTGTTCCCGCGAACGAATCACAATTCACGGAAATTACACGCACCTGGGGCCAGTTAGCGCATGGGAAACAAAAAGTTACTTGTAACCGGCGGAGCCGGATACATCGGCAGCCACGTTGTGAGACAACTCGGGGCGGCGGGCGAAAAGGTCGTCACGCTCGACAACCTCTGCACCGGCTTCCGCCAGGCGGTCACGGCCGGCGAACTCGTGGTCGGTGAGACAGGCGATTCCGCACTGCTGGAGCGGATCTTCGCCGAGCACGACATCGACACGATCATGCATTTCGCCGCGCACACGATCGTGCCGGAGTCGGTCGCGGACCCACTCAAGTACTACCGTAACAACACCTGTTCCAGCCGCACATTGCTCGAAGCCGCGCAAAAGCATGGCGTAAAGCATTTCGTCTTCTCGTCGACGGCGGCCGTCTACGGCATTCCTCCCGGCGGCAGGGCCGCCGAGGATTCACCGATGGTGCCCATCAATCCCTACGGGACCTCGAAGCTGATGACCGAGTGGATGCTGCGGGACCTGGCCCTTGCCGGCGGTCCGAGTTACGTGGCGCTGCGCTATTTCAACGTCGCGGGCTGCGATCCATCCGGCACGATCGGCCAGTCGACGCCAAAAGCGACGCTGCTGGTCAAGGTGGCCTGTGAGGCAGCGACCGGCAGGCGCCCGGGCGTGTCGATCTTCGGCACCGACTACCCCACCCCGGACGGTACCGGCCTGCGCGACTACATCCACGTCGAGGATCTCGCCGCGGCTCATCTCGATGCACTCACCTACCTGCGCAGCGGCGGCGAGTCGACGACGCTGAACTGCGGCTACGGCCACGGCTACAGCGTCAGGGAAGTGCTGCAGGCGGTCGAAAAGGCCAATGGCGCCTCGTTGAACATCAGTGAGGAAGCGCGTCGCGCCGGAGACCCGCCGGAACTGGTGGCGGTCGCGGACAAGGTCCGCTCGGTGCTCGGCTGGACGCCGAAGTACGACGATCTGGATACCATCGTGCGCACCAGTCTCGAATGGGAACGGAAGATCGCAGCGCGCGATCCGGGCGCTTACTGGCCGGACTGATAAAGCACGTTCCGGTGCTACACTTCGCGCATGGAATTCCGCCGCCCAAGATCGCTTAACGGACTGATTCTCGTCGGGTTCGGTCTCGTGGCGCTGCCGTTGCTGGTTGCCGTGATCTGGGCACTGGTCAACCTCGACAGGCTCGCCGGCGAGAGCGCAGACATCATCAATACGGGCATCCGGGCGGCGGAGAACAACCGCCTGCTGGCTGAGGACCTCGTGCAGCTGCAGCGCTCTACGAACCAGCACCACATCCTGCGAAACGACGAGAGCCGCACGATCATGCGCCAGGATCTGCAGCGGATCGAGAAGCGCCTGCAGGACATGTCGAGATTGACCAACCTGGCAGGCGCCACCGAGAAGTCGGTGAAGATCGGCCGCGAGGCCCGCGACATCGTGCGCACCGTCTCGCGTGAAGATCCGGGCACCGCCGAGGCCGACGCCGCCATCGAACGTTTCGGCCCGCTGCGGCAGCAGGTGGCGCAGTTGACCACGATACTCACCGCGTTCGTGGACAATGAATTGCGGCGGCTGCAGGAGGCGACCAGCCGGGCACAGAGAGTCTCGGCATGGCAGGTGGCCGCACTCGTGCCTGGGACGCTGATGCTGGTGCTGTTCTTCACACTGCTGATCGGCCGCCCGATCCGCCAGATCGACCGTGCAATCCATCAGCTGGGCCAGAGCGGCCTGTCGAAGCCGATCGTCGTCAAGGGACCGACGGACCTCGAACGACTGGGGCGGCAGCTGGACTGGCTGCGGGTGCGCCTGCTGGAACTCGCCCAGGAGAAGAACCGCTTCCTGCGCCACATGTCCCACGAACTCAAGACTCCACTCGCCAACATCCGCGAGGGCACCGAACTGCTGCTCGACGGGTCTGTCGGTGAGCTCGAAGCGCCGCAGCGCGAAGTCACGGACATACTGCGCATGAATGGACTGAAGCTGCAGCAACTGATCGAGAACCTGCTGAGCTTCAGCGCCTGGCAGGCGAAAAGCGAAATACTGACGCTGAGCGACTTCCCGCTGCGCAGTCTCATCATCAGCGTCGCGAAAGAACAGCGCCTCGCGCTGAAGTCAGCCGGCATCCAGCTGCGGCTCGAAGTCGAAGACATAATTGTGAACGCGGATCGCGACAAACTGCGCACGGTGTTCGATAATTTGTTGTCGAATGCGGTGAAATTCACCCCGCGTGGCGGGTTGGTCACGATCCGGGCACGGCGCGAGCCGGCCAGTTTCGTGGTGGATTTCGCGGATACGGGCCCGGGTATACCCGAGGAGGAACGGGCGAGAATATTCGAAGCGTTCTTCCAGGGGCGCCGTGAACAGGGCGGTCACGTCGCCGGTACCGGCATCGGGCTGTCGGTTGTCCTGGAGTGTATCCAGGCACACGATGGATCGGTTAGCCTTGTGGATACGGGAGAGTTCCCGGGGGCGCACTTCCGGATGTACATACCGCAAGAGCGCGTTACAACGCAGCAGAAGTTGGCGGCCAATGCTTGAGGAAAGTCTGACAACACCGGTTAAACGACTGATTGCGGCGACCCTGATCGCCGCGGTGTTGTCCGGCTGCACCCAGACCCGGAGCTGGCTGGATTCGGTGCGCGGCAAGGACGCGGCGGCGGCCGACGAACAGGTACTTCCCGGTGCGCCGGCGGCCGACGACTACCTGACGGAACTCTCGGATCTGTCCTCGAACGATCCCGCCCTGCAGGCAGAAATCTTCGCGGACTCGCAGGCGGGGGTACAGCTGACGCCGAATCCATCGACGAAACTGCGTTATGCGCTGGTGCTCGCGACGCCGGGGCACCCCGAAAGCGATCCGCAACTGGCGCAGAGCATCCTGCGCGAGCTGATGGCACTGCCTGCGCTGATGACACCGGCGGAAGTCGCCCTGGCAACCATCTACCTGAAGTCGACCGAGGAACTGATCCTGCTGAGATCAGAGACCCGCCGCCTGCGTGCGACCTCGGACCGCGCACAGCGCACCGAGGCTGCCGCCATCAACCAGCGGCTGGCCACGGTCGAGGCCGAGAACCGGCGCTTGAGGCGGGAACTCGAGGAGGCGGAAGACAAGCTCGAGGCCATCACCTCGATAGAACGCTCGATCCGCGCGCAAGACCAGTAGGCGCGGGGCCGGGCCGCGATCGCAACCCCCTTTCCGCCAGGCGGTTCCTTGCTGTAGCTGGCCGTTAGCACTACCCTTTGCAGTTCACTGGTTTTGTCAAATTCCATGATCAACAAGAACAACGCTTCAGAGGGAAAGATCCTGCTCGTCGACGACGATCCCGGGCTGCTACGGCTGCTTTCGATCCGTCTGCGCGCCGAGGGCTACGAAGTCGAAGCCGTCGAGTCCGCGCACAAGGCGCTGGCGATCCTGAATCGCTTCAGTCCCGACCTGGTCATTACCGACCTGCGCATGGACAAGATGGACGGAATCGGCCTGCTCAAGGAGCTGCAGACCCGTTCGCCGGGACTCCGGGTAGTAATCGTCACCGCCCACGGCACGATTCCGGACGCGGTCGTGGCGACCCAGAGCGGCGCGTTCGGCTTTCTCACCAAGCCCATCGACAAGGACGAACTCATGCAGACCGTGCGCAAGGCCATCAAGGTCTCGGGCTCGGTCGAAGTCGAGGAAGACTGGGCGGCGGAGATCATCACGCGCAACCAGGCCATGAAGGAGATCCTCAACCAGGCCAAGATGGTCGCGGCGACGGACGCCCGCGTGCTCATCAATGGCGAAAGCGGCACCGGCAAGGAGTTGCTCGCGAGGGCCATCCACAACGCAAGCCCGCGGCATGCGCAGCCATTCGTCGCCATCAACTGCTCGGCGATGGCCGAGAACCTGCTGGAATCAGAGCTTTTCGGCCACGAGAAAGGCGCGTTCACCGGTGCCACGCGCAGCCACAAGGGCCTGTTCCAGGCGGCCGAGGGCGGCACGTTGCTGCTCGATGAAATCGGCGACATGCCTATGCGCCTGCAGGTCAAGCTGCTGAGGGTATTGCAGGAGCACCAGGTCCGGCCCGTCGGCAGCACGGAGGCGATCGACGTCGACGTGCGCGTGATCTCGGCTACGCATCGCGACCTGCAGGAGCTGATGGGGCAGGGCCGCTTCCGCGAGGACCTCTACTATCGGCTCAATGTGGTCAACATCAAGATCCCGACGCTCGACCAGCGCCGCGAAGACATACCGCTGCTGGTCGCGCATTTCCTGCAGCAGATTGCCAGGGAAGCCGGCCAGGAACGCAAGGTCTATGCGCCGGAAGCCGTGGAGATGCTCGTCACCGCCGAATGGCCGGGCAATATCCGGCAGCTTTACAACGTAGCACGCCAGAACGTGGCGCTGTCACGCTCGCCGGTCATCTCGGCGGAACTCGTGCAGCAGTCGCTGGGCGAGCATTCCGGCAAGCTGCTGTCATTCAGCGACGCGCGCGACGAGTTCACGCGCAATTACCTGTCGCAGATCCTGCAGATCACGACGGGCAACGTGAGCCAGGCGGCACGGCTCGCCAAGCGCAACCGCACCGACTTCTACAAGTTGCTGGCGCGCCACGACCTGAATCCCGACCAGTTCAAGACCCGGTAGGGCAGGACCGGCGCCAACGAATCCGTAGTAGCGCGCCTCGCCGCGCGATCAGACCCCGATCGCGGTTAGAGAACCGCTCCGACAGCCATTGTGAACCCGGCGCGCGACCGTTAGTTGGCGTTGACGACGCTTTTCTTCGAATAGGCCTCTGCATTGAGGCCGTACTTGTTCATGAGGTCGTACAGGGTCGGCCGCGTGATCCCCAGCAATTCAGCCGCTTTCGAGATGTTGCCGTAGCTGCGGGTCAGCGCGACGCGAATTGCCTTCGACTCGGCGCGCTGCCGCACTTCGCGCAGGTTCAGGGACTCGGGCTCGCCGTCGCCCGCTTCCAGTCCCAGGTCCGCGGCGCTTACGAGCTTGCCATCGGCCATGATCACGGCACCCTTGATCTTGTTCTCGAGCTCGCGCACGTTGCCCGGCCAGCAATAGGACTCGATCGCCTTGACCGCGTCCTCGCTGAAGCCGTTGAGTGCCCTCCCCTGTTTCTTGCAGTAATTCTGCAGTAGCGTGCGCGCGAGTATGAGACGGCCTTCCTCGCGCTCGCGGAACGGCGGTATATTGATCGTGATTTCACTGACGCGGTAATAGAGGTCCTCGCGAAACGCGCTGGCCTTGATCAGGTCTTCGGGATTCTGGTTGGTCGCGCAGACCACGCGCACATCCACGGAGATTTCCTGGCGTCCGCCCACGCGCTCGATCACGCGTTCCTGGAGGAATCGCAGCATCTTCGCCTGCAGCGGCAGCGGCATGTCGCCGATTTCGTCGAGGAACAGCGTGCCGCCGTCGGCCAGCTCCACCTTGCCCGGCGTGGTCTTTACCGCGCCCGTGAATGCGCCCTTCTCGTGACCGAACAGCTCGGACTCGAGCAGGTTCTCCGGAATGGCCGCGCAGTTGATGGCCACGAATGCCCTGTCCTTGCGCGGGCTGAGGCGGTGCAGTGAACGCGCCAGCAGTTCCTTGCCGGTGCCGGATTCTCCCAGCAACAGCGTCGTGACATCCGTCGGCGCGACCTTTTCGATCATCCGGCAGACCGCGAGCATGCCCTCGCTCGCCGCCACGATGCCGTCGAGCGGCGAATCGCTGGCAATGTCCTGGAGGCGGCGGTTTTCGGCTTCGAGAACGCTGATCGTGAACGCCCGGTCGACGATCAGTTTCAGCGTGTCGGTGTCGACGGGCTTCTGGTAGAAGTCGTAGGCGCCCAGCGCCACGGCGCGCAGGGCATTTTCCTGGTCGCCGTGGCCGGTCACGACGATCACCTTGGTGGAAGGGGAGAGCTTGAGGATCTGCGCGAGCGTCAGCAGCCCCTCATCGACGCCGTCGGGCTTCGGCGGGAGCCCGAGGTCCTGCAGGACCACGGCGGGCTCATGACGCCGGAGTTCCGCGATCGCCGATTCGCGGTCGCCGGCCGTGTACACCTCGTAGTCCTCGAAACACCAGCGCAACTGGCTGGCCAGTCCCGGGTCATCCTCTACGATCAGGAGTTTGTGAGCCTGCTCGCCCATCTCGACCTTTGCTTCCCCAAGCGACGTTCATGGTGCCATGCCGGCGAGGCGCTGTGGAGGGTAACCATCACGACCGAAACTGTGAGGTGTGACAGCCGTTATGTTGCAACCCGGTCCACGCACACGATCAGCGATGTTACATAAGTCCCGGGTAGCGTCAATCCGGCGCCGATCGGGTACGCATAATTACCTAGTTGCGAATAATTCTCATTTGCATTATCGTCTGTACATCGCATACCACAACGCTCTCCGGGGGAGCAAATGAACGGTAACCCACAACGCGCCGTCCAAAGCGCAATTCTCGTCTCCGCCCTCGTGCTGCCTTTCGCCGCGACAGCGGCCGAGGACGGCGCCGATGAAACGATCGACACCATCACCATTTTCGGGCGCCAGGCCGATGTCGCCGACGTGCCGGGATCCGCGCACAAGATCGACAGCGAGGCGCTCGGGATCTTCAACACCGGGGACATCCTGCGCGCGCTGCGCACGGTGCCGGGCGTTTACCTGCAGGAAGAGGAAGGCTTCGGACTCAGGCCCAATATCGGCATTCGCGGCTCGGGACTCGACCGCAGCGCCCGCATCGCACTGCTCGAGGACGGCATCCTGATTGCACCGGCGCCCTACGCCGCGCCCTCGGCTTACTACTTCCCGACACAGCGGCGCATGAGTGCGCTCGAAGTCCTCAAGGGGCCTGCGTCGGTCGCGATCGGGCCACGCACCACCGGCGGCGCGATCAACATGATCTCGACACCGATACCGGATGCCATGACCTTGATGGCCGACCTGCGTGCCGGCGAGAACGGCGCGACCGATGCCCACCTCCACGCCGGCAATCGCGGCGAGCGCGTATCATGGCTGCTGGAGACGGTGCAGGCGGGCAGCGACGGCTTCAAGACGATCGAGGGGCCTGTCGGCGGTGATACCGGCTACGACCTGGATGACTACGTGGCCAAGCTTCAACTCGATAGCGACCCGCGCAGTGCCGTCTACCAGAGCCTGCGCGTCAAGCTCGGCTACACCGAGCAGGAGTCGAACGAGACCTACCTCGGCCTCACGGGCGGCGATTTCGCGTCGACGCCGTACAACCGCTACGCCGCATCCGCGAACGACAACTTCCAGAGTGAACACGAGCAGTACCAGGCGACCTACGTAATCGACCCTGGCAACAGCTGGCGTGCGCAGGTGACTGCCTACCGCAATGATTTCTGGCGCAACTGGTACAAGCTGCAGTCAGTCGGCGGCGAGGGCATCTCCGGCGTGCTCGAAGACCCCGCCACGTTCGCAACCGAGCTCGGCTACATGCGGGGCAGCACGAGTCCGGACGATGCCCTGCAGATTCGTGCCAACAATCGCAACTACTACTCCCAGGGCGTGCAGGCCAGTGTGCAGTGGGATACGGGATTCGGCGATTCCGATATTGTCCTTGCGGCAGGCTTTCGCATTCACGAGGACGAGGAAGACCGCTTCCAGCACCAGGACGGCTATCGCATGGAGGACGGCGCGCTGGTGCTGACGACTGCCGCCGCGCCCGGATCGCAGGCCAATCGCGTAAGCGAGGCGGACGCCCGCTCGTTGTTCGTGGACGCCGAAATCCGTACCGGCAACTGGATTCTGACGCCGGGCGTACGCTTCGAGGACATCGACATGAAGCGGCTGGACTACTCGACGGACGATCCGTCGCGCAGCCAGGGACCGAGCCGGGTGCGCGAGAATTCCACGCAGGTCGTGATCCCGGGCGTGGGGGCCCTGTACCGCGTATCGGAGCAATGGCGCCTTCTCGCGGGCGTTCACAAGGGCTTCAACCCGCCCGCGCCGGGCAGTTCCGCCGGCGAGGAAGACAGCATCAACGTCGAGGCCGGCGCGCGCTTCGACAGCGGCAACCTCACTTTCGAGGGCATCTACTTCCTCAACGACTACGACAACCTCGTCGGCACCGTCACCGAGTCGACGGGTGGTGGCGGCGATATCGGCGACCAGTTCGACGGCGGCGAAGTGCAGGTATCCGGCCTCGAGATCTCCGGATCCTACAATTGGCGCCTGAAATCGGTCGACGTGCCCTTCCAGCTCCGCTACACGTGGACTGCCGAAGCAGAATTCCGCAACGCTTTCGAAAGCGACTTCGACCCCTGGGGCGACGTGCAGATCGGCGACGAGTTGCCCTACATTCCCGAACACCAGCTGCGCGCGACGGCTGGCCTCGAGGCCAGCAAGTGGCGCTTCAATATTGCAGCCAACTATGTCGGCGAGCTGCGCACTCGCGCCGGACAGGGTGCCTTCATCCCCGAAGAATCCATCGACTCCCACGTGGTCTGGGACATGGTTGCGGCCTGGCAGTTTACGCCGCAGCTCTCGACCTACGTCAAAGTCGATAACCTGTTCGACGAGACCTACATCGCAGCACGCCGTCCGGCCGGTGTGCGTCCCGGCCTCCCTCGAACCGCTTACCTTGGCCTGACCTACAGGCTGTAAGCGGTCCTGCGGGGACCCGCCACTCGCGGGTCCCCGCAGTACTTTTTACTCGACGAAGCGCGTGACGGTGTTGGAGAGGCTGCTCTCGACGCCGGCCGCGTTGAAGGACGTCATTGCGAACTCCCAGAACCCGGGTACGAGGTCCTCGATGACGATCGTGCTCAGGCCGGGGTTGTCGATCTTCATCCATTCGGTATAGGTGCCGGGGTTGTTACCCCAGTAGATCCAGTAGCCTGCGAGATCCACGAGGTACGTGCCGTCCTCATTCGCGGTCGGCGGCGTCCAGCTCAGCGTCACAGCCCCCAGAGCGGCACCGGGCGCCACGACCTCGATCGAGAATGACGGCAGGCTGGTTTCGACGACACCGTCCGTCGCGGCAATCGAAATCCCCTCATAGAGCCCGAGGTCCGCATCATCGGGCGTACCGTACAGCTCGCCCGAAACCTCGTCGAAACCGGCCCAATGCGGCAGGCCCTCAATCGCGAAGACTGGTGGCGTTTCGCCGCTGCCCTCAACGGCCGGCATGAAGAGATAGAGCTGGCCCGCGGTCACGGCCTCGGGCGGAGTGCCGGAAATCATCAGGTATGGTGACGTAGCATTCGCCGAGCTGCCAGCGTCGGGCGCCTCGACGACGGATGGCGTACTCGCCTTTTCCGATGTTGCAGCATCCGCCTCGCTATCGGCGGAGCTGACGGGACCTTCGACGATTCGCGTTACG
>JBFIHC010000104.1:0-9799 GCA_041601995.1 Woeseiaceae bacterium | reverse complement strand
CGTTCGGTGCAGCAAAGTCGTACTGCTTGCCGATGCTTTCGCCCTCGCCGTTGACGATGAACTGCACATGGAACTTCTTCGGCTTTTCGCGTGGCTGCATCGGCGTTACGCCTGCTGCCTGACCCATTGCCCCGCCTTCCAAGCGCGATTGCATGAGCGTGGCCATCTCCTGCTGCAATCTCTCCATTTCCGCAACGTTTCCCTGCATCGCGGCCGCCATCATCTGTTCCTTGAGTTGTTCGCCGGTCTGCTGGAAAGCGGCTTCTTTGGCGTCAGCCTCGGTAAGCTCCCGATAGTTAACCTGCACCGATACCTTGAGCGGGTAGTCCCTGGCGCGCGAGTAGATGAGTGTTGTCTGGTCTTCATGCACCGCATTTCCGGAAGCAAAGACGTCGACGTCGCGCTGCCAGCCGTCAATCTCCGGTGCTGCTTCGTCCACCGCGGAGACGATAACGTCGATGAACCGCGTCTCTTCAGGGGTGGCGGGCAGGTCCACCGCATCGTCGATCGGATCCGCCAGCGCGGCGCTATATGGGAGTAACAGGCTTGCGAGGACCAGGGCGATCGATGGCAGACCTGTAATTACGTATCGCTTAAGCATTGGTCAGCGCCTCCTTTATTGGCGCATACCACCACAATAACGGCTCGTTCGCCGCTGTCCTGGATGCGCTCTCGTTAGTTTTCGGGAGCCAACTTTTCTGGGTCACGTCATTATGGCGCTGTGCCCCACCATCTTCTGTAGTTGGAAGTACCTATGCGAAGGGAGCGGCACGAGGAAGCTGCGACATCGGCTCCGTGCCCGGTCGGCTTTTATCCCGACCGTGCCTGGATCGGGGTCACTGTTCCTTCAGTGCTTCGACGCGGGCCGCGCAGAACTTGAACTCGGGGATCTTGCCGTAAGGATCGAGTTCCGGGTTGGTCAGCAGGTTCGCCGCCGCTTCCGTGTAACAGAACGGGATGAACACCATACCCTCCGCCACTTCGCGGTCGAGACGAACGCGAAGGCTGATCTCGCCGCGACGCGTCGACACCGTGACGAAGTCCCCCGGCTCGAGTTGCAGCCGCTCGATATCGCGCGGCGACAGGCTCGCGACGGCTTCCGGTTCGAGTTCGTCGAGCATGCCCGCGCGCCGTGTCATCGCCCCCGTATGCCAGTGCTCCAGCATGCGGCCGGTGCTCAGGATCATCGGGTACTCATCATCGGGCAGTTCGTCGGGCGGTGTGAGTTCGGTCGGCACGATCCGTGCGCGACCGCTCGTTGTCGGGAAGCCGCTGCCGAATAGGAGTGCGTTGCCCGGCCTGTCGGGTGCGTCGCAGGGGTAGGTCACCGCGCTTTCGCGCTCCAGCCTTTCCCAGGTGATGTTGGCGAGGGACGGCATGACCTGCAACATTTCGGCGAAGACGTCGCGCGGATGGCCGTAGTTCCATTCCAGCCCGATGCGCCGCGCAATTTCCTGCGTAATCCACCAGTCCTGGCGCGCATCCCCCGGCATCGGCACGGCTTCACGGCCGAGCTGGACCTGGCGGTTAGTATTGGTGAATGTGCCCGTCTTTTCCGGATGTGCCGATGCGGGCAGCACGACATCCGCCTGCCATGCCGTCTCGGTCAGAAAGATATCCTGCACCACGAGGTGCTCGAGCTTCGCCAGCGCCGCACGTGCATGCGCCTGGTCCGGGTCCGACATCGCCGGGTTTTCGCCGAGGATGTACATGGCCCTGATTTGGCCTGCATGGATCGCGTGCATGATCTCGACGACCGTCAGGCCGCGCTTCGGGTCCAGCTGCGTCCCCCAGAAGTTCTCGTATCCAAGGCGCGTCTCCTCCGCCTCAACGGATTTGTAGTCCGGGTAGAACATCGGGATGAGGCCGGCGTCCGACGCGCCCTGCACGTTGTTTTGCCCGCGCAGCGGATGCAGCCCGGTCCCGGGGCGGCCGACGTGCCCGGTAATCAGCGCGAGCGCGATCAGGCCGCGCGCGTTGTCCGTCCCGTGCACGGACTGCGAGATGCCCATGCCCCAGAAGATGATCGAGTTCTTCGAGGTCGCGTAGAGGCGCGCGACGTCGCGGATCGTCTCTGCATCGATACCGCAGACTCCGGCCATCTTCTCCGGCGCGAACGACGTTATGCGTTCGGCAAGTTGCTCGAAGCCCTCGGTGTGCTGTTGCAGGTAGCCGGAATCGTGCAATTTCTCCTCGATGATCGTGTGGATCATCGCGTTCAACAGCGCGACGTCCGTGCCGGCCCTGAACTGCAGGTTGTAGGTTGCGTGGCGGCCGAGCCCCTGCCCGCGCGGGTCGGCGACGATGAGCTTCGCGCCCCGCTTCGCCCTGTTCTTCAGATAGGTCGCCGCGACGGGATGATTCTGCTCCGGTCGCGCACCGATGACGATAATGCAGTCGGCGTCATCGGCCGCGGTAAACGGCGCAGTGACGGCCCCCGAACCGATGCCTTCCAGGAGCGCCGCGACGGACGACGCATGGCAAAGACGCGTGCAATGATCGACGTTGTTGGTGCCGAATCCGGTACGGACGAGTTTCTGGAACAGGTAGGCTTCCTCGTTAGAGCCCTTCGCCGAGCCGAAGCCGGCGAGGCCCGACGGGCCGTACGCGTCGAGCGCGCCCTGCAAACCGGATGCGGCGCGGTCCAGCGCCTCCTCCCAGCTCGCCTCGCGGAAGTGGGTCCACGGATTCTCCGGATCGAGAATGAGCCCGCCGTCCTTCGGTGCGTCCTCGCGGCGGATCAACGGTTGCGTGAGTCGCTGTGGGTGGTGGACGTAATCGAAACCGAAACGCCCCTTCACGCACAGGCGCTGTTCGTTAGCCGGACCGTTGCGGCCATCGACGTAGAGTATCTTGTCGTCCTTCACGTACACGCGGGTCTGGCAGCCGACCCCGCAATAGGGGCACAGCGTATCGACGTGACGGTCTTCGAATTTCTGCCGCGTGCCGGCTTCGTCCACTAGGCTCGCTTCCATCAGGGCGCCGGTCGGGCAGGCCTGCACGCATTCACCGCATGCCACGCAGGTCGAGTCGCCCATCGGGTCGTCGAAGTCGAAGACGATCTTCGCGCCGTGGCCACGGTACGCCATGCCGATGACGTCATTCACCTGCACCTCGCGGCAGGCGCGCACGCACAGATTGCAGTGGATGCAGGCGTCCAGGTTGACGGCGATCGCGACGTGACTGGAATCGTTGTCGGTCTTCGGGCGCGCCGGGAAGCGGCTGTCCGTAACGCCCATCGCCTCCGCCCATGCCCAGAACTTCGACTGTGGATCCGGCGCCACCCTCCGCGCAGGCTGGTCCGCCACCAGCATCTCCATGACCATGCGCCGTGCGCTCACCGCCTCGTCCGACGTAGTGTTGACCACCATGTCCTGCCCGGGCTTCCTGATACACGATGCAGCAAGCACTCGTTCGCCCTTGATCTCGACCATGCACGCCCGGCAGTTGCCGTCGGCGCGGTACCCGGGTTCGGGTGAGTAGCAGAGATGCGGGATCGTGGTGCCGTGCCGTTGTGCCACCTGCCAGATCGTCTCGCACGGAGAAGCTTCGACTTTCTTGCCGTCGAGCATGAAGGTGATCTTCTCCGTCACGCGAGATCCTCCGGAAAGTACTTCAGGAGACACAGGAGCGGATTCGGCGCCGCCTGCCCGAGCCCGCAGATTGAGGCCGAGGCCATCGCACCGCTGAGCTCGGCCAGCAGATTCTCGTCCCACACCGGCTCGGACATCAGCTTCACGGCCTTCTCGGTGCCGACGCGACACGGCGTGCACTGCCCACAGCTCTCGTCCTCGAAGAAGCGCATCAGGTTCCGTGCCGCGTCCCTGATGCTGTCCTTGTCGGAGAGCACGACCACGGCCGCCGACCCGATGAAGCCACCGTGCTCCTCGAGGGTGTCGAAATCGAGGGGGATGTCCGCCATGCTGGCCGGCAATATGCCGCCCGATGCGCCGCCCGGCAGGTAGGCCTTGAACGTGTGGCCGTCCGCCATGCCGCCGCAAAACTCGTCGATCAGTTGCCGCGCGGTAATGCCGGCGGGCGCGAACTTCACGCCGGGCTCCCGGACCCGTCCGGAGACGGAGAAGCTGCGGCGCCCTCGGCGGCCGTTGCGGCCTTCGCCGGAGAACCAGCCGGGACCCCGCTGCAGGATATCGCGCACCCAGTAGAGCGTCTCGACGTTGTGCACCAGCGTCGGCCGGCCGAACAGGCCCACCTGGCTCGGGTACGGCGGCTTGTGGCGCGGCAGCCCCCGCTTGCCCTCGATGCTCTCGATCATTGCCGACTCCTCGCCACAAATGTAGGCGCCCGCGCCGCGGCGCAGGTGGATCGCGCGGTTGCCGTTGAATCCCGAACGCTCCAGGTCCGCCACGG
Source organism: Woeseiaceae bacterium (assembly GCA_041601995.1). Taxonomy (GTDB): domain Bacteria; phylum Pseudomonadota; class Gammaproteobacteria; order Steroidobacterales; family Woeseiaceae; genus UBA1847. The sequence goes on along the minus strand of JBFIHC010000104.1, from coordinate 5,428 downwards.
CTTCGAGCAGTATCGCGCGCACCGCCGGGTACTCGTCGCGCAGGTAGATATAGATCGCATCGGCATCCACCGCCCATGCCGCGACCAGCATGCCCTCGAGAAAGCGATGCGGGTCGCGCTCGAGGTGGTAGCGATCCTTGAAGGTTCCCGGCTCCCCCTCGTCGGCGTTAACCGCCACCAGTCGCGGGCCCGGCTCCTGGCGCACGAAATGCCACTTGCGGCCGGCCGGGAAACCCGCGCCGCCGAGACCTCGCAGCCGGGAGTCGTCCATCGCGCCGATCACGTCGTCGACCGATCGCGAGCCATCGGCGCAGTTCTGCAGCAGCGTGTAGCCGCCGTTCTTCACATACTGGTCGAACCGGACGTACTCGGGAATCTCGGGGTGGTGCCGCTTGCTCTGTACCGTCGCGGCGACGGATTCGGCAGACGCGTGATCCACATGCCGGTGGCCCACTTCCGCGACGGGCGCCGTATCGCAGCGGCCCATGCAGGGCGCCCGCACCACGCGCACCTGCGCGCCGAGTTTCCCGGGCAGCGAGTCGAGTAACGCCTCGGCGCCAGCCAGTGCGCAACTTAGGCTGTCGCAAACGCGGACGGTAACGGCAGGCGGCGGCGATTCGCCGTCCAGCACGATATCGAAGTGGGCATAAAAAGAGGCGACTTCGTACACCTCGGCCATCGCCAGGCGCATCTCCACGGCGAGCGCCTGCAGGTGCGATGCGCTCAGCGAACCGTAGGTGTCCTGTACGAGGTGCAGGTACTCGATCAGCAGGTCCCGGTCGCGCGGCCGCCCCCCCAGTAACGCGGCTATCTCGCTGTGCGCGGTTGGATCGAGCTGGCGGCCCTTGTTAAAGGCAGGCGACCGCCGACGCCCGGACCCCGGTGCAATCCGTCGCTGGCCGCCAACCTTCTCGCCACTTCTCGCCATCTCGCTACGTTCCCATGCGTCACCGTGGATTCGCTACTAATCGCCTATAGCATGAACGACAGCAGTGTCGCTGTTCCCAAAAACGAGACGAATCCGGACACGTCAGTGACAGTGGTGAGGATGATCGAAGACGCCGTCGCCGGGTCCTGGCCGAGCCGGGTCAGGATGATCGGTACCAGTGCGCCGGAAATACCGGCCGCCACCATGGACATGACCATTGCAACCGCAATTACCAGGGCCAGCCCCAGGGAGTGGCTCCAAAGCCAGACGGCTGCGCCGCAGGTCACGGCGAGCGCGAGTCCGTCGACCAGGCCGACACGAACCTCCTTGCTCAGCACCTGGCGCCATTCCCGGGTGCCGATCTCCCGCAATGCGAGGCCGCGCATCGTGACGGCCAGCGCCTGTGAACCCGCATTGCCCGACTGCCCGGCAACGACTGGCAGCAGCACCGCGAGAGCCGTGAACTGGGCAATCAGGCTTTCGAAAACGCCGACGACCGCCGCCGCGAGAAACGCGGTCAGCAGGTTGATGTGCAACCACGGCAACCGCTTCCTCACCGAGAACATCGCGTGCGACAGTGCCCGTTCGTCTTCACTGACGCCAACCATCTTTTGCATGTCGGCCGTCGCCACACTCTCGATCGCCTCAAACAGGCGCTGGTAGCGCACGATACCGAGAAGCCGTCCCTCGACATCCACCACGGGCAGCGAATCGACCCGGTAACGCTCGAGTTGCTCGACGACCTCCTTGCGCGGCGACGTCAGGGAGACTTTACCTTCGAGCGGTTCCAGCAGGTCGCCGAGCACGGTGTCGGCATCCTCCATTGCCATCGACTGCATATCGACCTTGCCGACCAGCCGGTTCTGGCGATCCGCCACGTAAACCGATCGAGTGCGCCTCGCTCCCGAACGGCGCAGCGTTTCCAGCGCCTCGGCAACAGTCATGTCGGTGCGGATCGTGTCGTACGGGCGATCGAGCAGTCGGCCCGCCGAATCCGCGTCGAACTGTTGCAGTCGGACCAGGTCGCTGTGGATCGCACGCGGCAGCGATTCGAGCAGCGCCTCCCGTTCCTCGTCGGGCAGCGAATCGAGCAACACCAGGGCGAGCCGCGGCGGCGCCTCGCGCAGCACGCCTTGCTGTTGTTCAGCAGAGAGAGACTGGAACACCGCCGCGGCATGCCCGGCGGTCAGGTAGTCGAGGCTGCTTGCGAGCGCAGCGGGTTGCACACCATCGAACAGGCCGGGCAGTTGCCGAAGCTTCAGTGTCTCGATCAGGCGCGCAGCGTCGATGGGCTGTTGCGCCAGGTAGGCCGCCTTGATCGAGCTTGCGAGCGCCGTCACGTCGACCGCCTCCCCAGCAGCCCTTCCAGCATCTCGCCGAGCGTGTGCGTAATTCCATCGACGAGTTCGAGGAGCAGGCTTGCGGTGCTTTGCTGCGATGGCGATACGCGGCTCGCCGCGCCCAGGACAACGGCCCGGGACAATGCACCGAGAATGCGCTGCTTGTTGTCGACCACGGGCAGCCAGTTGTGCTCGAGCCAGCCTTCGTGCTCCGCGGCGGCGACGACCGGTGTTTCCGGCGCGACCGGCTGGATGTATTCGACATGCTCATCGAGCCGCTGGCTGGACAGGCGATTACTCATCAGGTGCCAGGGATTCAGCACCCCCGCGTAGCGGCCGGCAGCGTCGACCACGACCACCAGCGGTGGGTCGTCCCCCTGTTCACGACGGAGCTCTTCGAGTACGGCGCTGGCCGGTGTATCGATGTCGATGCGCAGGAACACGTCTTCGACGTAAAACCCCGTGCTGTGCCTCGGGTACTGCTGGTGACGCATGAACCGACGCTGGAGCCTGCGGTCCCGCACCGAACCGATCAGCGCGATGCGCCGTTCCCGGCGCATGCGGCTCAACAGCATGATGGCATCGTCGAACGGTGCATTCTCCAGCCAGTCCCTGGGCGAGTGTTCCCCGGAATCCAGCAATGAGCGTAGCCGGACCGCGGGCAGTCGCGCCACGACGGCCGCGATCGACCGTGGCGGCAACGACGTGACGACTGCGGAGATCTCCTCGTCGCTCCCCTGCCGCAAGACGCTTGCGAAAGCGTCCGGAAATCGTTCCGCGAAATCGGCTATGACGGGATCGGCGTCAGTCATCTTCGGGCGCCCTCGGTATGCGAATGAATCCTTCCTCGGCGAGTCGCGCCGCAGGCATGGATGCGATGCCGTCCTCTGTCGCGATATCGACCGCGGTGTTGTGAATATCGACGATATTGCCCTCGACGCCGCCGATATTGACCCGGTCACCGATGGCAAGCCGCGACAATTCCCGGCGCGCAAGCAGGTTGGCTACGTGGCGACGCGCACCAAGGCTGAAAGCGAGCATCAATCCCGCGCTGATCGTGCCGACCAGGATCAGCACCAGCTGCGTAACGAACGTTATGTCGACGCTGACGTGCTGCAGGCCCATGACAACCGCGACGGCCATGATCGCCAGATACAGCAGCCGCGGCACCGCCGATCTCGCCGACCAGCCGTCCGACAGTCTCGATACCATTTGCGCTGAGAACAGACCGAGCAGGTGACCGGCCACGATGATCGAGAAAGCGATGAACAGCTTGGGCATGAAGCCGAGCACGGAATTGAGCAGTTCCGGCAGACCGCCGATGCCCATCACCCGCAGCGCCAGCAACACCGACCCGGCGACCAGCAGCCAGAATACGAAGACCCGCGAGACGCGAATGAGTCCGGGCGGAATCAGGCTCTCCTCGGTCGTCCCCAGCTTTGCCGACTGGCGCTCGATGGCGTGCAACAAGGCGCCGACGCCGAGACTCGCCAGCCGGGCAATGATAATGCCGCCGACCAGCGTGACGAGTGCGACGACTTCCGGTCGCGATGCAAGACTGAGCGATGCTGATGTTTCGTCCATCACACCTTTCCGAATATCCGGGGTACACCACTATACAACCTCGCCGACGTCTTTTGTCTCCCCGCCGGGACAGTTCGTAATCGCGGCCGCACGGTTGTCCAGAGCGCAAGCTCTGCTGCCGAGCAGCGCTCGCCGGTCGGGGTGTCCAGATCATCGATTCGATCAGCGCGCGCCGGTACTGCGCTCGGCCACGATCTCGAAGACGACCTCGATATCCTCGGCGACGCGCAGCAAACCACCAGCGGCACTGAAAGGCGTTAAGCCGAAGTCGCCGTGGCTGACGGTCATGGAGCCGTTGACGGTCAGCGCATCGGCATCGACCCGGAGTACCGCCGGCACCTCGTAGTCGAACGACACACCGTGCATCGTCATGCTGACCGTGAGTTCGGCCTGATCGCGTTGCATGGACAGTACCCGCACGCTTGCCGTGGCCCAGGGATAGCGGCTCGACTCCAACACCCTGTCCTGCATGTTGCGGGTGGTGCCCTCGATGGCGGACTCCGGCAGGTCCGGCTCCATGCCGAATTTCTCGCGGTAGGCCGGGTCGTCGACGACCAGTTGCTGCAGCGGCAGGCGCAGATCCGCGCGTGATTTCTGCGGGTCGGTGCTGACCAGCACCAGCCCGTCGACGTCTGCGCTGGCGATCACGTGATCATGCCCCGCAGCCTTCATCGGTCCGTCGCGCCCCGTGCGCATGAACACCCGCGAACGCTGCGCGTCGACGCGGTACACCGCTTCGCCCTGCCGGGCTGCATCACGGTAGACGCGTTCCGGGAGCGGCGGCGCAGTCGTGTCTCCCGGAACCCACTCGGGCTGTGCGCAGGCCGCAAGCAGAGCCAGCAATACAAGTGACGATGCGCGTAAAAGTGTGCAGATTTTGTTCATTGACGGTCGAGCGTCACATCGAACCGGACCCGGACGGCGGTGCCGATGGTGTCGCCGCTGGCCCATTCGCCGCTGCCGACACCGAAGCGCGTGCGATCAATAACGAGTTCGCCCGTCATCCCGGCGCGGCCATCTGACTGGGACCACTGGAAGGGCACGGTTACGGGCAGCCGGACGCCCTTGAGTTCGAGATAACCGGGTGCGACGTAGTCGCCTCCGGGCGCCGCCTCGACCGTCTCGCTCGTAAACGTGGCGACGGGAAACTCGTCCACGGCGAACCACTCGGCACCGGCGATGGCCTCGTTGATGTCCGGATCGTCCATGTCGGCGCTCTCGAGTTGCACGGTGACCGTCAGTTTCGACCCGGCGATGCCGCCATCGCCGGTATCGAGGCAGACATCGAATGAGCCGAAGCGGCCCGGCACGGTCTCGCCTTCCCAGCTGGGCTCGAAGAGGAGTTTGCCCTTGTCCTGCATGCGCCACTCGTCCGCGAGCGTGCCCGAAGCGGCCAACGTCAGTAGCAGCAAACTGGCGATTGCTCTCATTGTCAGTTCCGGTTGCGTCGCGCCGTCAGCATGCGGCGCAGCACGTCATCGCGCAACAGGAAATGATGCCTGAGCGCAGCGGCGACGTGCCCGAGCACGACGATCAGCAAGGTCATCGTCAGCGCCTCGTGCACCTCGGCCGCGCT
>JBFIHC010000103.1:0-9900 GCA_041601995.1 Woeseiaceae bacterium | reverse complement strand
TGCAGCGCCTTCGGCTGCTTCGAATTCGTTGGCTTCCAGCAGGCTGATTTCGATGGCCGGTTCAGCTTCATGAGCGACCCGTTCGGAAGCGTCCTTTCGGCCGGCACGTACCAGGTGCAGGCCTCGGCAGCTGGCTTCGAAAGTCTCACCACTGCGCCGTTCGACGTTAGTGAGGGCATGGCGCTGGACCTGGGTGATCTACCGCTTATCCGGCTACAGCTCATCGGCACAGTATCCGGGCGCGCGATTGACGCCGTCACCGGCGACCCGGTCACCGGATTCATGCCACCGTTCGCGGTCGTCTTCCTTGAGCGGTGCGACAACCATGTGTGCTTCGCGGTCGCAGGGGCGAATCCGGATCTGGAAGGCCGCTTCAGCTTCGACGGGGCCGTATTCTCGATTCCCCCGGGAACATTCAGGTTACGGGGATTCGCGGATGACTACCGCGAGTCCGTATCGGCCGAGTTCGTTGTGGGCGCATTCGAGAACGTCGACACCGGTGACTTTCCGCTGACGCCGTTCCCGATCCAGTTCGGTGCCGTGCAGGAATGCCAGGTACCGCCCGGCGGCGGGTTGTGCGAATTCAGCATTACGGCGTCAAACCGCGGGCCTGGCCGTTATCGCGGCGAAGCCTGGGCGATGGTGGACCTGTTCACGCCCGGAGCCAGTCGCAATACGCGATTCCAGGTGGGCAATGTCGGCGCGACGAACCCCATGCCGCAACGAGTCAATCTGAGACAGGGCGAAAGCACGAGGCTCGGGTTTCGACTGGACATTCCGGCCACGGCTCTGGAAGGGACCTTTGTGTGCGTGACGATTACTGTCGGACGTGACCCTTATCCGCAGTTCAATTCACAAGGTGACCGCTTCATCTCATGCTCCGTGAAACAAGGCGGCAATTTCCAGGCGTTGTCGAAGAAAGAGGGCAGGCAGCTGTATCACGAACTGACCGGCACCTCTCGAGGAAAAAGGCACTAGGCCGTCGCAGCTTCGATCGGCCATTTTTGACCCCGCCGGCAGCGATGCCGGCGGGCGTTCCGCAGCGCTGCAGAGACCCCAGAATGCAGCCCGCCGAATGCGGTACGCATAGCCAACAATGCGCTTGCGCTCTTTCGAAATCGGGCGCATGATCGTCTCGCGTTCCGAGCCGCGCAAGGCCATCTCGTCGACTGGCGGTACGCGTAGCGCAAGAGACGAAGAATGAATGTCCTCGCCGTTCTGGCCGTACTACTGGGCGCCCTGGCCAGCTCCGCCTGCACCACACTCAGCCCCAAAGAGGCGACGCCCGAAGAACTCCGGCGCCAACTGCTGTCCGGGGAGCTGCTGCAAACCGGAGAGCGCGTCAGGCTCGTGACTACTGACGAGACCGTGTACGAGTTTCGTATCACGGAGATCGATCTCGAGCAGGGTCTGGTAATCGGCCACGACGAACAGGTTCCCATTGCCGACGTGGTCGCCGTGGAAACGCGCGAAGTCAGCGTGGGCAAGACGGCGCTGTTGGTTGGTGGTGTGGGGTACTCGATCATCGCCATCGTCCTGATCGCTTTGTCGCCGGCCCTGATCTTGAGCGGCGGTTAGACCACCGCTCTTCGAGCTTCGAAAGTGAACACGACTTTCTCCCCATGGTCATCGACGTGTATCTGCGGACTTCTCCTGGTTGGCGGTTGCGCCGCGCCGGGACCCGGCTACGAGGGCGTGATGGCGAACGCGCTGCCGGTGCCCGATGACGCTATTCGGATCATCTTCCTGCGACCGAAAGATGCGGACGACGGTTCCAACGGCGGCGCCGCTTCAATCGAAGTCAGCCAGGCGCGTGTGGGTGCGTTGCGCTATGGCGGTTTTTTCTACGTCGACGTCGCGCCTGGCACCACTGCCCTGACGGCGTTCGGACGCTACCGTGCACTCGGCGCCTGCGAAATCGATGTCACAGCCGCGCCGGGATCACGAGTCTACATCGATGTCGGCCCGCGACTCTCCTACATGATCGCCGGAGCAGTCGGCGGAGCTGTCGGCGGCGTTGCAGGGGCAGCCGCCGTTCCGAATGTCTATGGAGGCGCAGGTGCCGCCGTCGCGACGAGCGCGGCCGGAGTAGCAGCGGGCTCGGCTACCGGCACCGCCGCCGCAACGGCGGTGGAGGGCAAGGGCAAACGCTGCCGTGGTCCGTACAAGCTCGAGCTGATCGCCGAGGACGACGCCTTGCCCCGGCTCGCCGATCTCACCTGGTCCGGAGACTAGGGACTCAAGATGCTTCCGATTCTTCAACTCGCTAGTTGTTTGGCCGTCTTGCTGCTCTGTGCCTGTGCCGCAGGCGGGCCGACTTTCGACGAAGCTGGATTCAGCAGCCAGTCGATTCCGGACGGCAAGGCGCGCGTCGTGTTCTTCCGCACCCGCGATAGCGGACTGTACATAGCGAGACAGGCAAGCATTTCGCTGGATGGGGAGAAAGTTGGCGGAGCCGGTTACGGTTCGTTCTCTGTCCACGATATCGATGCGGGCGATCATGGGCTGCGAGCAGATATGTGGGACATGCCGGGCCAGTGCGAAGTGACTTTCACCGCCGCCGCAGGCAGCACGTATTACTTCCAAATTGATCCACGCTCGGAGAGCTTCGGTGCATTCGCCGCGGGCGACCTGGCAACCCAGTTCCTTGCCATGAACGTGTTCGTCAATGTTGCGGGCGGCGTAAGCGCTGTTGCGGCCGAATCCTACGGCAAAGAATGCGGCGGTGCTTTTCGCATCTACCCGGTCGATGCCGGGACGGCAAATACGCGGCTGGGACCGCTCCGGCGCGCTGACTGAGCAATACAAATATGTAGACCCCCACCGCAGTTTCTTTGCCCGGTGAGCCGCGCGAGTTCCAGCGGTTCATTAGCAAATCGCAACCGCTGGACCTAAGCGGAATTGACTGGCAGTCGATACCATCGCATCCGCTTTCGGATGATGTACTACGCATCATTGCGTACATGCAGGACGTAGAGAGCCACACGGTCGTCTTTCCCCGCACGATCTTCTCTCAGCGTGCAGTCGACGACCCGTTGGTCGGCACGTTCCTGATTTGCTGGTTGTACGAAGAGGGGATGCATGGGCGAGCGCTGGCGAAGTTCCTCGAGTGCGCGGGCCACCCGGTCGTGCCGCACCCCGGCGGCCGGACCACGATCATGGATCACGTCGACCGCACACTGACAACGGTGATAGCAGCGCTTTGGCGGGATTTCCTGGCACTGCACATGGCGTGGGGCGCGGTTCACGAGTGCACGACGATTCACGCCTACCAGCGACTGATGCACAGCAACGACCATCCCGTCCTGAACGACCTGCTCGGGCGGATCGTATCGGACGAGGCACGACATTTCGCCTTTTACCAGTGGCAGGCAGGCATCCGGCTTGCGGAGCCCCGCGTGCAGCGCAGGGTGCGTGGCCTCATGCGGCGCTTCTACGCTCCGGTCGGGACGAAGCACCAGCCGGACGATCTCGCGCGCTGGGTATCCGGGTGGCTTTTCGACGGCCCGGACGGGCGAGACGCCGCCGCGCGCGTCGACAGGACCATTTCCAGGCTGCCGGGCCTTTCAGGTGCAAGGTTTCTCGGCGATTGGCTCGAGCGGAATGTGTACGGCTGAGACTGCGCGTTCAGTCGAGAGAAGGCCGCGCAAGATTGACGGCGACCACCGGGGAGTCAACCCTACCTGCCGGTTCGGGAAGGGAGACTAGTTCCTGCTGCAAATGCCGGCCGGTATTTCTGTAATGACCATTCGAATGCGTTCGCCCCTCTGCACGAGGCTGGTGATCGCGCTTCTTCCGGCCCTCATCGGCAACCTGACGTGGCAATGGCTTGAGGAAGCCACAGGCGGCGATCACCCATTCGGTATCCATCCGCTATGGATCTACCTGTGGCATCCGCCGCTCATGGATGTCTTGTTTGGATTCCTTGTCCTCGCCGGTTTCGTCGGAACACGTCGTCGCTGGTGTCTGTTCGCCACGAGCCTGGTACTCCTGAGCATCCTGGTTCACTCGGTCGCGGTTATCTGCGTGGTCAACACGCAGTGGCTACTGGCCCCGCTGGTCGACCTGCGATTCGCCAGTGCCCTCCCCGTGGCTGTGGTCGCCACGATCGTGCTGACAACCACGACCGCGGCGATTGCCAAACTCGCCCCGCGTCGCCTGTTTCTCTATTCATGCATTGCCGGGCTTTTTGCCGGGCTCGTCTTCCTTGTTGCCCTGCAAACGGATACGGCAGGAAACAGCTGGTCCTGGCGCAATAACCTCCAGTGGATGCTCTGGCATGCATCAATCGCAACGGCGTTGCATTTTGGCGGCGAACCCAAAGCCGGATAATCGAGCTTGCGGCGATCTTTCGAACGTGTTCAATCATGCATCGGGCAACCGGACGACTTCAATTGGCTTTATCGAGCACGCGTTGAAACACTCGACCCCGCTACATGAAAAGTGAGAGCAATTGGAGTCTAAGCGAATCGGAGTCCCGGAGAGAGGACATTGGTGATTTCAATGTATCGGACAAGGAAGCCTTTCTGGAGCTGACCGAGCCCTCGCTCACACGTCTTCAGTACCCGTAACTGGCTCTTCGAATCCCGGACGCCTCGCGACCACCTTCCGGTAGCTCGATTACGATCAGCCGCTCGAATCGCGTCCCCCGAATTCACTTTCCGCGGCGGCGCCATACGACATGCTTCTCCCGGGCCGAGCTACCGCGGAATTCAACATCGGACGCGCCCGAGTCTTGGCCTTCGCTTTGTGCCAATCCGGAACTAACGAGATGCTCTCCAGGCGTGATCCGCAAACGCTTCATCGAGAGGCGTGTCGGCAAGGTGATTCGTGTAGTTGCTCAGAGTCTTCATGGCCAGAATCGTAATCACATCGAGCACATGCCTTTCGTTGTAGCCTGCCTCGGCGAACGCCTTGAGGGCCGCATCGGGCACCCAACCCTGATGTTCCCGGACCGCCGTAGTGAAGTCCGAGAGGGCCCGCAGTCTTGGCTCCTCGATCACATCGCCATTGCGCAACGCCTGCAGCGTCTCGTCGGGCATCGATGCCATGGTCGCGAGCATACTGTGCGCTGCCACGCAGTATTCGCAACCGTTTTTCGCGCTCACGGTCAGAAACACCACCTGTTGCTCGACCGGGTCCAGGGCAGCATTGTCCAGGGCCTTGGCAATGGCGCCGTAGGCCTCGAGAGCAGCTGGAGATGTCGCAAATACGGCATGCAGATTGGGGATGAAACCGAACTTCTTTTGTGTGCCTTCAAGAAGCGGGCGAGATTTTTCGGGTGCGGTTTGCAGATCGTGTACCTCGAATTTCACTGTATTCTCCTGAGACAATTACGATGGATGCATGAACTTCCGGCAGCTCTCGGAAACGAGAACCTGCAGCATCAGTGGAGCGAACTCACCGCAAGATCGGCCAGACGTATGAGTTCCTGACGCGAGGCGCCTGCCTTGCAAAGCGTACGTAGGCCGCTCATGGTGCAAACAAGAAACCGGCCTACGAGTCGTGGGTCCTGCCCCGGCGTGATATCGCCATCTCCCTGAGCCCGTCGCACGGCGTCGGCGAAAACCTCGGTGAAGGCGTCGATGCTCGCGGCAACGCGGCCGGCCACCGCCCGGTTCTTTTGTCCGAACTCGCAGGCAGAATTGAAAACCAGGCAGCCGCGGCGGGCGTCCAAAGACATGGCCTCGTCACCGACGGCGCGCAATGTGTCGGATATGAACCCGATCCCGCTGTCCGCTGCCTCGAGTGACGCGCGCAGCTCATGCACCAGGCCGTCCCGGTAACGCTCTACCGCGGCCAGGTAGAGCTCGCCCTTGCTTCCAAACGCCTGGTAAAAGCTGCTGCGCGCGATCCCCATCGCCTCCAGCAGCCCCTGGAGCGACGTGGCTTCGTAGCCGCGGCTCCAGAACAGATCCACCGCCGCATCCAATGCAGCGTCCCGGTCGAATTCAAGTGGGCGTCCACGGTTCACTGTGGTACTTTAGTACCAGTCAGTCCAAATTACAATACGAACGTGGGTGCGCGCACTCGCTGAACGTGTGAACGTCCCCGGAGAGGCCCGGAGGAACCGACAACATGACCGAAAAGATCACTCCCGCTGACCCTGGCGAAACCATTCATGCCGGGCACTGGCTCAGCCGCGCGCCGGCGCGATATTGTCCGCAGCGCCATCGGTGTCTCGATCGTCGTGGGCTCTATACTGAATGTCATAAACCAGGGCGACCGAATCGTGACGGGCGGCGGCGTCTCGCTATTGGGTCCAGGCCGCCGGTGCGAGCGTCGGTTTCCACGTACGCTTTCTCCGGCACGACACTGTTGCTCGTTGGCGCCTACTTGAGTATCGGCCGCGGGCGATTCGACCACCTGTCATTCGCCATGTCGCGCGTGTCATATCGGCGGTACAGCGAATCCTGCCCGAACCGTTGAAGCTGGTTGTCGGTCCCTCATGTCGCCACTGCAGATCATTGCCGCCATCGTTGCCATTCTCGCCGCTCTGGCGGGTGCCGCTCTTATCGTGAATCGCCCCGTGTACGTCCGTGTCGATGCTGAAACGCCTGCCGGATTTCCTGCACGGGGGTTCTCGCACCAGCTGTTCGAAGACTTGCTGGCTGAATTCGTTGACGAGGCCGGGCGTGTGGACTACGAACGTTGGCACGTTGACCACAGAGCAATCGAGCGCCTGGACTCCTACTTGGCTGCCGTTGCCGCTTACAGTCCGGAGACCACACCGGAACGATTTCCCGACCGGTACGCACGGCTGGCGTACTGGATGACAGCATACAATGCGAACGTGATTCGCAGCGTGCTCCGTCACTGGCCCATCAGCAGCGTGATGGACGTCCGTGCGCCACTCGAAGTCGTAAGCGGACTCGGCTTCTTCTACCGTCAGCGATTCGCCTTCGGCGGCAGGTACCTGAGCCTGTATGAGGTCGAGAACGAAAGAATCAGGAAGGCCTATCGCGATCCGCGAGTCCACTTCATATTGAACTGTGGGAGCGAGAGCTGCCCCGTGCTGCCGACACATTTGTCGCCGGACGGGGGACCTCGAGCGGCAGCTTGGTGAAGCTGCGGTCGCATTCGTCACGGACCCGGCGAATGTGCTCATTGACCATGAAGCCGGCCGATTGATTCTCTCGAATATTTTCAAAATGTATCGCGGCGACTTCATTGCTGAGCTGCGCGCTCAGGGACAGCCCGCTTCCGGTGGACTCCATTTGTACTTGAAGACAATCGCCCCGGAGCCGCTTGCACGAGAGCTGCAAGAGGCGACAAATTACGATATCGAATTTCGGGAATTTGACTGGTCCGTCAACGATACGGGACCCTAGGCCTGGCTCGGCCTGATCCGCATTATCCTGCCGATATCGCTGATTCGGTCGCTGCCTCGTGCGAATTTGACGATGTGCCCCGGTTCCGCAAACTGCCCGGACGGACCGCAGCGCGGCTGGAACCGGACAACTCAATCCATTGACGCCGAAGCCGACAATGGCGCTAGTTTTGCACGCCGAACGACGCCTCGCAGGCGGATTGATCCCCTGCGGCGCTGATGGATGGTAGCTCAGCGAGCTGTGCGGCCGGATGGTGTTGGAGTGGATGCGCCATTGTTCGACCAGCGGTCTCGCCTCTTGCAGCGCGTAGAAGATTTCTCCTTCAAGCAATTCGTCGCATTGCTTGCCATTGAAACTTTCGTGCCGGCCGTTCTCCCGAAGGCTGCCCGGTCGGCACCCGTAGGACTATGGTCGATGTCGCTGAACCGGAAATACATTGTATGGTTCGGTCTATACGCCTTATTACGTATAACGGCACCGGTCCCAAGGGTGTATGAAGATACTGGGGTGGTAATGCTTGTTACCGAGCTGTTTCAACTGGGGGTACGATAATGAAAATCATTCGCAAGGGGCTTGTCCCCGTTTTCGCATTGGTCGGTCTGGGTCTGGTCGCGGGCACCGCAGTAAGCATCGAGCGACTGGCCTTTTCCGGTGGTCCCGAAGGCGGCACGTTCCAGTATTTCTCCAACGGCATCGCAATCCGCCTGTCCAAGGCGCTCGGTGGTGTCGAGGTATCCAACACGGCTTCGGCCGGTTCGCTGGAAAACCTGCGTCGGGTCAATTCCGGTGAGGCCGATTTCGGCATCGTTTACTCCGGCGATACCTACCTCGGTCGCGTCGGCAAGCTGACCAACGACACGCGCGAATACAAGAACGTTCACGCGATGGCCTATCTGTACGGCGCACCCGCACACCTGGTCGTCAAGGCGAACAGCGGCATCAATGCGGTTGCCGATCTCGAGGGCAAACGCGTCGCCGTGGGCGGCGCCGGTTCCGGCGCGGCGGGCGCCGCGGAGCGCTATTTCACGTCCCTCGGGCTGTGGGACAAGATGAACGTCGAGTTCCTCGGCTATTCCAAGGCCGCATCAGCACTGGGCGACAACCTCATCGACGCATTCTGGGTGTTCGCGGGATACCCGAATTCCTCCGTGATCCAGGCGGCAGCCAGCAACAAGATCAAACTCCTGGATCTGGTTGAAGCCGGCAATGAGGCAGGTTTTTTCGACGATTACCCGTTCTATACCTTGCTGACGATCCCGGCGAACACCTACAGCGGCTTGGACTACGACGTTGCCTCGTTCCAGGACTCCGCGCTTTGGGTCGCCGGTGCGCACGTCAGCCCTGACATCGTCAGTGATTCGCTGGCCGAGATCTTCTCCAAGGATGGCCTCGCGTACATGGTGAAGGTGAAGAGCACCGCCAAATCGATGTCCATCGAAAACGGGCTGCAGGGCATCGTGACGCCGATCCACGAAGGTGCGGAAGCGTTCTGGACGGATCAGGGCCTGACGGTCACGGAGGCTCAGAGCGCAAGGTAGCGAAATACCCTTAAAAAAATCAGAGTTGCCTGGCCAGGGGGACGCCGCGCATGAGTGTTAACGAAGACAAGGGGCTGGAAAGCCTCGACGCGGAACAAAAAGAGAAAATCCAGGAACTGCTGCAGAAGGACGCCGCCAGCGGCCGGAGTCCGGAAGGATTCTGGCGCTGGGTGGTGGCGATCCTCGGTGGCGGCATGGTGCTGTTCTATTTCTACACCGCCGGCCTCGCGAGCGTTGCGACGCAGTATCACCGCGGCATCTACGTGCTGGTCACCTATGTCCTGGTATTCCTGCTGTACCCTTCGGGCGGCACCTGGTTTCGCTACGTGCTCGCGATCTTCGGCGGCGCATTGTTGTCGATGACCGCCTGCGCCTGGCTCTTTTTCACCGACGCTGCAAGTTTTCACGCCGCTCTCGTCGCGTTCGGCGATGCCTGGAGCGAGAGCGGCGCACTCTCGGCCATCGGGTCAATGAGCGGACCCCTCTGGTTCATCATCGTCGGCGCCGTCTTCCTGGGCGGCATCATGCTCTATGGCGACACGCTGCTCGAGAAGCGCTACCCGCAGAATCCGGTACTGTCCGACATCGTGTTCGCGCTGGGCAGCGCGGCCGTCGTTCTGTACTGGATGACCGAGTTCGAGGCCCTGAATTACCGCGCCGGCGCCGAGACGGAACTCGATGCCCTGATAAGCATCGCGGGCATCCTGATTTCTCTCGAGGTCTGCCGGAGGGTGCTGGGTTGGTCGATGACGCTGATCGGCGTCGGGCTGATCTGTTACGGGCTTTTCGGGCAGTACTTCCCGGACGTGATCGCGCACCGCGGGTTCGGCGTGGAGCGGCTGGCGACATCGCTGTACCTGACGACCAACGGCGTTTTCGGCGTCATGGCCAACGTACTTGCTACCTACGTCATCCTGTTCATCTTCTTCGGCGCTTTCCTGCACAAGTCCGGCGCGGGACGGTTCTTTATCGATCTGCCCATGGCGGCTGCGGGCAAGAGCACTGGAGGCCCCGCCAAGGTGGCGGTCGTC
>JBFIHC010000102.1:0-9937 GCA_041601995.1 Woeseiaceae bacterium | reverse complement strand
TCCCGCAGCGTCTGCACGGCAAGCAACAGGCGCCGCTGAAGGGCCGCACGATCATTCCTGAGCGCGTCCATCATCTCGCGGCAATCCTCCATGGCACTTCCGATTGCATCCCTGCCGTACACGTCGATTGCAAAACCCACGTAACCCAGTTCCGCAAGCCGCCTCGCCTTACCCTCTTCGAATTCGCTGCGCCCGCGGATCGTGTGCGCGACGAGCACGCCGGCACGCGGCTCTTCGATGCCGTCGTCCCAGGCCAGCATTCCCTGGAACACGAGGTCGCCGTCCCGATAGTCGATCAGGCGCGTTTTGATACTCACGCGAACCTCCCTTGTTCTCAACGGCGGGTGACGACGATCACTTCGATACGGCCGTCGGGTCCGATGTACCAGGAAGCAATCGTGCTGGTGATGCCCACGATGATCGCGCCGAACAGCGCTGACCAGAAACCGGCGACGATGAAGTTGTCCAACATGGCCGCGACCAGTGCGAACATGGCGGCGTTAAGCACGAACAGGAAGAGCCCCAGCGTAACGAGGGTAATCGGCAGCGTCAGCACGAACGCAATCGGCCTGACGAATGCATTGACGAGGCCCAGCAATACGGCTGCGAAGATAAACGTCCACGCGCCGGAGATCGAAACACCCGGCACCAGCGCGGATGCCAGGAACAGGCCCAGCACGGTGATGAGGGTGCGTAATACGATGCCCTGCATACCGCGATTATGCGCCGGGGAGTCTTACGATGAAAGCGGTGTCAGGCCGCGGGACTGGTCGGGCGCGCATCGGGGCGCATCATCAGCATCTGCACGTTGCCGGTCGCGCGCTCGAGGAATCCGCCTTCGCAGTAGCAAAGGTAGTACTGCCACATGCGGATGAATTCCTCGGAGAAGCCCATGCCGCGCACGCGATCGATATTGGCGGAAAACCGCGCCCGCCAGCGCTCCAGCGTCGTCGCGTAATGCGGTCCGATGTCCTCGAGACCCACGATCCGCATGTCCGTCACGCGCGTCAGCGTCTCCGCCATGGCGGTTACCGACGTGAGGCAACCGCCGGGGAAGACATAGCGCTTGATGAAGTCGACCGTCTTCTTCGCGCGTTCGTAATTCTGGTCCGCGATCGTGATTGCCTGCAGCAGCATCAGGCCGTCGCGCCTGAGCAGCTCACAACACTTTTTGAAGTAGGCATCGTGGAACTCGTACCCGACGGCCTCGATCATTTCTATGGACACCAGCTTGTCGAATTGCCCGTCGAGATCGCGGTAATCGCGCTGCAACAGGTTGATTCGATCTTCCACGCCCGCCCTCGCGATCGCGTCCTTCGCATAGTCGTGCTGCTGTTGCGATATCGTCGTCGTCGTCACGCGGCAGCCGTAGTTTTCCGCGGCGTAGATCGCGAAACCGCCCCACCCCGTGCCGATCTCCAGCACGTGGTCTCTTGGCGACAGATTCAGCTTTCGGCATATTCGGTCAAGCTTGGCAACGGAAGCGGCCTCCAGTGACATGTCCGGGTACTCGAATATCGCGCTCGAGTACATCATTCGCTTGTCGAGCCAAAGGGCATAAAAATCATTGCCGAGGTCGTAGTGCGCAGCAATGTTACGCCGGCTGCCGCTACGGGTGTTACGGTTGAGCCAGTGGAACAGCTTCTGCACCTGCTTGGCGAGATACGCGGTGCCACCATCCATCTCCAGCAGGACATCGCGGTTCTTTGCCAGTATGCGGACGAGCGAGGTGAGTTCGTCGCAGGACCAGCAGCCGTGGATGTAGGACTCTCCGGCGCCGACCGGTCCGCCGAACGCAATATCGCTGTAGAAGCGCGGATCGTTAACCGTGAGCTGAACCGTGAGTGGCATTTCGTCGGTGACGGCGCCGAAAGTCTCGTGTCGGCCGTTCTCGCTAATGACGATCTGGCCGTTGCGCAGCGAGCCCAGTCGCGCGCGGACCACTCGTCGCGCGAGCGACTCCAGGGCAGTGGGTTTCCGGCTGGCTTCGAGAAATTTCGGTGAGTCGATTGATGCTGATCTCATCGAGCCTCCGCAGCGATCTTGTGTCGCTTGTCGGGATGCGGGTACAGCGGGCATCGCTTGATCCAGAGCCTGAGCGCCTGCCAGTAGATCGCCGCGACGATCTTCACCGTCATTAACGGAAACCGGGCCAGTACGCTCGCCAGCGAAGCCGCCGATATTTCGGTTCGTTTCAGGCTGATGGACGCGTCGAACATACGCCTTCCGTTGTTCGAATTCGCCATGTAAACCGTTACCCGCTCCTCAGGTTCAGTAAAGCACCAATCGTATTCGACTTCCATCGGCATGAAAGGCGAAACGTGCATCTTCTTCTCCGGCGTGAAGCGCTTCACGCCGCGTCTGCCGATGTCCATCGACTCCGGCAGGACGTACGTATCGCGTTCGCCCCAGGGCGTGTTGTTCACCTCGGCAACAATCGTTCTCAACGTCTTGCCGTCGGCGTCGAAACAGTAAAAAAAGCTGACCGGGTTGAAGCAGTAGCCGAAGTAACTGAGGTTGGTCAGCAGGCGAACGGGTCCTTCCGGGCGACTGCCAGTTTCCCGCTCGACCAGATTGCGGACAGACTCCGACAGAGGCGCGTCAGGAGCACCGAGGTGATCCTCGCGGCGGAACCGCGCCAGTGCCGGACGCGTTGCCGACCACAGCCAGCGCTTTCTGAACAACCCCGGCAATTCATCCAGGTCGAGGTACATCATGAACAGCCGGTAGCTGAACCGGTGCAACACGGGATCCGTGCGCGTGTGCTTAACCCGCCCTTCGTAGATGCAGCTCTCCACGGCTCTGCCTCTCCTCGAAATGGGCGATCGCGTCCAGCGCGCTGACGACGCCGTCTTCATGAAAACCGTTGCGCCAGTAAGCGCCGCAGAAATACGTGTGGTCCGTGTTGAGCTCCGCCTGCCGGTGCTGCGCGGCGACCGCTTCCAGCGAAAAGACCGGGTGCTGGTACTGGATGCGCCGTATCACCTTCGCCGGGTCGATCTGCCGGTCGTTGTTCAACGTGACGCAATACTGTTGGTCGCAGTCCAGCCCCTGCAGCATGTTCATGTTGTAGGTGACGGCGACCTGCCGATGCGGGTCCTCGGGGATATGATAGTTCCAGGCGGCCCAGGCGCGGCGACGCTTTGGCAGAACGGTCGCGTCGGTGTGCAGCACGGCCTCGTTGTCCTGGTAGCGGATGGCGCCAAGCACGTCCCGCTCGATGGCGGTCGGCGAGTCGAGGAGCGCCAGCGCCTGGTCGCTGTGGCAGGCCAGGAACACCGCGTCGTACCACTCGCGCCCATGGCGCTCCGTGAGGATTTCCACGCCCGACGCATGGCGGATGACCGCTTTCACGGGCGTGTCGAGCCGGATCCTGTCGCGGTGTTCCGCGACCATCTTCCCGACGTACTCGCGCGACCCGCCCTTGATCACCCTCCAGACCGGGCGGTCCTTCAGCTGCAACAGCCCGTGGTTATCGAAAAACTGTACCAGGAACCGCAGCGGCATATCCTGGATCGCCACAGGCTCTGCTGACCAGATCGCGGCCGCCATCGGCACGAGGTAGTCGTTCATGAATTGCCGGCTGTAGCCGTGCTTGAGCAGGTAGCCACCGACGGTCTGGCCGTCTTCTTCGAACGGGAGGTTCGTCACGGCTTCATCGTTGAAGCGCAGGATGTCGCGGACCATGCGGAAGAACGGCGGGCGCAGAATGTTGCGGCGCTGCGCAAACAAAGCGTTCAACCCTGCGCCGTTGTATTCGAGACGGCCGTCACCCGAGCTTACACTGAAACTCATGACGCTCGGCTGCGACGCCTGCCCGATCTCATCGAGCAACTCGATGAAGTTCGGGTAGGTACGATCATTGAAAACGATGAATCCGGTATCGACCGCAACCGTCTCGTCGCCTTCCGGAACATCGATCGTGTTCGTATGCCCGCCAACGTACGACGACGCTTCGTAAACGGTGATGTCGTGTTCCTTGCGAAGCTTGTAGGCCGCAGTATTTCCCGCGATCCCGGTGCCGACGATTGCGATTCTCATGAGCTCCCCACTACCACTTCTGCGGCACGCGCTCGACCTTGGAGGTGTCGTAGCCCAGCGACTCAACCACGCCGAGCAGCATCTGGTAATCGCTCTCCGAGATATTCGGATCACGCGCCATGATCCACACGAAATCGCGCTTCTGCCGGCCGATGATGGTCTGCGAGTAATCCTCGTCAAGGTAGACGATGCGGTAGTCAGCCTTGATCGGCCAGATGAAACGCATTCCCCAGAGCGCATTCGACTCGGTATCACGGATAAACCCTTTCGGGTTGTACTCCTTCTTCTCGCCGTCGAAGCTGCCATCGCGGAAGGTGAACGTCGTCGCGATGGTGCCGTCGTCATTCATCTCGTACGTTTCGACAGCATTGTGCGCGCCCTTCTCGAGGAAAGTCGGGATGTTGGCGATCACGTACCAATCGCCCATGAATCGTTCCAGGTCAACGTAATCGACGGTATCCATTTCGGGCTCACTTCCGGCACAGGCCGCCAGTGACAGGGACGCCATGACGACAAGTGCCTGCTTGCGAAAAAAGTCCATATCAGCTCAACTCGTAACGAATGATCCGGCCGCCTTTGGCAACCGACTCGAGGGCCAGCCACTCGGAGTTCTCCGAGTACCACAACGTGATGTCCATCTGCCGGGCCGTAACGCGGACCGACCTGGCCGGGACCTCGCGGCCCTCGAGCCTGACCGTATCGCGGCCGAGCTCCCGCACATCCACCTCCAGGTACTCACCCGTCTGCGGATTGAGCAGGCGCGGCTGCTCAAGGAACACCGGGTTCCAGTAGGCAAAACTCATCACGCAGGAAGGCAGCTCCGCCTCGACGTCGCCCGTCTCGATGACGAACGCGTCTTCGGTGCGCTCGCCGAGTACGGTCAGCTCCTTGCCGTTCGAATCGGTGCGAGCGACGATTTCGTCGAGACAGCCGTTGCTCCAGCTCTCTGTAGCCGTGTGCCGGTAACTGAATGCCGTCACGAACAGGAACTTGACGTCGAAACTCGCCTCGCTGCGCACGGCGGCGTTGCTCCGCGGGCCATCGATCTCGAAGCGGTGGTAGCCGATCTTCTTACCATCGAGAAATACGTCGAACACCAGCGTCCTGCCGGCCGGGCCCTCGGCGGTCGCTGCTACTGGCGACAGTCCCAGAATGAGGGTGCCAGCGAAAATGAGCTTCATCAGTTTCATCGTTGCCCTCCTCAAGCGTTGGCCGCGCCTTTCGGCAGGCCGGGGAAGAACGCGTTGGTCCTGCGGACGTAGTCTGCATATTCCGGGCGACGCTCGGTGATCGTCTTCTCCAGCAACGCGACGCCGGACACCTTCAGCAGCAGTAACGACATCAGCACCGGAGAAAGCAACGTCCACCAGCCGCCTGCCGCGACGGCGAACAGGTAAAACGCCCACCACACGCAGAAGTCACCGAAGTAGTTGGGGTGCCGCGTGTAACGCCACAGACCGGTATCGAGCACCCGCCCCTTGTTGGACGGATCGCTCTTGAAGCGCGCCAACTGGTAGTCACCGCCCGCCTCGAACACGAAGCCCAGCAGCCAGAGCGCTGCAGCGACGGTCTCGAGCGGGCCAATGTCACCGGGATTCATGATCGCCGGCACCAGCGGCATTGCAATGAACCATGCCAGCACGCCCTGCAGCCCGAACACGATGTACAGGCTCTTGATTGCAAATCCGGGCTCGTTATTGGCCCTGATCTTCTGGTAACGATGGTCTTCTGGCTGGCCCCAGTTCCTCGCGGTAATGTAGATGCTCAGCCGCAACGCCCAGACCGCGACGAGCACTGTCACCAGCAGGCCTCGGGCGCTGAGCGGCCATGCGGCGGCCGCGAACGCGACGGCGGCAATCAGGAAGAACAGCGACCACAGGCTGTCGACGAACGCCACGTTGCGTATCACGACACTGACGGCCCATGCCGCGACACCGACGCCGAGGATCAAAGCCAGCGCGAACAGGTATGTCTGCATGTCCATCAGAAAACCCTCTGTGCTGCGACGTCGCCGCGGAGCGCTTCCGGAGTCACGCCGTCAAATCGCTCACCCAGCTGCATGAGAACGGGCATCATCGCTGCCCACCCGATTGCCAGCATTGCGATGGCGGGCTCCTGATCAACGAACTGGATCCCTCCGATCTTGTGACCCGCAATGTAGGCAAGCGGCCCGCCTATGAGCCCGAAAGCCGCCGCCAGCCATGGCCGGCCGCGCATCCAGCGCATCGACATGTTGATGGTCGTGCCGAACAGCATCCACATCGTTACGATCCAGTACGGCGCCATCGCCTCACTGAACATGCCGGATGGGAACGTCACCCAGCCGGCGGCCACCAGCGCGCTGTCGAAGACAGCGCCGATGAGCCCACAGCTCAGGATCAGCAGCAACTCGGAACGCGGCCGTTCCGCCCGGGTGAGGTGGATAGCGACCGCCATGAAGACGACCAGGGGTCCGAGCCATGGAAGCTGCTGGGCACCGCCGACAACCGACGAGATCCAGCCGAGCTTGAACGCGGCAACGTTGATCAACAGGTTCATGTCAATCCCCCACGCGCTTCAGCAGGTAATGGCTGACGTACCACTCGTTGCCGCCGTTGAAGGCGAAGAGTTCCTCGCAAGCCATGAAAAAGATGCGCCAGCGCATGCGCCAGCGATCCGCCTGGTCCTTGCCGTACGTCTCTTCGAGGATCGGCGTCACGGCATCCCGCCTCGCGTCCATCCGCTGAAGCCAGGCACGCAGGGTCCGCGCATAGTGCCCACCGTTCCACTGCCAGTGCCGCTCGACGGCCAGGTCGCCACCGATGCGCATCGGCAGGTCGGCACTGGGCATGATGCCGCCGGAGAAGAAATGACGGCTCATCCAATCGGCCGGCCCTTTATCGATGTACTCGTAGGGTGTCGTCCGGTGGCAAAAGATGTGCATGAAAAAGCGGCCGTCGGGCTGCAGCCAGTTGCTGATCCTGCGGAACAGTTCCGGGTAATTGCGCATGTGTTCGAACATTTCCACCGAGACGATGCGGTCGTACGTCCCCGGGGCATGGAAGTCGTTCATGTCGCATACGTGGACTTCGACGTTGTCGAGACCGCGGTTTTCGGCTGCGCTCATGATGTAGTCACGCTGGGACTGCGAGTTCGAGACGCTGGTGACAGACGCGTTGGGGAAGTGCTCGGCGATCCAGAGCGATAGCGAGCCCCAGCCACAGCCGAGGTCGAGCACTTCCATGCCATCCTCGATACCCGCCCGCTCGACGGTCACCTGCAGCGCCGCGGCCTCCGCCGCCTCCAGGGTCTCGACGCCCGTCGGCCAGTAGCAGCTGCTGTATTTTCGGTTCTTGCCGAGGACTTCCGAAAAGAACGCGGCCGGCACTTCATAGTGCTGCTCGTTGGCAAGGTGCGGAACCAGCGCGATCGGCGACTCGCCCATCATCTGCACAAAGCGGTTCTTGATGATTGCGGCCTTCTCCACGTCACTGGCGTGGATCTCCCTGAGCTTGCGCTCCAGGAGGCGCCGGATGCCGGCGCGGATCACCGAATCCGGTACGAGCCCGGTCTCTGTCCAGTCGACGGCCTTTGCGGTTACGCTGCTCATGCATACTCTCCCATTTCAGAATGCCGACTATACGAACCGCTCCGATACTCGCCAACCGCCTGAAATGGTTTGTTACATTCCCTTACAAGTCGGCAACTTATGGTCGAGTAGACTAGAGGCCTTCGGTTTTTCCGAGTTGATTCGATGAGCCCCGTCATTCTCTGGTTTCGCAGGAATTTGCGCCTGCACGACAACCTGGCCCTGGACGCCGCAGCCGACGCCGGTTGCCCGATCATTCCCCTCTACGTCTCGGACGAGCTCGACGCGGGTGGCGCCAGCCGCTGGTGGCTGCACCACAGCCTCCGAGCCCTCGATGCGGCGCTGCACAAGCACGGCGCGGGACTTGTCGTTCGTTCCGGCAAGCCCGAAGAGCTGCTGCCGGAACTGATCGAGGCCACCGGCGCCGAAGCGGTCTATTTTTCGAGACGCTACGAGCCACAAGCCAGGGCGCAGGAGAGTGCCCTGGAGAAGGCGCTTGACGGCGACTGTGAAATCTGCGGCTTCGACGACGGAGTGATTCGCCACCCGGACAGCGTGATGACCCAGTCAGGCACGCCCTACAAGGTTTTTACGCCGTACTGGAAATCTGCGTCGGAACCCGGCGAGCCCGACAAGCCGGTGCCGAAGCCGGACAGCTTCGAAACAACGATGGCCGGCCTCGAGCCGGGAGATATCGACGATCTGGAGTTTTTGCCCACCGGTCCGGATTGGTCGGGCGGTCTGCGCGAAGCCTGGACGCCGGGCGAGGAAGGCGCCTTCGACCGCCTCGATGCAGCCTGCGAGATCGCAGGCAACTACGATGAGGAACGCGACCGCCCGGATCTCGACGGCACGTCTCGGCTCTCCCCCCACCTGCATTTCGGCGAACTGAGCCCGCGCCAGGTCTGGCACGACATTCGCTCCGCCACCTCGGCGAGCGGACAGCAGGGAGGCGACGCGCTCCTGCGCCAGCTGTACTGGCGCGATTTCAGCGCCTACCTGCTGTATCACTTCCCGCGGCTGCCGGATGAACCGCTGCGCGAGGAATTCAGCCGGTTCCCGTGGACCGACGACCAGGAGGGCCTCGAAGCCTGGCAGAAAGGCCGCACGGGGTATCCGATCGTCGACGCCGGCATGCGCCAGCTCTGGGAGACGGGGTGGATGCACAACCGCGTGCGAATGATCGTCGCGTCGTTCCTGGTGAAGGACCTGCTCGTGCCCTGGCAGGCAGGCGCGGACTGGTTCCTCGACACGCTGGTCGACGCCGATCTCGCCAACAACTCGGCCAGCTGGCAATGGGTGGCCGGCTGCGGCACGGATGCAGCGCCCTACTTCAGGATCTTCAACCCGACTCTGCAGGGAAAGAAGTTCGACCCCAAGGGTGACTACGTTCGCCGCTGGGTGCCCGAACTCGAGCGACTACCCGCGAAATTCATTCAGGAGCCCTGGAAAGCCAGCGACGACGAGCAGAAGGCCGCGAACGTGATCATCGGTGAGGATTACCCGGCGCCGATCGTGGACCACGGCGAGGCCCGAGACCTGGCCCTGGAGTCGTACCGGGCGATCCGCAAGGACAATGATTAATGCCAGGGCGCTAGGGCGCCACGGCGCACGGTGTTTCTCTGCTAGAATCCTGCGCCGTGCGCTCGTAGCTCAGTCGGATAGAGCACCGGATTCCTAATCCGGGGGTCGCAGGTTCGAATCCTGCCGGGCGCGCCATCAATCAAGAGGCCCCCTCGTGGGGCCGTTTGGATGATGGCTTGTGTGAAAGATTCGAACCGTGGCGCGCGAAGCGCGGAGGTTCGATCCGAGGAGCGCGTAGCGCGACGACAGGCCGACCGCAGGGAGGCCCATCCTGCCCCGCGTGGTCCGAAAGCGAGTTGCATGTCCGCCATCCCCTGAAAAGCGGACATTGAGCTGGAAGCGCCCTGAATGACCGCTGTCGACCCAAAGCGGACATTGGCCCAATTGCGCGTTATCTCCTCCCTCGGCAAATCGGCCCAGCGTCACTCCTGCGCGCTGACGGTCGATATGTCGATCAGCGGGTTCGCCGCGATCATGCCGTCAGCCGTGAGCTCGGGATAGGGTTTTCCCAGGGCACGGTAACGTTCGGCAATGTCGGGATACGACCACTCGAACAGAGTACGAGCACGCTCGTCGGGCGTCAGACGCGACTGGTCGTACAGCCCTGCCGCGCGCCGCTGTCGCTCGGCCTCGAACAGGATGATGCCGACGACGACCGACACGGTCAGCGACGATCCGTGACCGTGCATCGGAATAGCGATGTGCTCGTCGGCCTCGGCGCGCACAGCGTCGTTCAGGCCAACG
>JBFIHC010000101.1:0-10199 GCA_041601995.1 Woeseiaceae bacterium | reverse complement strand
GAGGTGATGCCGGGCTTCGGCCGCGTACCACATGACCTTCTTGGGCACGCAACCGACATTGACGCAGGTGCCGCCGAGCGGCCCGTACTCGACGACGGCAGCCCGCGCGCCGTATTCCGCGGCACGCTGCGCGTGCGCGAGCCCGCCGCTACCGCCGCCGATGACCAACAAATCGAATTCCCTAGCCAAATCCTTACTCCTTTCGGTGCCGTGCTAACATCCTGCGCCGGAGAAGGATATCAGCATCGCCAATGAGCAACCCATTACTGGATACGTCGTCCCTGCCGCGTTTCGCCGAGATCGAGCCCGATCACGTACTGCCGGCGCTTCGGCAACTGATCGCGACGCACCGCAGCAAGCTCGCTGAGCTGCTGGACGCCGCCACGGAATACGATTTCGACTCGCTCGTCGCGCCCCTCGAGGACATGGAACACGAGCTGTCGCGGGTCTGGTCGCCCATCGGCCACCTGCAGGGTGTTCTCGGTTCCCCGGAATGGCGCGAGGCCTACAACGCCGCCCTGCCGATATTGACCGAGTACGGCACCGAATTGTCACAGAATGCCCGGCTGCAGCAGGCCTATGCCCGCGTGCACAGCAGTCTGCCCGCGGACACCGGCGAGGCGCGGCGCACAGTCGTGGCGCACGCGTTGCGCGATTTTCACCTGGCCGGCGTGGACCTGCCGGAGCGCGAGAAAAAGCGCTTCCGGGAAATCATGCAGGCGCTCGCCGCGACGCAGGCCGACTTCGATCACAACATCCAGGACGCCTCGGACGCCTGGGCGCTGCCCGTGGACGATGCCGCCGAGCTCGCGGGCCTGCCGCCGCAGCTGCTGCAGCGCGCTGCAGCGGAAGCGGCCAGCAGGGGCCGTAACGGCTGGCTGCTGACGCTCGACTTTCCTACCTACCATGCGGTCATGACGCACGCCGAGAACCGCGGATTGCGCGAGACCTTTTACCACGGCTGGGTGACCCGCGCTTCGGACCAGGGCGCCAACGACGAATGGGACAACAGCGATAACATCGACGCGATACTTGCGCTGCGCCACGAGGCCGCGGAGCTGGTCGGCTTCGACAGCTACGCGCATTATTCGCTCGCCACCAAGATGGCCGGGTCGCCCGCAGAGGTCATCGGCTTCCTGCGCGACCTGGCCGCCCACTCGCGGCCCGCAGCGGAGGCAGAGCTCGCGGAACTGCGCGATTTCGCGGGCATGACGGTCGAGCCCTGGGATGTCTCGTTCCTGCTCGAAAAACTGAAACAGCAAAAATTCTCGATCTCGAACGAGGCGCTGCGGCAGTACTTTCCTGCAGAGACGGTAATGAGTGGTCTCTTCGAGCTCGCCGGCAGGCTCTATGGCGTCAGCTTCTCGAGCGATCCCGACGTCGTCACGTGGCACCAGGACGCGGTCTACTACCGGGTGCACGACCGGGACGGCGAGGAAGTGGGGGGCTTCTACACCGACCTGTACGCGCGCAGCGGCAAGCGCACGGGTGCCTGGGTGAGCGACCTGGCGAACCGCAAGAAGCTCAATGGATCGTCATCGCAGCCCGTCGGCTTTCTCGTGTGCAATTTCTCACCGCGCGACGACAACAGTCAGTCCCTGCTCACGCACCAGGACGTGGTGACGGTGTTCCACGAATTCGGGCACATGCTGCACCACCTGCTCACCCGGGTCGATTACCCGAGCGTCTCCGGCATCAACGGTGTGCCGTGGGATGCGGTCGAGCTGCCCAGCCAGTTCATGGAGAATTTTGCCTGGAGCTACGAGGTCCTTGAACGCTGCACGGCGCACGCCGACACCGGCGAACCGCTGCCCGAGGAACTGTTCCAACGCCTGGAGCAGAGCCGCCACACCGGCGCCGCGCTGGCGATGCTGCGGCAGATCGAGTTCGGCCTGTTCGACATGCGCGTGCACGCGGAGTACGACCCCGACGCGCCCGGCTCCGTGATCTCGACGCTCGACGAGGTTCGCGCGGAGGTCTCCCTGCTGGCACACCCGTCGTATAACCGCCAGCCGCAGAGCTTCGCGCATGTTTTCGCCGGAGGCTATGCCGCCGGCTATTACAGCTACAAGTGGGCCGAAGTGCTGGCCGCCGACGCGTTTGAAGCGTTCCGGGAAGCCGGGATATTCGATGCCGAGACCGCAGCCCGTTTTCGCCGCGAAATTCTCGAGATAGGCGGCAGCCGCGACTTCATGCAAGCCTATATCGATTTCCGCGGCCGCAAACCGGACATCGATGCACTGCTCCGGCAAAGCGGGATCGTTACCTCGTGAAGATAGCCACCTGGAACGTCAATTCGATGAAGGTGCGCCTCCCGCACGTACTGGAGTGGCTGGCGGCGAACGAACCCGACGTTCTCGTGCTGCAGGAAATCAAGCAGCTGACGGAAATGTTCCCGCAGGAGGAGCTTGCCGAGGCGGGCTACCTATCGCTCGCCAACGGCCAGAAGACCTACAACGGCGTTGCTGTGGTCAGCAGGCAGGAGCCGCAGGACCCGGACCTGGAACTGCCCGGCCTCGACGACCCGCAGCGCCGGGTGCTGGCAACGACGATCGGCGGCGTTCGGGTCATCAACCTGTACGTGCCGAACGGCTCCGAAGTCGGCTCCGAAAAGTACCGGTACAAGCTGGGCTGGCTGCGCAAGCTGCACGATTACCTGGCCGCGCAGCTGCAGGAACATGACGACCTGGTCGTTCTCGGCGACTTCAATATCGCGCCTGCGGACGAGGACGTGTACGACCCGGAGAAGTGGGGTGACGCCATTCTCTGCAGCCCGGCGGAGCGCGCGGCGCTCGGCGAGCTGCTCGGCCTCGGTCTCACCGACGTGTTCCGCAAGTTCGATCAGCCGGAGAAGAGCTTCAGCTGGTGGGACTACCGGGCGGCCATGTTCCGCCGCAATGCGGGGCTGCGAATCGACCTCATCCTGACCAGCGCCGCAATGACGACGCGCTGCACGGCCAGCTACATCGACAGGGAGCCGCGCACCTGGGAACGTCCGTCGGACCATGCGCCGGTGGTCGCGGAGTTTCAGCTCTGAAACTGTCTGGTTTACGTTGTTATGCCGGTTGGGCAGATTTTACCGAGATGACATATTGTCGAATTTCGACCGGATTGCCCGTGACGCGATGTGTATGATTGAGCCTGCAGCGCCCGATTGCGCAAGGATTCGCGTTGCCGTCAGGGGGACGGCATGAGCGACCTCGGACGCAAGCGAACGACGGGCGATACGGCCAACAACAAGAAGAGCAGTATCGTGTCTCAGGACCGCCGTAACGATTTCGATGTTACCAATACCGTGCAGGTCAGCAGCCCAGCCGCTGTCCGCAACGCAGTATGGCAGCTCTATTCCGAGACGTTTCCCGGCGCGCCTTTCGACAAGCTGTGGCTTGCGTTTTACGATTTCGAGCGGCTGTTCTGCGGACGTTTCCCGGGCTACCTGGGCTGCGATACGACCTATCATGACCTGCAGCACACGCTGGACATGACGCTAGCGCTCGCCCGCCTGATCGCGGGCTACGAACGCAGCGTGGAAGCGTCGGAGCGCCTCGGTGCCGAACGCGCGCGCATGGCCATCATTACCGCACTGTTCCACGACTCCGGCTATATCCGTCACAGCGAGCGCGACAGTGATTTCGTCAACGGGGCCGAGTTCACGCTGTACCACGTGACACGCAGCGCCGATTTCCTGCGCCGCTACCTGCCCGACCTCGGTCTCGCGAAGGACGCGGGCATCGCAAGCATAATCGTCCATTTCACGGGTTACGAGGTCGACCTCGATGACATCGAACTCGATGACCCTCGCGACGTCATTTGCGGCCACCTGCTTGGCACGGCCGACATGATCGCGCAGATGGCCGATCGCTGTTACCTGGAGAAATGCCGCGACCGGCTTTACAAGGAGTTCGTGATCGGCGGCGTCGCCGTCGAGAATTCGAAACCGGGCGAGTACATGGTGCGGTACAAGTCCGGCCAGGACCTGCTGCAGAAGACGCCGGTGTTTTACCAGCAGGTCATGCGCGATCGCCTGAATCTCAAGTTCAATCGCGCCTACCGGTACATCGAAGTCCTGTACGACGGCCACAACCCGTACATCGAGGCCATACGCAACAACATTACGCACCTGGTGCGAATCATCTCTACGGGCAACTGGGCACTGTTGCGCCGCGAGCCGGCCTTCTTCGTCGGCATATCCGATGCCGTGCAGGAGGTGGAGAGCTTCGTGATCGAACAGCTCGCGGCCCTGACCGGCCGCGCGATCGAGAAAGACGAGTTGCTGATGCCCGTGTGAGCGGCCCGCTCAGGGCCGTGCCCCCTGCCGGTCCAGCCATGCCCGGTAGGATGCGTATTCCTCCCGCGCAAGACGACGATTGGCACAGAAGGCCGCCAGGCCTGCGGCGGCAAACGCGAAAATCGAATCAGCCGGCGTCATTACTTCATCGAAGAACACCGGCCAGGTGAAGCTGGTCGACGCCCGGAGGACCGTGAGGATACCTGTGTCGAACTCGGCGGCCGTGAACGCGGCGGCGACGAGCACGTTGCCGGCCAGTGCGCCTGCCACCGCGGCGGCGGCGGCGGTGACCGGAAACCGCCAGTCGAGACCCCGGCCGGCACGGCGAACAGCGAGGCCGATGATCAGCCCCTGGACCACGGTCATCCACGGGAACACGCGCCCGAGCGCCGTCGACAACATCACCCAGATAGCGCTGAAAGCGACGATCGCGAGCAGCGCTGCGATAATCGCGCCACGCAACGACTGTGCGCGAACGAGCCGCGCCCCGAGTTCGGGGTCCGGACGTCCCGCGCGCTCCCGCGAATGCCGCTTCGGCAGCCGCAGCACCTGTTTGGGTTGCTCTTCGCTCATTGCGGATGTTGGGGTTCCTCGCGAGCGGGGAATGGTAGACTGCCGGTCCTGCTATCCTGCAAAGATACCGGAGGCGGATGTCATGAGCCACCTGATGCACCGCGCCGTCGCGGTCGTTTTGCTGCTTGCTGCCGTACCCGCGTTCGCGCAAGACGCCGCAAACATCGGCGCGAAAATCCGCGAGACGCAAGCGCTGGTCGCAAGGGAATTCCGGCAGATCGTTCGTGAAGAAATGATGCTCACCGACGCCGAGAGCAAGGAGTTCTGGCCGCTTTACGAGCGTTACAGTGCGGAGAAGCGGGTGATCAATGAACCCTACTTTGCAGGCCTTGTAGAGTACGTCGACCGTTACTACAACGGCGACCTCAAGGACGAACATGCCGAGCGCCTGATGAACACCTATTTCGAGGTCAACCAGGCCATCCTCAGGAAACGCCAGGATTACGTGAAGAGGTTCAGCAAGGTCATGAGCAGCATCAAGGTCATGCGCTTTTTCCAGCTCGAAAACAAGGTACAGGCCGAGGTCAATGCGGCCCTGGCGGTGACGATCCCGCTCGCGGACCCGCGCTGAACGCCATGCAAGCAGCGCTTTATCGGAAGTTCGGCGCGGCCAGGGAAGTCCTGGAGCTCTGCGACGTCGACACGCCGGAGCCCGGGCCGGGCGAAGTCCTGATCCGGCTGCACACCAGCGCCATCAATCCGTCGGACGTCAAGAAGCGCGCCGGGGCGTTCCCGGACCTGCTGGACGCGGGTTTTGTCATTCCCAACAGCGACGGCGCGGGTGTCATCGAAGCGGTCGGCGACGGCGTCGACAAGAATCGCAAGGGCGAGCGTGTCTGGGTGTACCAGGCGCAGCACGAACGCCGCTTCGGAACGGCAGCCGAGTACATCGCAATCAGCAGCAACTGCGCGCCGCGCCTGCCGGAGGACGCGGGCTTCGACATCGGCGCATGCCTGGGCATCCCGGCCATGACCGCTCACCGCGCGGTGTTTGGCGACGGTGACGTAGAAGGGCAGGCGCTCCTCGTCATGGGCGGCGCCGGCCGTGTCGGCCACTACGCCATACAGTGGGCTCAGCAGGCCGGCGCAACCGTCATCGCCACCGCGAGCAACGCTGACGACGGGGCAGCATGCCAGGCCGCCGGCGCGGATCATGTTGTCGATCATCGCGCGGAAGACTTCGCCCGCCAGGTACTCGCAGCTAACGGGAACGACCCGATCGACCGGGTCATCGACCTCGAGTTCGGCACAAACCTGCCGGTGTCCATCGCAGTATTGAAGACAGGCGGCACTATCGCCGCTTACGCCTCGGCCAGGAACCCGGAGCCCGTGCTGCCGTTTTACAAGATGATGTACAAGGACCTGACCGTACACATGATCATTGTGTATGCGATGCCTGACAGCGCGAAGGATCACGCCGTGGCGGACATCAACAGCGCGCTGTCGCACGGGTCCTTGCAGCACCGGATTGCGCACTCGATGCCGCTGGCGGACATCGCCGCCGGCAACGAGATCGTCGAAGCCGGCGAGGTCCGCGGGGCCGTAATCCTGAGCATCGCGTGAATTGCGACGGCGAGGCCACGCCATACTGCACCGAGCCGCTAAGAGCACATTGAGAACGACAGGGGGCGCCCTGCGCAAGCCTCGGAGCGGGGCGGCGTATGTGTCTTGTGTTCATTTTCTCGGCTGCGAGAGCGCCCCAACGGCACCGCGACGGGAAAACGCGTTATTACCGAGGAACATTACCCGGGCCCGTTGACATCGGACCACGGGCAGGATTGGGGCCGGAAAACGACGCTGAGCGGAGGCGTTACCAGAAATAGAAGCTGGCCTTCTTGCCGAGTATGCGTAACTCCCTGCTGGCAGCGGCTCTGCGCCTGCTCATGCCGTAGCAGACGTGCAGCGGTAACAGGTGCTCCTCCCGCGGGTGGCAGTACCGCGCATGCGGCGCGCTTTCCCAGGCCCGTAGCCGGCGGGACCTTTCCGCCTCCTCCAGTTCGCGTGCGGTGCACGTCTCGAAGAGCCAGCGTTCGAAGGCTTCGTTCCTGTCATCCGGGAGAGACGCATCGCGGCTGAAAAACGCTTTCAGATTGTGAAAGGAGAACCCGGAGCCGATGACGAGGACACCGTCACCGCCAATGTTCGACATGGCCTCGCCGAGCGTGATGTGATCGGCCGGGTCCAGTGAATCGAGCAGTGACAACTGGATGCAGGGTATGTCCGCCTCCGGGTACATGATCTTGAGCGGTATGTAGAGACCGTGATCGAAACCGCGGCCCCCATCCAGTTCAGCATTGATACCGCTCTGCTGCAGGCAGGACCGCAGCCGTCTCGCGAGCCCCGGGTTGCCGGGGGCCGGGTACTCGATCTCGTAGGACTCCGGCGGAAAGCCGTAGTAGTCGTAGATGATCGGGGGCCTGGCCGCGCTCGTAATCGTCGCGACGCGTTGCTCCCAGTGCGCACTCACGACGATGATCGCCCTGGGCCGCTGGATTGCGGCCGCGATAGCGCGAAGGCTCTCTACCATCTCCTCGTGCGCAGGATCGCCCAGCAGCGGCAACGGGCCGCCGCCATGAGACAGGAACATGGCGCTCGGCCGACCGGGGATTGCCTGGCTCGTCATCGGCTCATGGTAGCAGGACCGTACTTCGCGACAGAGAATCTTGCAGGCCCGCGGATCGGCGGGCACTCTTGACGGCCCGACGGGAGGGTCGCTCGATGATTTTGCGCTTACTGTTGTTGTGCTGCGCCTCGCTTTTCGCCGTGACCGGCAATACTCATGGCGTCGGTGAGGCGGGGTCCGGCGCGCCTGCAGCGAACGAACAGGTGCAAGACCGCGGCGCCGGCAAGGATGAGTGGTGGGAGAAACTGCCGCGTCCGGAGTGGTCGAAATTCGAACGGATCGACCAGGACCAGGACTGGTTCGAGGTCTACCGCGTCGCCGATGGCGTCTACGCGATCTATGAGCCCGGCCAGTTCGAAGAGGTCATCTCGTTCCTGGTTACCGGCACGGAAAAGGCGCTGCTGTTCGACACGGGCCTCGGCATCGGCAACATCAAACGCGTCGTCGAGCAGTTGACCGATCTCGATATCGTCGTGCTCAACTCACACACCCACTACGACCACATTGGCGGCAATTACCAGTTCGACACGATCTACGCCCGCGATACTGACTACACGCGTGGCCGGGCCGCGGGCAACCAGCCCGAAGCGGTTGCCGGGTTCCTCAAGGAAGGCTGGGTGTGGAAGCCACTGCCGGAAGGGTTTGTTGTCGAGGACTATCGCAGCCGTGCGTTTGTGATCAGCCGTTTCGTCGACGAGGGCGACATTATCGACCTGGGCGACAGGAAACTCGAGATCCTCAGCACGCCGGGTCATGCACCGGACTCCATCTGCCTGCTCGACCGCGACAACCGGCTGCTGCTGACCGGCGATTCCTTCTACCTCGCGCCGCTGTACACGCACCTCGAGGGTTCCGACTTTCTCGACTACGCGAAGACCGCGGCACGGCTGTCGGGGCTGGCCGATGACATCGACGCAGCGCTGACATCGCACAACGTGCCGGTCGTCGAACCGCGCTACATGACGGCGCTCGGCGACGCGTTCGCGGCGATCGAGAACGGCAAAACGGACGACTACGTGATGGCCGACGGCTTCCGCGAGTATCGCTTCGACGGTTTCTCGATCATCGTCGACGCGAGCGGGCCTGCTTTCGATTGCTCGAACGCCGAGCACGAGATCGAGGTTCTCGTGTGCGGCAACACGGCCCTGTCGGCGCTGGATCGAAGGCTTGCCCGGGTTTACGAGCAGGCGGTCACCGCGCTGAAGGGCGTTGCCGACGGCGACGACGCGCTGAAACACCTGAACGCCGAACAGCGCGGCTGGGTCGAGGGGCGCAACGAGTGCTGGAAAGCTCTGGACAGGATCGAGTGTGTGCGGGACAAGTACGTGGCGCGAAGCGCCTGGCTGCAGGCGCGCTACTCCCTTGCGCAGGGCCGCGACTGAACCCGGGCCCCGGGCTCGTGTCTCAGGATGAATGGATCGCCTCGCCCTTTTGCTGGGATGGCCGAGCCTTATCGCTGCGCTGTTGCTCGCGGCCGCCGGTGCCTGGTTCAGAAGTCCGGTGCCGATCTGGGTGGGCCTCGTCCTGACCCTGCCGATGGCGTTCTACGTCTCCGGGTCGCCCGCGTATCCCTTTGTCGGCATCTTCCCGGTCCTGGCTCTGGCGGCCTCCGCCCTCGCGTGCCGGAGGCCGAGCCGATGGCCGGGGCTCGCGGGTGTTGCCGTCTACGCAATATTCCTCGCGGCGCTCGCCTGCGTCGTGGTGCGACAGCCCTGACCGGCCTTACTCCGCGATTGCGGCGAGGGTGCCGCCCGTCAATCGCACGAGGTCGTCGGGTTTGAGGCAAAACACGGCGTTCGGCGTGCCGCCCGCGGCCCAGATGGTGTCAAAGGTCAGCAAGGTCTCGTCGATGAATATCACGGATTCGCTACGATGCCCGACCGGCGGCACGCCACCGATTGCGTAGCCGGTCTGCTCGCGCACGAACGCCGCGTCCGCACGGCCGATGTTCTCGCCGAGAAGCTCGGACAGCCGCGCCTCGTCGACCCGCACCGATCCCGACGCGATAGCCAGCACCGGCCGGCCGCTGTCGACTGCGCGGAATATCAGCGATTTTGCGATCTGTCCCTCGCTGCAGCCGATCGCTGCCGCCGCCTCTGCTGCCGTGCGGGTGCTGGTCTCGAACTCGAGCACCTCGAAGTCCTCGCCGAGCACGGCCTGGACCTTGAGCGCGGATGGTGACGTAGCGCGTTTCACGATGGCTGGCTCTTTGCCAGATTACGCACGTAGACACGGCCTCGCGCGTCGTTGAGGAATTCGACTTCGCCCATTTCCAGCCAACCTCTGCGTTTCAGCAACTCACCCAGCACCGACGTGCTGATGAACAGTTCATCGTAGTGCAGATCGGCGGCGAGGCGCTCCGCAGCCTCGAGCAATGCGCTCGCGACGCCTTGCCGCCTGTACTCCCTCGCCACGAATAGGCCCACGACGGACGGTACCAGGCCGGTGGTCGCATCGCGATCGAGTGCGGCCGTGCCGAGCACAAGGTCGTCTTCAATGGCAACGAGTCCGACAGGCAGCCGGTCCCGGTTACACCGCGACTGGAGGTCGGCGCGGGCGTCGCCGGGACCCTGTGTGCCGTAATACGGCGCCCACTCCCGCTCGAACCACTCGGCCAGCGTACCGATGACGGCAGCATGATCGGCCAGAAACGCGATGATCAATGGTCTGCGGGCGGCGACAGGTGACCGGGCTGGGTCAGCATGTGAATGTTGT
>JBFIHC010000100.1:0-10342 GCA_041601995.1 Woeseiaceae bacterium | reverse complement strand
GTGAGCCTGCGGCGCATTCGCTGTGCGCGGCGCCTGAAAGACGATCTCGGCGTCAATACGGCTGGTGTTGCGCTCGTTCTCGATCTCCTCGAGGAACTCGAGGAGCTGCGCACCCGGTTAGGACGGTTCGAACCCTAGCGGACTGCAGCCGCCGACACCGCGGCCACCATCGTTGCTTCAGCCCTCAGCCAACGGAGGCGTGCAGTTTCGCCTGCGCAGCGGCCAGTCTCGCGATCGGCACGCGCGGGCCCGAGCACGACACGTAGTTGAGGCCGACATCGTGGCAAAAGCGGATCGATTCCGGGTGACCGCCCTGTTCGCCGCAGATGCCGATATTGAGGTCCGCACGCTGCTCGCGTCCGCCCTTGACCGCCATCTTGATCAGCTTGCCGACGCCCTTTGTATCCAGCACTTCGAAAGGATTGTCCTGCAGGACGCCGGTTTCGTTGTACATGGGCAGGAACTTGTTCTCGGCATCCTCGCGCGAGAACGAGAACGTCGCCTGTGTAAGGTCGTTGGTCCCGAAGGAGAAGAATTCGGCAATTTCCGCAAGGTGCCAGGCGCGCGTGCATGCGCGCACGGTCTCGATCATTGTGCCGAATGCGAAGTGGAGCTTCTTGTCGTGCTCCTCTTCGAGCCGTGCCACGATCTCGTCGGCGGTCCGCCTTACGTGCATGAGTTCCTGCAGCGTGATGACCTGCGGGACCATTATTTCGGGATGCACGTCGATGCCGTCCTCGGCGCAATGCATGGCTGCTTCCAAAATCGCCTGAATTTGCATCGCGTAGATCTCGGGATAAGTAATGCCGAGGCGTACACCGCGATGGCCGAGCATCGGGTTGACTTCCTGGAGTTCTCTCACCTTGCGCAGCATGCGTTCCTTGCGGATGAGCGCGTCGTTGACATGTTCCTCGCTCAGTTCCTCGAGCGCCTGCGGCAGTTCCACTTTGTGATCGAGCATCGCCAGCGCGGTTCTCTGTCCCCGTACGATCTTCCGGAAGGTCTTGAGGTCCTCGATCTGCTCCAGCAGATCGTGCTCGGTTGGCAGGAATTCGTGCATGGGCGGGTCCAGCAGGCGCACGGTCACCGGGTGCGGTGCCATCTCGGTGAACAACTGCACGAAGTCACCGCGCTGTATCGGCAGCAATCGGTCCAGCGCCGCCTTGCGGTCGACTTCGTTGTTCGCGAGGATCATGTCGATGACGATCGGCAGGCGATCGCTCGCGTTGAACATTCGCTCGGTGCGGCACAAGCCGATGCCCGCAGCGCCGTATTCCCGCGCCTGGCGCGCAGCGTCGGGCGTGTCAGCGTTCGCCATGACCCTCAGGTCCGCCGTGTCGTCCGCCCACTGCAGCAGCTCCACAAGGTAATCCGAGAAGTGCGCCGGTATCGTCGGTATCGCGCCCAGGTAAACCTCGCCCGTCGCGCCGTCGAGCGTGATGACGTCGCCTTCGTGAATGATGTGCTCGCCCACGTAGGCGAGACGGGCGGCGACATCGACGGTGATGCCTTCCGCGCCGGCGACGCAGGGCTTGCCCATGCCGCGAGCCACGACCGCGGCGTGCGAGGTTTTCCCGCCGCGGCTCGTGAGGATGCCCTGTGCGGCAAAAAATCCGTGGATGTCCTCGGGGCGCGTCTCTTCGCGCACGAGGATGATCTGCTCGCCTTCGTTGCCGAGTTTTTCAGCGAGGTCGGCATCGAAGACGCATTTGCCGGAGGCGGCACCCGGCGACGCAGGCAGCCCGAAGGCGACCGGTCTTGCACCTGCCGACGGGTCCAGGCGCGGGTGCAGCAGCTGTTCGAGAAGTTCGGGCGGCACCCGCATCAGCGCTTCCTCGCGGGAAAGGAGTCCTTCGCGGAACATCTCGACCGAGGTCCTGACGGTTGCCGCGGCATTCATCTTGCCGTTGCGTGTCTGCAGGCAGTACAGCGTCCCTTTTTCGATCGTGAACTCGTAGTCCTGTACTTCCTTGTAATGCGCTTCGAGCGTATTGCGCAGATCGACGAGCTGCGCGTACTGCTCCGGCATCTCGTCTTCGAGCTCGGCGATCGGCTTCGGCGTCCGGATGCCGGCAACGACGTCCTCACCCTGCGCGTTGGTCAGGTATTCGCCGAACATTTCGTTTTTTCCGGTGCCCGGATTGCGGGTGAATCCGACGCCGGTGGCACAATCGTCACCCTTGTTGCCGAACACCATTGTGCAGACGTTGACCGCAGTGCCGTTCGCCATGTCGGGAGTGATATGGAACTCGCGCCGATAATCGACGGCACGTTTGCCCATCCAGGAGCGGAATACGGCCTCGACGGCGAGCTGCAACTGCTCGATGACGTCTTCCGGGAACTCCCTGCCGGCCCGCTCGCGGACGACCTCGAGGAAGCGCTCGCTGATCTCTTTCAGGTTTACCGCATCGAGACCAATGTCGGCTTTGACGCCGACGCGTTGTTTCACGGCTTCGAAATGTTCGTCGAAATGCTCGTCTTCGATGCCGAGCGCAACCTTGCCGAACAACTGGATGAAGCGGCGATAGGCATCATAAGCGAAACGCATGTCACCGGTTTGCTCGATGAGGCACTGCAGGGTTTCCCGGTTGAGGCCCAGGTTGAGGATCGTGTCCATCATGCCCGGCATCGACAACGCCGAACCGGAACGGACGGAGACGAGCAACGGGTCAGGCCCCTTGCCGAACGTCTTGCCGGTTTCCCTTTCGAGCGCGGCAAGTTGCGCCCGAACCTCGTCCATCAATTTCTCGGGCAGGCGATTGCCGTCGAGGTATTCCAGGCAGGCCTCCGTCGTGATGACGAAGCCCGGCGGCACGTTGATGCCGATCTGCGTCATCTCGCACAGATTGGCGCCCTTGCCGCCCAACAGCTTCTTGTTCCTGCCGTCACCCTGTGCAAACGAGTAGACGAGTTTTGCCATTGGTTGCTCCTGACCAGTACCTGTCATCAATGGTCGGGGAACGGAGGGTGTGCCGCCATAGCGGCAAACCCCTAGCGCCCCGCACCGGATCCGCAAGGTGCCCGGGCCTTACCCAGCCAGGATCGACGGCGCGTATGCAGGCACCGCGGCGGACGGCAACGCGACGGGCCCGCCCTGCGCCTGCCGCTTATTCGCGGCCCGCTTGGCAGGCGGATCTACCGGCTGCCCGGAACCGGACGATTACAACGCGTCGCAGGTCTCTGCGTTCGCTGCCGGGTCGTAGGTCATGCCTGCTTTCACGACGTCGTCGACACAGACGTTGAACGCCACCGTGCGATTCCTGGTGCTGGTGACGAGCAGGGCCGTGCCGCTTGCGTCAGTCTGCGCGGTAACCGTCTGGTTATGGCTGCCGGTAAAGGTGCCGGTGACGCTGGCGCCTTCAACGGCGCCACCGTTTTCATCCAGAATCACGACAGCCGCCTGCGCTCTCTTGTTGGGGCCGCCGCCGACGGTCCCCGGTGTAATCGAGTTGACGTGAGCCAGCTGTCCGCCGCCACCGCCGATGGCGGAGCCGCCGAGAATCGTGAAACCGTTGTCGTAAATACGGACCCAGTCAACGGCCAGTTCGGCCGGAAATGGCGCGGTAATCTCGCTGGACCGGAACAGGCCGGTGAAACTGCCGCCCACCGCAAGGTTGAAGATCATGAAATGCGGCTGGTGGAATTCGGAGCAATCGGTGCACGATGCGCTGCTGATATCGATCGACCAGATCCAGTTGTTGTCGATGTACGTCGATATCAGGTCGGGAGTCCATTCCATGCGGAACACATGGAAGCTCCCGTTCAGGTCCGTGGGACTGTCGTAACTCAGCCCGTAATCGGCACGACCGTTGTTGTGCTCCCAATGAGCCGCGGAACTCACTCGGCGATTCACGACTCCAGCCTCGATAGCCGCCTGGGAACCCATTTCCATGATGTCGAGTTCGCCGCTGTCCGGCCAGCCGACCTCACTGAAATTGTTGCCGAGCGTCCAGAAAGCAGGCCAGAGACCGTCAGCCAGATCGGGCACCATGATGCGAGCCTCGATGACGCCGTACTGGAATGTCAGCTTGTCTTCGGTCTTGATGCGCGCAGACGTGAAGTTGCGCCGGTTGCCCCGGAGGATTTGCTCCTGCGCGGTGATGATCAGGTGACCGCCTTCGATGCGAACGTTGGCGGAATCGTTCGTGTATTCCTGCAGTTCGCTGTTGCCCCAGCCGCCAGCGCCAAGGTCGTACGACCACACGTTGCTGTCGGGCGCCGAACCGGAATTGAATTCATCGCTCCACAGCAGGGCCTGACCCGATGCCGCGGCGGGAAGACCGAGTGACAGGGCAGCCGCCAGAACCGCGCCACCAAAAAACCCGAAACCGCCGAACGAAATTCGAACGCAATGCATGATACCCCCCGACAAGACAGTTCGCGCTGCAAAAATGACAGCGTTGTCATTTCTTGTCAATACTTTTTGCACGGTCCAGTGACCTGCCCGGCCGCAGCAGCAGAATCGAGTTCGTGAAGCCGACAGCTTTCGGCATGCACCGTGTCACACCTGACGGCCAAAGGTCTTGTGGCGGCCCGCCCCCGGCACCCATCGACTTTTCCGGCGTGTCGGTGGGTTTCGACCGCTCCGAATCAACGCCGGCATGATCCGTCCGGCGGTATCGTGCGTCAGTACAGCAGGCTGGCCATGCGGCGGCGATAGCGGCTCACGCGCGGGTCGTCGCCGAGCAACTCGAACACTTTGAGTAGCGCAAGACGGCCGACGTCGTCGCCGTAACCGCGGTCCTTCTTCATCAGTTCGAGCAGGAGGTCCATGGCCCTGTCGTAGTCCCGTTCGACCACCTTGCGCAGGGCGAGTTGGTGCAGCGCTTCCGGGTCGCCGGGATCGGCTGCCAGCCTTGCCTCGAGTTCGCTTGCGGCGGGGACCCCGGCCACCTGGCCCGAGAAGAACAGGTGGCTGCGCAGTGAAGCGGCTTCCGGTTGCTCGCGCGCGTCCGCCGGCAGGCTTTCCAGGGTGGTCTCGGCAGCCGCCGTGTCGCCGTTGGCCGCTTGCGCTTGTGCCAGGGCCAGGGTGATCCGCGGATTGTCGGGATCCGCCTCGCGCGCTTGTTCGAGCAACAGGACGGCACCGGCCGCGTTGCCGGCGCGCAGCTGGTCGAAGGCCTGTGCCACCTGGGTGTCCGACTCACCCGCCACGTGCCGGTCGATGAACTCGCGAACCGCGCGCTCCGGCAGCGCCCCGAGGAACTCGTCCACGGGCTGGCCGTCGCGAAACAGCTTGACGTTGGGAATGCTGCGGATGCCGAACTGCGCGGCAATCTCCGGTTCCTGCTCGGTGTTCAGTTTGCCCAGCAGGAACTTGCCCTGGTATTCCTCGGCGAGCTTTGCGAGTACCGGCATCAGCACCTGGCACGGCTGGCACCAGCTGGCCCAGAAGTCGATGAGCACCGGGACCTCGAACGAGGCCTCCATGACCTGCGCGTAGTTCTCCCGGGTGACGTCGATGATGTAAGGCGAGTCGGCCATGTCTACTCCCCGTAACGCAGTGCTGGACTGCCACGGTACAAAGTGGGGGGATTCTGGCCGTATTGCAATGCCTGCCCTCCCCGAATGCGCGGGGAGGGCAGGCCAGGTTTCACCGGGTCGGCACTACTCCTCCGGAGCGTCTCCTGCGAGCGCCGCGTCGAGCATCTCGACCAGCTGGTCGCGGCTGTAGCTGTGCGGGCCCCAGGTGTTCAGCTGCACGAGCTCGTTGATCTGGGTGCGGATCGTCCACTCCTGTTCCTGTGGATTCGGAACGACCATGTAGCGGCGCAGCGGCTTGTCGTCGAACAGGGCGTGCATGAACGCCTCCGAGACTTCATCGGGCTCCTTGTACGAGAGTTCGCGTTCGGCCGTCGCTTCGTAGGCTTTCTGCATTTCTTCCGTTATTTCGCCGCCTGCTGCCTCGGTCTTTTCGAGCCGGCGTTCAACGCTGCTGCGACGAATTCGCGACTTGTAGTTGCCCGGCTCGACGACACTGACCATCACGCCAAGCGGCTCCATCTCCGCAGCAAAGGAATCGGTGAATGCTTCGATCCAGTGCTTGCTGCCGCTGTAGGCGCTGAAGCCGGGGATTGCCGAGCCCGTTCCCGCGATCGATCCCGTCGTCACGATGCGACCCTTCGATTCGATGATCATCGGCGCGAACGCTTTGGTCACGCGGTAGACGCCTTCGACGTTCACCCGGTAGACGAAGGTCTGGTCCTCGACGGGCGTATCCACGACCGTGCCGCCGCCGCCAACGCCGGCGTTGTTGACCAGCGCATACAGACCGGTGCCTTTCTTCTTAATTAATTCGACCGCGGCGTCGACCTGGTCCTGTTTCGTGACGTCGAGCCTTACGGCCGTCACGTTATCGATGGCATCCAGCTCCGCGAGATCCGCATCTTTGCGTGCGCCGGCGTAGACGTGATAGCCGTTCTCGGCCAGCGTCTCGGTGAGATGGCGGCCGATGCCCGTGCTTGCGCCCGTGACCAAAATCGACTTCGCGCCGTCGGCGGATGCGTGCGGTGCTGCGAAGACAATGACCGCGGCCACGGCAAACCGGAAAAACTTTTTCATGGAGTTCCCCTGTAGTCTTTAGCGCGGTGACACTACCACAAGCGCACGAAACAGGAACCCGCGAATGAGCGGTGCCGGTTACTCCTCGGAGATTTTCGCTTCCTTGCGGTCGATCAAGGCTGTGAGCCGTTCGATTTTCTTCTGCAGCGACTCGATCTCGGCCGTGGCGGCTGCGGTGGCGTCCGGTTTCGCCTTGTCGGCGGCGAGCTCCTTGCAGACCTTGATCCGCTCCTGGGCCGCCTGCAACTTTTCGCGGAGCCTGGTGACGGACTCGGCTTCCTCGGCCTTGTCGAAAACCAGCGCGTCGGTGGATGCAGCGGTGTCGTCGGGCTCCACCGCCGCCTCGACCTCCGGCACGAACCGGTCGGAAGTCTGGAAATTTCGCGTGTTCATGAAGTTCGGCGATACGATCTCGATGTTCGCGGCATGCAGCGCGTCCATCGTGCGTGCACGCAGTTCGCGCCGCTTGTCGAGCAGGCGGTTTACTTCGGTGAGCAGGCCGGAGACACGGTAGGTCACCGAGAAGTCGCCGAGTTCGCGGATCTGCACGAAGGGCGACTCGAGGCCGGTGTCGGTCGCCGCCGAGAGCAACAGCCTCTCGATCTGGTGGCGCGACACGTCGTAGCCGAGTGAAAGCTCGACGTACAGGAGCGTGCCCGAGGTCCGCATCACCCGCACCGGGTGAGTTACAAGGTAGAGGTTGGGCAGTGTCGTCAGGTCGCGCTCTTCGGTCTGTATTTCCGTGTGCAGCAGGTCCATCGTCGTGATGCGCCCGAAATGATCGCCAACCGTAATGTAGTAGCCGGGCCGGCAGCTCTTGATGGTCTTCAGCATGATGCCGGCCATGACGTTGCCAACGAGCGTCGTGGACGACAGCGCAATGGTCGCGCTGAGCACGATGCCGTACAGGCCGAGCAGCTGCCCGCGCAGCCCATTGTCCAGCGGCAGGAACAGGATCAGCATCAGGATGATCGCGAGTACACCGGCAAGCTGGATCAATTGCCGGCGGAAATCGAGATGGGGCTTGCCTTCGAAGTGCTTGACGAGGCGGGTGTTGGCGAACCGCGCGACCAGCGCGATAACGACGATCGTCGCCACTGCCTGCAGGATGATCATTACGTAGTCCATTGCACCCTCGTATCCGTACGCCGACTGGAGGATTACTGGTAGGTCTGCCCGCCGTGCCGCAGCCAGCCGTCCGGGTGGCGTCCCTGCGGGTCATGGTGCGTCCAGTGAATGACGCCGCCCTGCGGAT
The DNA here is from genome assembly GCA_041601995.1 of Woeseiaceae bacterium. Classification (GTDB taxonomy): domain Bacteria; phylum Pseudomonadota; class Gammaproteobacteria; order Steroidobacterales; family Woeseiaceae; genus UBA1847. The sequence continues at coordinate 2,526 of JBFIHC010000100.1, read as the reverse complement.
TGTCGGCGAACTCGCCGTAGAACTCCACGGTATCGCGTTCGCGGATTCCGCGGACGCGCGGCGCCAGGTCGATGTTGTGCGCGACGAGCACTGTCCTGCCATCCGCGAGCCGCAGGATGAAACGCTGGTGCCGGCTGCCGTCATTGTCGTCCGAAAGAATGCGCACCACGGTACCGGAACCGCGGACCTGCTGACCGTCGCGATACTCGCTGCCTGCCTCCTTCGTAGCGGAAACGGCTGGCGTCGATTCCGGCAGGCGTTGCTCGAGAGAGCCGCCGAACTCCTGGTACAGGTAGACAGCTGCGAGAACGACGAGAACCGGGAGAATGCGTTTCATGGAATCGAGGCCGGCGGAACAGGCAATGACACTGTCACAACCCCTGTGCGCTTACAAGAGTGCGTCATCGATCTCTTCCAAACGTCGCGCGATGCCGCCTACAATGCGGCAAACCAGCCCCGGGGGTGCCAGTGGATAACTACGGCTTGCTGAGCCTGTTGCCGACCGTGTTCGTCATCACGACCGCGGTGCTCACTCATCGCCCGGTCGCGGCGCTGCTCACCGGTGTCGTCATCGGCATATTACTGCTGGACCCGACCACGGCCGTGAGCACGTTCTCGAACATCATGCTCGAGGTAATGCAGGACGAGACCATCGGCTGGGTCATCATGGTCTGCGGGCTCATGGGCAGCCTGATCTACATCCTCATCAAGACAGGCGGTGCCGCCGCCTTCGCGCGCAAGATGGCACAGCACGCAAACACGCGCGACAAGTCGATGCTCGTCACCTGGTTCCTCGGCATGGTGCTGTTCATCGACGATTACCTGAACGCCATCGCGATCGGCAACTCGATGAAGAAGGTTACCGACAAGTTCAAGGTGTCGCGGGCGATGCTGTCCTACGTCGTGGACTCGACTGCGGCGCCGACCTGTGTGCTCGTGCCGATTTCCACCTGGGCCGTGTTCTTTGCCGCCGTGCTCGAGACGACCGGCGCCGCCGCCGTCGGCGAGGGCATGAAGATGTACATCGCCGGGATCCCGTTCATGTTCTACCCGATCATTGCGTTGCTGCTGGTGCCACTGGTGGCAACAGGGCGGTTTCCGCTCATCGGCCACATGCGGGCTGCCGAGGAACTCGCACAGCGGGGCATCGCGGCGATGGAGCCGGTGGACCAGATCGAAGTGGTTGACGGCCCGGTCGACGAAAACGGGCAACCGCGCAGCAACATCTGGGTGTTCCTTGTGCCGCTGCTGGCGCTGATCGGATTCTCCTGGTATTTCGATATCGACCTGCTGCGCGGCATCATCGCGACGCTGGCGCTGACCGTTCCGCTGGTCGTCGTGATGAAGCTGCTGGGCGCCTACGAGGCCCTCGACGCGGTGCTCGATGGCTTCAAGATCATGATTCCGCCGCTTGCGATCGTGGTCGTCGCGTTCATGTTCAAGACCGTAAACGACCAGCTCGGTTTGCCGCAGTACGTCATCGAGTCGGTGCAGCCGCTGATGTCGCCGCTCTTCTACCCGGTGGTCGTGTTCCTGACGATGGCGCTTGTGTCCTTCGCGACCGGCTCGTCCTGGGGCGTATTCGCGATCGCCATCCCGATCGTGATGCCGCTCGGCGCGGCTATGGACGTGCCGACGGCACTGACGGTCGGTGCGCTGTTGTCGGCGAGCTCCTTCGGCAGCCACGCCTGCTTTTACGGTGATGCGACCGTGCTGTCGGCACAGAGCAGCGGGGTCAGCGTCATGGAGCACGCGCTGACGCAGCTGCCGTATGCCCTGATCGCCGCGACCACCGCCTCGATCGCATACGTCGGTTACGCTTTCTTCAAACTCTGAGGCGCGCTATGGGCATTCCTTCATGAGCCGGCGGGCAAGCGCCATCGCGCTCGTGAATGCGCCTTCGACGCGCCCCCGGACGAACCAGTCGCCGCAGGCGGCCAGCCGCCACTCGGCATTCAGGGCGCAGCAATCGCCATCCTGACGGTCGGCGTTCGCGTAACGCCATCGGTGCAGGTCGGAAAACGTCGCTGCCGCACTATCGATGCCGGTGATATCGCGAAGCTCGCGGGCAAGGTGGTGACGCACTTCGTCCGCATCATCGTCCAGGTGTGCATCGGCCCACGCGTTGGTGGAATGCACGACAAGTGCGTGCGCGGCCGGCCGTCCGGGCTTGCTGCTGTCGACGGATATCCAGCTGATGTCTGCGTCGCGCACCAGCGCCGCCTGCCAGGGCAGTTCCGGCGCCTCGCTGAAGCCGAGCATGAGCGCGAAGCACGCATGCATGCTGATGCTGCGCGCGTGTGCTGCCAGTGGAGTTGATGTCAGCAGATCCGCCGTCTGTGCAGCCGGTGCAGTGGCAATGACCCAGTCGAATTCGCCGAGGGGCTGCGCTGCATCGCCGGAGAGCAGCCAGCGCCCGTCGCGGCGCGCCAGTGAGTGAACGGGTGTTTCGAGCCGTATGTCCAGGTCTGCAGCAAGGTGCTTGCCGATGGCGTTCATGCCGGGCGCACCGACGTAGTGAGGGTG
>JBFIHC010000099.1:0-11039 GCA_041601995.1 Woeseiaceae bacterium | reverse complement strand
CGGTGCTCAAGTTCATGATCGTCGCGCTGTCGTTCTACGGCATGTCGACATTCGAAGGACCGATGATGTCGATCAAGACGGTGAATGCGTTGTCGCATTACACCAACTGGACGATCGGCCACGTGCATTCGGGCGCGCTCGGTTGGGTTGCGATGATGACCATGGGGTCCCTTTACTGCCTCATTCCGCGGCTCTACAACCGCAAGGGCATGTACAGCACCAAGCTCATCGACGTTCATTTCTGGACCTCCACCATCGGCGTGATCCTCTACATCGTGCCGATGTGGGTAGCGGGCGTCACCGAGGGACTGATGTGGCGCGCGGTCAACGACGACGGCACATTGACCTACTCGTTCGTCGAATCCGTTCAGGCGGTGGATCCGTACCTCGTGTTCAGGCTGCTGGGCGGTCTCGTGTTCTTCACGGGCATGCTCATCATGGCTTTCAATGTATGGAAGACCGTCACTGAGCAGAAGCCGGCTCCGGTAGCCGTGCTCGACCCGGCGTAAAGGAGAGACCGTTCATGCGTCATGAGGTAATCGAAAAAAGCGTCAATCTGATGATGGTGCTCATCGTGCTTGCGGTGAGTATCGGTGGTCTCGTCGAGCTGCTGCCGCTCATGGTCTCGGACGAAACGACGGAACCCGCCGAGAATATCGAGCCCTATTCTCCGCTGCGGCTTGCCGGCCGTGACGTGTACGTCCGTGAAGGCTGCTACGGCTGTCACTCACAGATGGTGCGGCCGTTCCGCAGCGAGACCGAGCGTTACGGGCCGTATTCGACGGCGGGCGAGTCCGTGTACGACCGTCCGTTCCAGTTCGGTTCGCGGCGCACGGGTCCCGACCTGGCCCGCGTCGGCGGGCGCTACAGCGACGCCTGGCACCGCCTGCACCTCGAGGATCCGCGCGCGCTCGTGCCGGAGTCCAACATGCCCGGATACCCGTGGCTCAATGAACGGACGGTCGATCCCGACCTGGTAACGGCGAAGCTGCGCACGCTGAAGCTGCTCGGCGACCCGTACACGGACGCGCAGATCGACGGCGCGGCGGCCGCGGTCGACGGCAAGACAGAGATGGATGCGCTCGTTGCCTACCTGCAGGGGCTCGGCATCAATCGCAGCAGCCGGCGATAACCTGCACGATGGATATCAACGATCTTCGCGGCATTATCACGGCGGTCACGTTGCTGGCTTTCGTCGCCCTCACCGTATTTGCGTGGCGCCGCTACCGCCATGCGGATTTCGAAGAAAGTGCCCGCCGACCGCTCGAAGACGATCAATACATTCCTGAAGAAATTGCGAATCACACGCGGGAGAACACGTGATGCCTGCATTCTGGCACTGGTTTGTCGCCGTTGGCACGGTCCTGTTCATCATTTGGTGCATCTGGCTGATCGGATGGTCGGCCAGGCAGGGGCCGCAGGGCAAAAGCGACGAGGAACTCACCGGCCACAAGTGGGACGGCGACCTCGAAGAATGGAACAACCCGGCGCCGAAGTGGTGGCTGTACCTGTATTTCATCACGGTGGCCTGGGCCATTGGTTACCTCGTGGCATTTCCCGGTCTCGGGAATTTCGAGGGCATGCTGGGCTGGACCCAGGAGAAGCAGTACGAAGCCGAGCAGCAAGCGGCCGCGGCACGCTTCGAGCCGATTTATTCCGGCTTCGCGGAAATGGAATTCGAGGCACTCATACAGAACGCCGATGCCATGCGACTCGGCGCAAGCCTGTACGCGAGCTATTGCACGACCTGCCACGGCTCGGACGCACGCGGTGGGCCGGGCTACCCCAATCTCACGGACGACGTCTGGATTTGGGGTAACGGCGAGCAGCAGCTCACGGTAACGCTGAAACAGGGCCGCAACGCGGTCATGCCGGCTCTCGGCGCAGCCCTCGGCGGCGACGACGCCATCGACAACATGGTCACGTACGTGCGCAGCCTGAGCGGGCTGGTCGAGGCCGACACGGACGCGGCGGCAATGCAGCCGAAATTCGCCGCACTCTGCAGCGCCTGCCACGGTATGGACGGCCAGGGCAACCAGATCCTCGGTGCGGCAAACCTCACCGACGACAACTGGCTTTACGGCAGCTCGCCGGAGGACATCCGCGACACCCTCGTAAACGGTCGTATCGGTGTCATGCCGGCGCACGGTGAACTGCTCGGCGAAAATCGCACGAAGATTCTCGCGGCCTACGTGCGCAGCCTCGGAAGCGGGGAGTAAACCACAGCGGCAGCAGGCAACAATGTGATTCAGCAAGAGTATCGCGGTACCCGGCAGTGGAGCCGCAACAGTCAGGCTATCGCCATCGTCGTATGGATATCGTTCCTGAGCGCCGCGATCAGCACGATGGTGTTTTTTGCGCTGTTCGATCCCGTCGAACTGAGCGAGATATTTGACGACGACCTCGACATTGGACGCGAAGCCGGGTATGCCGCCGGCTTTTTCTTTTTCTGGCTGCTGTCGGGGCTGGCAAGCGCCGTCACGGCCTGGCTGATTCGCACGGCACCGAAAAGAGCCAAGAAACGCCAGGGATGAAGGCAACCCCAGAGACCAACCCGGCGCAGGGCGCGTCGATGTACGCCAGCGCGGAGAAAATCTATCCGCGCGAGATGAAGGGGCGCTTCGACAAGCTCTCGAAACTTGCGACCGTGACGCTGCTCGGCCTGTTTTACGTCGTACCATGGCTCACCTGGGACGAACGGCAGGCAGTACTGTTCGACCTTCCCGCGCGCAAGTTCTACCTGCTGGGCCTCACGCTGTGGCCGCAGGATTTCCCCTACCTGGCAATGCTGCTCATCATCGCGGCCCTGTCGCTGTTCTTCTTCACGGCCTTGCTCGGGCGTGTCTGGTGCGGCTTCGCCTGTCCGCAGACCGTCTGGACCGAAGCATTCATCTGGATGGAGCAATGGACGGAGGGAACGCGGTCGCAGCGCATGAAGCTCGACAAGGCACCGTGGAGCTGGAACAAGCTGCGCCGCAAAGGCAGCAAGCAGTTCCTGTGGGTGACATTCTCGCTGTGGACCGGGTTTACGTTCGTCGGCTATTTCGTGCCGGTCCGGGAACTGGGGCCAGAGCTGCTGACCTTCTCCGCCGGCGGCTGGGCGACGTTCTGGACGCTGTTCTACGGCTTCGCCACCTACGGCAATGCCGGCTACATGCGCGAACAGGTCTGCAAGTACATGTGCCCTTACGCGCGCTTCCAGAGCGCGATGTTCGACAAGGATACGCTGATCATCTCGTACGACGAGAAGCGCGGCGAGCCACGCGGCAGCCGCAACCGCACCGCGGATCCGGCAGCGCTGGGGCTAGGCCACTGCATCGACTGCACTTTGTGCGTGCAGGTCTGCCCGACCGGCATCGACATCCGCGAAGGCCTGCAGTACGAGTGCATTGCCTGCGCCGCCTGCATCGATGCCTGCGACTCCGTCATGGACAAGATGAACTATCCGCGCGGGTTGGTGCGTTATTCGACCGAACACGCCATGAAAGAGGGTAAGACCCGGGTCCTGCGGCCGCGCGTCCTGGTTTACGCCGCGCTGCTGCTGGTGCTGGTCGGCGGGCTGGTCACGTCCATGGCGATGCGCACGCCGCTCATTCTCGACGTCATTCGCGACCGCAACTTCCTCTACCGGGAACTGCCCGACGGCGAAATCGAGAACATCTACACGTTGAAGATCGTGAACCAGCGAAACGATCCGCGGACGTTCCGGCTGGCCGTCGACGGTGTGGCCGGCATCGAACTCGATGGCGTCGCCGGCACGATAGTGGTGGGCGGCGGCCAGGTACTCTCGCTGCCCGTAAGGGCCCGCGCGCCTGCGGACAACGCCTATGGCATCATGGAGATATCGTTTACCGTGACCGACGTAGACGATCCGTCCGTAACGATGACCGAGGACAGCCGCTTCCTGGGCCCGACGCCCTGAACCTCGACCCATGACCGAATTCGATACAAAGCCCTGGTACCGGCAATTCTGGCCGTGGTTCATCATCGCCCTGCCGGCATCGGCGGTCGTCGCGAGCCTGTACACGGTATCGCTGGCCGTACGCACGACGGATTCGCTGGTCGTGACGTCCGAGGACGGCGTGGATGTCGTCACCGGCCGGCAGCTGGCGGCGGAACGCTTTGCCGCCGCACGCGGCATCAGGGCTACGCTGTCGATCAATCCGGACAGCGGCGCTATCGAAGCCAGGCTGGCCGCGGACGAGACGGTCGAATGGCCGAAGACGCTGCAGCTGTTGTTCTCACATCCTGCATTCGCAGACCGCGACCGGCGGGTCACGTTGACGGCCGCGATGCCGGACAGCGACGGTACGCCCGTCTGGACAGGGCACTTCGTCGACTTGCCGGGCGGGCGCTGGTACGTGGTGCTGGCCGACGGCGATGCCTGGCGCCTCAGCAGCAGCTGGTCGGGCGCGGCGGTGCTGCATCTCGAACCCGCCGGCGCAGCGGACGATGGCCAGGGCTGACACGTGTTTTCATTGTGCGCTGCCCGTCCCGGCAAATTGTGACATCCGGGTAGAAATCGGCGGCAAACAGCGCCCGGTCTGCTGCCCGGGCTGCAAGGCGGTCGCCACATTGATACGCGACGCCGGCCTCGAACGTTACTACGACTCGCGCGACCGGCCGGACCCGGGCGCGGTGCGGCCGGCCGAGGACGCTGGCGAGTGGCAGGTATTCGACCGTGAGGACATGCTGGCCGCGTTCGCGTGCCGCGATGGCGCTGCTGCCGAGGCAACGATCTATGTCGGCGGCATGTACTGCGCGGCCTGCAGCTGGCTGATCGACGCGTCGCTGGCCAGGCTCCCGGGCATCAGGAACGCCGAGATCAACCCGGTCACGCACCGGCTGCTGGTCTCCTGGGACGCCTCGTCGATGGGTCTCGGCCGCATACTGGCGACGCTCGCCGATCTCGGCTACAAACCACAGCCGCTCGCTCCCGACTCGACGGAGCGGCCGGAGCGCGCGGAACAGCGCACCGCCCTCAAGCGGCTGCTGGTCGCATCGCTCGGCATGATGCAGGCGATGATGTTCGCGGTCGCACTGTACTCGGGCGAGTTCCAGGGCATCGACGCCGATATGGAGCGCTTCCTGCGACTGGTTTCATTCCTCGTGACGACGCCCGTCGTGTTCTATTCCGCGCGGCCGTTTTTCGCCGGTGCGGTCCGCGGCCTGCGCGCGCGACGACCGGGCATGGACGTCCCGGTTTCGGTCGCCATCGGCAGCGCGTACGTCGCATCGGTGTACGCGACCTATACCAACGGCCCGGCCGTCTGGTACGACTCGGTCACGATGTTCGTCTTCTTCCTCACGGTGGCGCGTTACCTCGAGATGCGCGCGCGGCACCGGTCGGTCGACCGCAGCTCCGCGCTGGCATCACTGCTGCCCAATACCGCAACGCGTCTCGACGGCGACCGGCGCACGCAGGTGCCGGTGGCGCAGCTCGCTGCCGGGGATATCGTGTTGATTCGCGCCGGTGAATCGTTCCCGGCTGACGGCTCGATCGCGGCAGGCCGCACGAGCGTCGACGAATCGATGCTCACGGGGGAGTCCAGGCCGCAGGAAAAATCCGGCGGCGACTCTGTCGTGGCCGGCAGCGTCAACCTCGACGGCATCGTGGAGATGCATGTCGAGATGACGGGGACGGACACGACACTGGGCACGATCGGGCGGCTCAGCGAGAGAGCGCGCTATGCACGGCCCGCATTCGTGCAGCTCGCGGATCGTATTGCGAGCTACGTCGTGGTCGCCATTCTTGTCCTTGCCGCGGCGGTGGCAGTCAGCTGGTACCTGATCGACCCGGATCGCGCGTTCGTCGTGACGCTGTCGGTCCTGGTCGTTACCTGCCCGTGCGCACTGGCACTCGCGACACCGGCGGCGTTTGCGGCTGCCGGCAGCCGCCTGTCCGACCTGCATCTCCTGGTGACCAACGGCAACGCGATCGAGGCATTGTCGAGGGCGACCCACATCGTATTCGACAAGACCGGCACACTGACGCGTGGCATGCCCGAAGTCGTCGAGACCGTCGCGCACGACCCGGGCTTCACCGAGCAGGAATGCCTGGGGATCGCCGCCGCGCTCGAAGTCGCTTCGACGCACCCGATTGCGCGCGCGTTCGCCCGTCACGAGTCCGGGCTCACGGCCGACGCCCTCGAAATCCGCGTCGGTTCGGGCGTCGAGGGCACGATCGATGGCCGCCGCTGGAAACTCGGCAAGGCCGGTTTCGTGCCGGGCACGGCCCCGATGCCGCCGCACGACGCCACGACGCAGGTGTTCCTGGGCGCCGGGGAGCGCGTCGTCGCAGCCTTCACGATTGCCGACACGATGCGCGAAGATGCAACTAATACACTGAAAAATCTGGAAAAAATGGGTTACTCGTTGTCGCTCGTGAGTGGCGACAGCGAGGTTCCCGTCGCGCGCACGGCCGCGACCCTCGGCATCGGCGATGCGCGCGCCGGCTGCACCCCGGACGACAAGCTGGCACGCATCGATGAACTGCAGCAGCAGGGCGAAATCGTCGTGATGGTCGGCGACGGTATCAACGATGCGCCGGTGCTCGCCGGCGCGGACGTCTCGATCGCACCGTCCCATGCCGCATCGCTCGCGCAATCGAGCGCCGATGTGCTGATGCTCGGCGATTCGTTGCAACCGATCGTGACACTGATGCAGGCCGCAAGGCGCACGATGCGGATCGTGCGCCAAAACCTGGCCTGGGCAATCGTATACAATGTTTCGGCGGTACCGCTCGCCGCGGCCGGATTCGTACCGCCGTGGCTTGCCGCGATCGGCATGAGCACGAGCTCGCTGGTCGTGGTTCTCAATGCCCTGCGCCTGAGCCGTATTCGATGAACATCCTCTACCTGCTGATTCCTCTCGCCCTGCTGCTGCTCGCCGGTGCGGTGTGGGCCTTCTTCTGGGCCGTGGGCAGCGGCCAGTTCGACGATCTCGACACGCCGGCCGTGCGCGTGATCATGGACGACGACGAGCGTCCCCCGGAAGACAGGAAGGAATGACGGATCTCGTTGCGGCACTTGCAACGGCGTTCCTCACCGGGCTCCTCGGCAGCGCGCACTGCCTGGGCATGTGCGGCGGCATTTCCGGCCTGTTCACGCTGCATTCCAGCGTCCGTGGCCTGCGCCGGCAGCTACCGATGGCGCTGGCCTACAATGCCGGGCGGCTCGCGAGCTACGCGATTCTGGGATTCGCGGTCGCCGCGCTCGGCAGCCGCGTCGTCGGCCTGACACCGTCGCTCGGCAAGCCGGTGCGCCTGGTCGCCGGCGGCATCATCGTCCTCATCGGCCTGCAGATCGCCTTTAACCTCCGGGCGCTCAATAGCCTGGAACGGGTCGGCGGCATGGTCTGGGCACGAATGTCGCCACTTGCGGGACGCCTGCTGCCGGTGAACAGCCTGCCGCGGGCACTGGGGCTCGGGCTGCTGTGGGGACTGCTGCCCTGCGGGCTGGTCTACAGCGTGCTGCTGGTCGCCGCGACGAGCCTGCACGGCGTCGACGGCGCGCTGATCATGGTGGCGTTCGGGGCCGGCACGACGCCGGCCATGCTGTTGACCGGACTCGGCGCGGCGCGCCTCGCCCAGTTGATGCAGGACAGGCGCACCCGGCTTGGCGCTGGTTTCCTGATCGTCATGCTCGGTATACTCACGCTCTTCATGCCGATTTCGGCATTGATGTCGCCCGGCCCGCACTCACACCACTGATCCGTCCGCCAGGAGCCCGAAACTTGAATTTCGAAGAACTGCAGGTAAAGGCTCTCGAGTACTGGAACGTCGCACTCGGCTACATGAGCCAGCCCGAACTGCTGTTCCAGGTCGGCCTGATCGCCCTGCTGTTCGTGCCCGCCTGGTTCATTTCCAACCGCGTCGAACCGCTGCTGGAGAAACAAGCCCGCAAGATCAGGGGCATGCCGGGCACCCTGCGCCTCATCGTGGCGTTCCTGCGGCGCATGGAATGGCTGTTCTTCGTCCTGCTCCTCGGCGTCGCGTACCTGGCTACGTCCATTGCGCCCTGGCCCGAGAAGAACTACCTGATCTACAGCGCCATGTTGCTCTCGGCCGCGTGGCTGTCGATCTCGGTCGCCTCCCACGCGATTCGCAAGCGTCTGATCCGGCGAGGATTCGCCCTCATCGTCTGGGTCTTCGTGGCCGCATCGATTTTGGGCATCGTCGATGACATAGCTGCAATCCTGGACGGTATCGGCTTCAACGTCGGCGAGATGCGGTTCTCGGTGCTGAATGCGATCAAGGCCGTTGTGTTTGTCAGCGTGCTGATGTGGGCGGCTTTCAAAACCGGTAATTTCCTCGATAACAGAATTCAGCGGGTCGACGAACTGACACCGTCGCTGCGCGTTTTGCTTGGCAAGATCCTGCGCATCGCGCTCATCGTTTTTGCGGTGATGGTCGCGATGCAGAGCCTGAGCATCGACCTGACCGCGTTGACGGTCCTGTCGGGTGCCGTCGGCGTCGGTATCGGCTTCGGCCTGCAAAAAGTCGTGTCGAACTTCATCTCCGGCATGATCATCCTGCTCGACCAGTCCATCAAGCCGGGCGACACGATCACGGTCGGCGAGACCTTCGGCTGGATCCGCGAGCTGCGCGCGCGCTTCGTTTCCGTCGTCACCCGCGACGGCCGCGAGTACCTGATCCCGAACGAGGACTTCATCACGACCCAGGTGATCAACTGGTCGTTTTCGGACAGGTACGTGCGTCTCGATGTGTCGTTCGGCGTGGCCTATGATTCCGACCCGCACGAGGTGGTCGACATCGCGATCGCGGCCGCCGCGTCAGTCGATCGCGTGGTGGCCAAGTACCGCGAACCCGTCTGCTGGATGACCGAATTCGGCGATTCGTCGATCAACTTCCTGTTGCGCTTCTGGATCGAAGATCCGCAGCAGGGCCTTACCAATATCCGCGGCAAGGTGATGATGGCGCTCTGGGATGCGTTCAAGGAGAACGACATCAAGATCCCGTTCCCGCATCGCGAAGTGATCATGAAGACGCCGGTAACGGTGACTTCGTCCGGTTCTCAGGGCCAGGAGAGCGTGTAGACCGGTTTTTCCACTTCTTCGTCGGCCTCTACCAGCTCGACCCTGCATTGCATTTCCGACAGCACCGAAAAGATCGGCCGCGTGCTGATGAAGGACGGCGCCACGAAGATGTTCTCACGGCTGCCGATGAATTCCCGAAGGCGCGCGGCATCCGATTCGCTCAGGCTCTCGAATACCGGTTCCAGCTTCGACTCGGCGGCCAGTTTGCGAATCGCCTCCTGCACGCGCGCTGCCCGCTCCCGGCTGACCTGCTCGGCACGCTGTTGCGTGAAGTCCACCGGCATACCGCCCCGGCGCAGGAATTCGCGGGTAAACGGCAGGCTGGCAACGCGGTACCAGCGATCATCCTGCAGGTAGAGCGCGGCGAGGTCCGCGGGCGTCTCCCGCAGCAGTCGCAATGCGGTTTCCCACAGCCGCGCGACAGGCGTGGTCTCGGTGACCGCGATTACGATACGCAGCTTCATCTCAGTCTTCGTCAACCTGTACCGCCTCCCTCGCGAAGCTCTTGCGGGCCGTGGCGTACTCGACAAGCTGGCGCTCGACGAGCGCGTTCACGGAGCCTTCCGGGAAGTTCCCGTCGTCGGCCCGCTCCCCGGCATCGACGCCGGTAAGGATCGTTATCGCTTCGTCAATGTAACGAACGGCGAATACGTGAAACGCATCCCGCTTGACAGCATCCACGACATCTTCACGCAACATCAGGTGCTTTACGTTGTCCCGCGGGATGATGACACCATGAGACCCGTCGAGCCCGCGCTCGCGGCAGACGTCATAGAAACCCTCGATCTTCTCGTTGACGCCACCGATCGCCTGCACGCGGCCCAGCTGGTTGACGGAACCCGTTACTGCAATGCACTGCCGGATGGGCAGGCGGGAGAGCGACGACAGCAGCGCGGACAACTCGGCCACCGACGCGCTATCGCCCTCGACGCCGCCGTAGGACTGTTCGAAAACGACACTGCCACGCAGCGACAGCGGCAGGTCCGGCGCGTAGCGCGCCGACAGCGCCGAAGACAGGATCATCATGCCCTTGGAATGAATGGCGCCGCCGAGTTCGACTTCGCGCTCGATATCCACGACATCGCCGGTGCCGATGCGCGTCGTGGCGGTGATGCGGACCGGATGGCCATACCGGAACTCGCCGAGATCGGTAACGGAGAGGCCGTTCACCTGGCCGACGCATTCGCCGCTGGTATCGATCAGCAGCGTTTCGCGGCTGATCGCATCGACGACCCGCGACTGCATCCGGCCCAGCCTGCGGCGCCGCTCGCTTACCGATTTCTCGACGTCCCGGGCGTCGACCTCCGAGCCGTTGCGCTGCCGCGCCCAGTAGTCCGCCTGCTCGATGAGGTCGTCGAGCGAACTCATGTGCATCGACAGGCGCTCGCTGTCTTCCGCATAGCGCGCCCGCTCCTCGATGACTCGCTCCACGGCCGCCGTGTTGAACGGCAGTAACTTCCGGGCCTCGGCCTGGCGCACAACCAGCCTCGCGTACTGCTCGACGTTGGCGTCGCTGCGCTCGAGATCGTCGTCGAGGTCCGCGGCCACCTTGAAGAGGCTGCCAAACTCGATGTCGTAATGACTCAGCAGGTAATACAGCCAGCGCTCCCCGATGAGAATGACCGTCACATCCAGCGGGATCGGCTCGGGCTTCAGCGTCGTCGTGCTGGCGAAGCCCCACGATTCGCCCGGCGTCTCGATACATACCTTCCTGGCAAACAGCGCCTGCTTGAGCGCCTCCCACACGAACGGCCGGCTGAGCATGCGGCGCGTGTCGAGGACCAGGTAGCCGCCGTTCGCCTGCAGCAGCGCGCCGCCGCGCACCAGCCGGAAATCCGTCATCAGCGTGCCCATTTCCGCACGGTGTTCGATGCGGCCGATGATGTTCGGGTAGTTGGGGTTTGCCTCGTAGACGACCGGCGCGCTCTCGGCATTGGCGTTATCGACGACCAGGTTGACCTCGTACTGGCTGTAAAGCTGTT
>JBFIHC010000098.1:0-11151 GCA_041601995.1 Woeseiaceae bacterium | reverse complement strand
GAGCAACTCGGGCGATGCCTGTGGCGAAAACTGGCACTCGCAGACGGCGTCCGGTCCGCCGACCCGGAGCCAGTGGATCGAGAGGATAGCCTCGGAACTGGGCATGGACGCCAAAATGCGGGGTCAAAAGCGACAAGTCTGAGCAGCGCTTCGGTGCAAAGTCACGGGTTACGAAAAGCGGATCGAGGCAATGCACGATGCTGACTACCGGGGTAATTCATTATGTAAAACATTCTGCGGATGTCTGGTCAGCGACTAAACTTATCGGTAACCCGGTACTGCCTGAATCGGTCCCGGGGAAAACAAAAAAAAGCCAGATAGAGGGAGAAAATCGAGATGAGTAGAAAAATCTTGCAGATGGCGTTGGGATTATTCTTGACGGTAAGTGTCTTCGGAGGTGCTGCAACAGCAGGAGGCCTGACCAGCGATCAACTTGTGAGGGCCGGCTATGCGTGTTTTCCCGCGGGCCCCAACTTGTGGATTCACTGCTTGCTGGAGCGCAAGTTGGGTCATCGCTCGATACCCGTCAAGGTGTTTTCCGAGGACGGCAGTGAGTTTCTCGGAACTGAGCAATTGCTTCGCGCTGACATTTACGGCGGTCAACCGTGTCCGCAGGATGGGCTCGACACCTGGGACGCGCTGGCTGTTCCCGGTTACTTTGCGTGTCACCATTTTGATACCGGGCATCACTGAAAACAGAGCGGCCAGATCCGACCATGGAGCCCCGCAATTGCGGGGCTCTTTTGCATTTACAGGCGTTTCAGGGGCTAGCGTCAAAAGGCAGGGTTATGCGTATAATGTATATTATGTTAAATTACGGATGTCCGTTAGCGAGCAATGTTCGGCCGGCCGCCCTGCCGGGTTCCGTTAAGGTCAATACGGTAGTCGCGCCGGACGGCTATTCCTGAATGAACGAGGCCTTATTCGGGTCTTCTGCTGAATCGCCCCGTTCCTGGTCGGACCAGGCGACGAAGCCGATGCCCGCGGCCAGCAGGAATATGGCAACAAAAGCAATCAGCGACTTGCGATCCATGACCCTGCTCCTTCGAGGGTGACATGCGCATTGAAGCAGGCGACGCGTCTTGACGGAGGTGCAGGTCCCTGCGCGTGCACGCCAGGGAGCGTGATTAGGGTCACATAATGCGCCGGTAAAACGCGGCTTGGCGCCGCCGACGCGTCGCTGCGAAGCAGAAGGAAGGATCGCTCCGGACTGGATCGTTATGCGGCTTGCCGGAGTCTCTCCCGCGTCGGGCGCGGCTTGCGCCACTCCAGCGCGGTGACCGTGAGCGCCGGGAGCATCGTCAGCGACACGATGGCGGCGCCGAGTATGCCGAACAGGACGATCGCGCCTACACCACGGTAGAGCTCGGTTCCTGCGCCGGGCATGAACACCAGGGGCGACAGGCCGCAGATGGTCGTCAGCGTGGACATGGCAATGGGCCGGAAGCGCAGGGCCACGGCTTCGCGAACCGCCTCGCGGGGGCTGCTGCCGCCCTTCTCCATGAGTCGCTTTGCCTGGTCGACGATCAAAATCGGGTTGTTGACGACGGTCCCCATAAGGATCAGGAAGCCGAGCATCGAGATCATGTCGAAGGGCTGGTGAAGCTCGTCCAGCCCGATCAGGGGCAATGCCGAGCCCACGGCGTTCATGAGCACGAGACCGACAATGCCGCCCGCGATGCCCAGCGGGATCGTGGTCATGATCAGCAGCGGGTAGCCCCAGTGTTTGAAAATGGCGACCAGCAGCAGGAACACGATAACCAGCGCAACCGGGTAATTGGCTGCCAGGGCGGCCTTCGTCGCGTCGAGCTGGTCGCTCGCCCCTGAAATCGACACGTTTACGCCCGCCGGCATTGCGCCGCTAGAGATCAGTGCCCCGATAACATCCTGCCGGACGATCTGCACGCCGGTCTCGAGCGGCACAGAAGCTGGCGGGATGATGTTCAGCGTAACGGTACGCTGGCCGTTAATGCGCCTGACCGTGTTCGTATCCACCGTTTCCCGAATGCTCGCCAGTGCCGACAGTGGCAACACGCTGCCTTGCGGCGTGTAAACGGGGAGCTGCGCGAGCGTGTCGAGACTCGCCGCGCCGCCTTCGCTGCCGAACAGGTAGATATCGATCTTGTCGTCCTCGAGGAAGAACTCGTCGACGAACGCGCCGTCCGTGAGTGCGGCGACCGTGTAGCCGATGTCGCCGGCGTTCATGCCGACCTCGCTCGCGCGGTCCCAGTCGGGCCGCACTTCGACCAGCGGCTGCGCGAGCGTCAGTGACGACGGGCTGGACTGGATTCGGGGGTTGCCGAAGACGTCCTGCGCGCGCCGGTAGGTCGCCAGCGCGACGTCGTAGATCACCGCGAGGCTGGGCCCCGAGATGTCGAGGTTGATGCTGCGCGTGCCGCCGTCATTGCTGGTGATGATCGAGCCCCTGGCGGCGAAAGCGCGCATGCCCGGATACGTATCGTAGACGCCGGTGATCGCGTCCATCAGCTCGTCGATGTGCCTTTGATTCACGGGCTCGGAGATGATGCGCACGCGCCCGGCATTGATGCTGAGGTTGAGATACTTGATGGCCGGCACGCTGGTTTCGCCGCGCTCGAATCGCTCCGGGTCGTCGCCGACGTAGGGCAGGAAATAGTCCTGGATCTCGAGCCCGATCGCGGCCATGGTCTCGAGGTTGTAACCCGGCGGCGCGCTCATGGCGGCGAAGGTCTTCGGCTCTTCGCCCTCCGGCAGGTATTCCGCCGCGGGCGTCAGGAAGAAGATAACCGCGAGGCTCAGCAACACGGTTGCCGCGATCGTCGTCAATCGCCGCCGCGACGTGCTGATCAGCGAGTCGACCCGGCTTACCACTGCGTCACGCAGGTCGGAGCCGGCGGGCCTGCCCGTGCCGCCGAAGTCGAGCCGTGCACTGGCCGTGGGGATCAGGGCGATCGCCACCAGCATCGACGCCATGATCGAGGCGGAAATGGCGATCGCGATATCGGAGTACAGCTGCCCTGCTTCCTCCACGATGAAGAGTACGGGCGCAAACACGAGGATCGTGGTCAGCGTCGACGCCAGCACCGCCGGCCAGACATTGCGCACGCCTTCCACCGCCGACCGGAATCGGTCCAGCCCGCGCCGCCGCGCAAGCTCGATGCTCTCGATGACCACGATACTGTTGTCCAGTGTCATGCCGATCGCAAACGCGATGCCCGCGAGCGAGATGACATTGATCGTGCGGCCGGCGGCCAGCAGCCCGAGGAACGCGGCGATGGTGCAGATCGGTATACCGATGATGCCGACCAGGGTCGCGCGCGCGGAGCGCAGGAACAGGTACATGACGAGTGTGGCCAGGATGGCGCCGATCCCGAGGTTGAACCAGACGTTGCGGACGGAGGCTTCCACGTAGCCGGCGTCTTCCGCGATCAGACCCATCTCCATGCCTGCCGGCTGCAGCAGTTCCTCGTTCAGCTGTTCGACGGCATCGAACATCGCGTACTTGATGTCGATGACGTTCGAGCCCGCCTCGCGGCTCACCGCGAGGAACAGGATCGGTTTGCCGTTGACGAACGACAGGCTGTCGATCTCGAAATGGTCGAGTTCGATTTCGGCGATGTCCGACAGGCGGATGGTGGCATTCCCTCGCCTGTCCACGATCAGGTCGCGCAGCTGGTCGACATCCTGAAAGCGACCGACGGTACGCAGCAGGTAACGTCGCTTGCCGGAATCGATCTGGCCGCCGGACACGTCCTGGTTACGCCGCCGGATGGCATCGCGCACGGCGGTGATCGTGAGGCCGCGATCGGCCAGCCGCGCCGGGTCGAGGAGGATACGGATCTGCCGCTCTGCTCCGCCGCGTACCGATACCTCGGATACACCGGGCACGTTGGACAAGCGCGTGCGGACATTGTCCTCCATGAAGTCGCGCATCATGTCCATGTCGAGCTGACGCGGATTGCCCGGCAGCGGCGAAATGTAGAAGTACATGAACGAGTTCGCGGAGAACGAACTCGCGTACACGCGCGGCTCGTCGACATTGATCGGGTACGACGGCACCTGGTTCAGTGCGTTGTTCACGCGGATCAGTGTCTCGGTGATGTCGACGCCGAACGGAAAGTCGAGTTCGATCTCGGCGGAGCCGCTCGACGCGGTCGCTTCGAGGCGCTGCAGGTTCGGGATCGTGCGCAGGTATTCCTCCTGCTCGATGAGGATTTCCTTCTCGACGTCCTGCGGCGTGGCGCCGGGCCACGATGTCCGTACGGATATCGTGCGTACCTCGAGATCGGGAATCATCTGGATGGGGATGCGAAACGCGGCCAGCACGCCGAGCACGGTGAGTATCAGTGCACCAACGGTCATCAGCAGACCGTTACTGACGATCACTCCGAAGAGTCCCTTGTCGTCGCTCGCCGTGCTCACTTCGGTATTACGGTTTCGCCGTCACGCAGGGCTTCGTTGCCGCGCGTTACCACGTCGAGCCCGGCATCCAGGCCGCTGCGCACCTCGACGAGTCCCTCGAATTCCAGTCCGGCGTCGATGCGCTTTTCGTGCGCCACCCGCTTACCGTCCTCCGTTTCCACGATCCACACGGTCCTGCGGCCGTCCGGGTACATCAGGACCGCGTCCCGCGGCACCACCACGGCCTCGCGGCCCGTGTCGATCCTTATGGCGGCACGGGCCGACATGCCGGGCGTGACCGGCAGGCTGTGTTGCGCATCTGTGACCACTCGCAGCAGGAACGTCCTGGCGCCCGGGTCCTTGACCGGGACGATCGAGTGCACGCGCCCGGCCACCACTTCGTCCGGCACGGCGTCCAGGCTCAGGTCGACGCGGGTCTGGTCATCGAGCCGCGCGTAGTAACTCTGCGGTACGCGGAAGTCGAAGCGCAGCCCCTCGGTTGCGACGAGTTCCACGAGGCGGTCGCCGGGATTCACCCATTCGCCGACCTGCGCCAGGCGCTCGCTGACGACGCCCGTGAAAGGCGCGCGCACCGCATGGCGGCGCACGATCGCCTGCTGTTGCCGGGCGGCGGCAGCCGCCGCCGTGAGCGCGGCTTCGTCGCGCGTGACCTCGGCTTGCAAAGATCTGATTTCGGTCTCCGCGATGCCGCGCTGCGGCCCGACTTTCTCCGCTTCCTGCAGCCGCCGTTTCGCGTCGTCGAGCGCGATTTGCGCCTGTGCCTGCTCGGCGGTGGCCCGCTCGAGCGTCAGGCGCGCGAGTTCGCTGTCGAGCGTCACGACAACGTCGCCCTCCTCTACCCGGTCACCGGCGTCGACCAGCGTCGCTTCAACGAGGCCACCGATAGCGGGCGAGAGTAATGCCGATTGCGGCGACGTGACGGTGCCGCTGACATTGACGACCTGCACGACAGGCCGGCGTTCGGACTTCGCGGTCTCGACCGGCGATGCTGCGTACGCGCCTGCCGCGATGCAAGCGCAGACGACCGAGGCAATGGCCGCGACGGCAAAACGGCGGATCACCTCGCGGTATCCCGGGCGAACCGCGATTCCGGTGCTTCGCGAACGATCACACGCCAGCGCCACCCGAGCTTGCGGATTTCCCCTGCGTCGCTTGCCCGTTTCCACGCGGTCATCACGGGGTGCGGCTGCGTGCCACGGCGATGGACGGCGAACATCATTTCGGTAGACCAGCCGGCGAGCAGGATGGCGTTCAGCACCCCGAATGCCCCTCCGCGCCCTGCAGGATACAGTGCGCCGCCGTTGGCAGCTGCGGCGAGACGATCGGCATAGGAGATCCCTGGTTACTTGGCGGTATTCCGAGGCGACAGCCGATTATTTTAGCGCTATCCGTTATCCTTGTTCCATGCTTATCCGATGGCTGCCGCTGTTCATCGCCCTGGTGCCGCTGATCGGCGTCCACGTCGCCTACCTGATCGCGATCGAGTACGGTTACCTGCAGCCCTGCGTCCCCTACTTCGACGGTTGCACGTCAATCAGTGCCACCGGGCGATATCCGCCCGCGAGCTTCCTTTTCAAAGCCGTCGAAATGGCCATGGCGGTTGCCCTTCCCATCTTCTGGTATTTCTCGGTGAAATGGCTGCGGGCACTGGACCCGGACGGGCATGGCCATGCCGTCTGGTCGATTTTCGTGACCGGGATGGTCGGTGCGATTGCCCTGATTGTGTACGTCACTTTTCTCGGCACGCAGGAGCCGTTCTACGAGTTCATGCGGCGCTTCGGCATCTATTTTTATTTCCTCGGCACGGTGCTCGCGCAACTGTTCCTCGCCCTCTCGTTTCGGGGAATCTGCGTGGCCCTGGGTGACCGCGTGCTGCGGCGCATGGCAGCCGCGATGCTGGCGCTATGCCTGATGCCATTTGCATTCGGCCTGCTCAACCTGGCGCAGAAATCGGTCCTGCCGTACGAAACCGCGGATGCTCTTGAAAACAGCATCGAATGGCTGTCATCCCTGATGATGCAGGCGTATTTCGTGGTCGTGTTCTTCGCGTGGCGTCGTACGGGCCTCGCGGTGTCGGTGAGCGCGGCCGCGCCTCCCGGCGGGCGCTAGTCGGCTCAGGAGGCCGTCTTGGTGGCGCCGACCGGAGGGATGTCGTCGTCTTCCGCATCCGGCGCGAGCGAATAGTCGAGCACGCCGGTCGCTATCATGTCGGTAGACGCCTGCGCGACCGAAAGTTCGGTTTCTACCTCGCGCAGCTTGGCCTCCGAACGCACGCTTTCCTCGGCGCGATTCGAGAGCTCGGCGCGGAGCTCACGGGTCTTCATCACCGAGTCCTTCAGGTCATTCTTGAGTTCATCGACGCGGCGCTGCTGGTGGCTGATGACCTTGTCGCGCTTTTCGACCGCCGCCTGCGCCGTTTCCAGGTCCTTCTCGAGCTGTTCGGCACTTTCCTTCAACTGCCCCAGCTCGGTCTGCGCAATGCGCAATTCGGCCTCGAGCGAGCGGATACGGTCGTCGCGAGGATCCCTTTTCGTGGCACGTTTCGAGGAGCCCATCCGGGATCCGATCGACGACAGGACCCACCCGAGCAGGAATGCTCCAACGGTCATGAGGATCAAGTTCTGCGGAAGCTCGACGAACATCAGCTAATGATCATTCGCTTTCAGGCATTAGAAAAGGACGGAGTTCTCAGTCTGCACAGGGCCCGGTACCGGGCATCGGCGCTGGTGATGCTCGAGCGCCGTCCATATATAAATTATAAAAGCTTTTTAAAACAGTTATTTATTTATTTTTATTAATGTAAATTAGCACATGCATGATCGCCTGCGATCAGCGCCGGCACCAGTACCGTACCCCTACGCCGCCGAGAAACGCCTCGGCAGTATACCCCTTCAGCATCGCCAGCGTGCTGAGCATGCCGGCCCGGGTGCAGGTGTCCCCGGCAACCGTCACCGACCGGGGCGCACCTTCGACCGGCCAGCCGCTCCGCGGGTCGAGGATATGGCTGCAGCGGACGCCGTCTTTCAGCAGGAAACGGCGGGCATCGCCGCTCGTCGCGAGGGCGCCGCTGCGGATCGCCGGTAGCGTGCCCTTCTGCGGCTCGTTGCCTGTAACCGGCTCGATGCCCACTTTCCACGCATCGCGCGAGCGCGGCGCGCGGCCCGGCGAGCAGTGCGCAATAGGCCGCGATCAACGCGGTTGTCCAGGGCCGCATCGCTCCGTGCTTCATCGCATAAAGCGTCATTCGGGTACCGGTTTCTGATCGGTGACTGCGGCCTGCAGCAGTGCCGCATTACGCGTCGGAGCCGGGCATGGGGATTTTCCCTCGCGGCGGCCCGCAAAAAATGACCTTTCTCAGCGCTCGAGGAACTCCCGAACCCGGTCCGGGAAATCCGTGAACAGGCCATCGACCGCCAGTTCGACGCAGAAATACCGCAACATCTCGGCAAAACTACCGAATCCGGGGGGCAGGTCGTCGGCGCGGAAGGTGTAGGGATGGACGAGGAGACCGGCGCTGTGGGCGCGCTCGGCGAGACCCGTCGAGCGTGGCGGTACGCCGTCGCCGTCCGCCGAGTACAGTCGATTGACCCACGGTCCGATGGCATCCGCGGTCTTAGTCAGCTCCGCGAGACCGCGTTCGCTGCACAGCGCATCGTAGTCGGTCTCTGCCTCCTCCCAGCTATTGTCGCCGATGAGCTGGACGAGGCGCATGCTGCAGCCGAGCTCGGCGCGCAGCCGCCGCAACTCCTCTGCATCGAAACACTGCACGAGCACCGCGTCGTCGGGGCCCTCGTAGCCGTGTGCCGCGAGCACCCCGAGCACTGCGGCACTGAGGTCGATCCCCTGCTCCCGGTGCCATGCGGGGCGTTTTATCTCCGGATAAACGCCAGCGGAACCGCCCGTGGCCTTGTTGAGGCCATGCACGAATTCGAGCTCCTCAGCGAGCGTATGCACCGCGAAACGGCTGCTGTGCGGCGGAAACCGCCCGGGATACACGGGTTCTCCCTCGTTATCGAGACGTTCCGTGACGCTGAGTGAGCGTATCTCGGCCAGGTCGAAGTCCCGGACGTAGTAGCGTCCATCGTCACGCCCCCGCCCGGGGAATCGTGCGGCCACGTCCGTGACCCGGTCGAGATGGATGTCGTGCAATACCACAAGCTGGTCGTCCCGCGTGGCCACCACGTCCTGTTCGAGAAAATCGGCGCCCATCGCGTAGGCCAGCGCTTTTGCCGGCAGCGTGTGTTCCGGCAGGTAAGCGGAGGCGCCGCGGTGTGCGATGATGGCGGGCATACCCAAATAGCTTTATTAAAAGACGATAAATCTATGTTTTATCATCAATTTCACCGCTTGCATCCCAGCCCGGGAAGTCGATCGTCTCCCACCGCGCCGTGTCCTCGTTGCGCGCCTGGCGCTTCAGCGCGTCGACGATTTCCCGATCGTTCCACTCGATGTGCTCTTGCACCCGGTCGACCACGGCCTGCGGCGTTTCGAGCAAGCCGCCGAATGGCCGGATCGCGATCATCGGCTTCGAGTTCGCATCGGCCGCGTCCATCAGGAACCGGGCGAGGCTCTCTTTCTCCTCGAAAAGGCTCGGCAGCACGATGACGGTCTCGGCCTCCTTGATCTGGCGGATCAGTTCGTCCTTGATGGCCTCGATCCCGCCGGTCGTCGGCACGTTGTCGGGTTTGCTGACGTTCAGGTAGAAGAAGCGATCGACGCTCTCCAGGAACTCGAATACCCGCAAGTAATCATCCGTTTCCTGGAACGCATGGGTAACGAAAACCCGGATGGGATTGCTCTCGGACACGGTAGCCTCCGCTCGTGGCATTTGCAGGACGATTCTAGCCAATTCGGGGCTGCATCGTGAGACCGGGATCACGACTGCAGGATTCTGGTTGCATGCCAGCGACGTTTCGGTATCTTAGCCACGCGCATGCGACTCCTTCTCTACAACATTCGATACGCCGTCGGCGGCGGTGCCAGCATGCATATGCCGTTGCCCGGTGCGGGCTACGTGCTGGGTAACCAGAGTGTCCTCCCGGAGATCACGCGCTTCATCAAGGACGTCGATCCGGACATCGTCGGGCTGATCGAAGTCGATACCGGTTCGATCCGCAGCCGCATGGTCAACCAGGCCGAGAAGATTGCCGCCGACCTGCGCATGAACACGTCTTACGAGACCAAGTACGGCAGCAAGTCGATCAACCAGGTACTGCCGATCGTGCGCAAGCAGGGAAATGCCTTCATGGCGGCTCAGTGGGTTCATGGCGAGAAGTTCCATTATTTCGATACCGGCATCAAGCGCCTGATCATCGAGCTCGAGATGGAGGACTTCGCCGTGTTCCTCGTGCACCTGTCGCTGAAATACCGGCACCGTCATTTGCAGCTGCGGCACCTGCACGAACTGATCGAGGCGACGGAGAAACCGGTGATCGTCGCTGGCGATTTCAATACCTTCTGGGGTGAAAACGAGATCTACCTGTTCCTGCGGGCGGCGGGCCTGAGGTCCGCCAATGTCGACGGAATACCCACCTACCCGAGCCGGGCGCCACGCAAGGAACTGGACTTCGTGCTCTACCAGGAAGGCATCGAAGTAAACAGTTTCGAGATTCCCGACGTGCGGCTCTCGGATCACCTGCCCCTCATTTGCGACTTCGAGGTGACCAAAAAATCATGACGCTCAAACACTGGACATCGGAAACGGGCGACGACGGTATCGTCTGGTTGTGCATTGACAAGGCCGACGGTGGCGCCAACGTGTTGTCAGGCGAGGTTCTCAGGGAGCTGCACCAGCTCATCGAGCCGCTGGCGAAACAACCGCCAAAAGGCATCGTCATCCACTCGGGGAAGAGCAACGGCTTCGTGATGGGTGCGGACATCAACGAATTCACCCGGATCGAGAACCCGGAACAGGCCTACGAGCTGATCAGGCTCGGCCAGCAGGTGCTCGACCAGCTCGAGGCCCTGCCCTGTCCGACCGTGGCCGCGATCAACGGGTTTGCACTGGGCGGCGGCCTCGAACTGGCGATGGCGTGCGACTATCGTGTCGCCATCGAGAGCGATAAGCGGATCCTCGGCCTGCCCGAGGTCCAGCTCGGCATTCACCCGGGATTCGGCGGCACGGTCCGGGCGGTCCGGATTGCCGGCGTGCGGCCAGCCATGCAGCTCATGCTCACCGGCAAGCCGATCACCGCCGACAAGGGACGCAAGATCGGGCTCGTCGACAAGATCACCACGGCGGCCGACTGGCGCGCGGCGGCGCAGGCAATGATTGACGCCAGGCCGCCAAAAGCCGAAGCGCCGCTGGTCGAGCGCCTGCTCAACCTGGCGCCCGTCAGGCCGTTCATCCGCAATGTGCTGGTCAAGCAGGTGGCCGGCAGGGCGCGCAAGGAACACTATCCGGCGCCGTACGCGATGATCGAGCTGTGGTCCCGCCACGGCGCGTCGACGCGAACCGGCTACGAGGCCGAAGCGCGCTCGATCGCCGAGCTGATGTGCACCAGCACGTCACGCAACCTCGTGCGCGTGTTCTTCCTGCAAAACAAGCTCAAGGGCCAGGGGGGCAAGGCCTCGACGCGGATCTCGCACGTGCATGTCGTGGGTGCCGGAGTGATGGGTGGCGACATTGCGGCGTGGTGCGCGCTGCGCGGCCATACCGTCACGCTGCAGGATCGCGAGCAAAAATACATCGACCCCGCGATGGAGCGGGCGACGAAGCTGTTCGAGAAGCGTATCCGCAACGACGCGGAT